>QNAI01000098.1 GCA_003641745.1 Verrucomicrobiota bacterium | reverse complement strand
GCTGAAGGAGAATGGAGGGTCGTGCTTCTGCGCGACCGATTGGAGGCTTGGGGCTCTGCGGCTGCCCGGGAGGACAGCCCTCCACGCTGAAGGAGAATGGAGGACGTGCCTGCGCGGCTACAAGGGGAGGCTCGAATTCCATACCGTCGAGTCGTCCGGTTCGGAGCGATCGCGGTAGGTCGCGATGAGTGACCAGCGATCGGCCCCCGATCGGTTCTCATGGGATCCGTGAACGGCGAGATCGTGGAAGAAAACCACGTCGCCGATCTCGACCGGGACCGTCTGCACGGGCAGGTCCTCGAGTTCGCTGCTCGGGATCTGTCTGTTGAATCCGGTTTCTGTCTCCTTGTTGCGCATGGGGAAGACCCGGGTATGCGTGCCGGGGATCATTTTGAGGCATCCGTTTTCTTCAGTCGCTTTGTCGAGCGCGATCCAGGCCGATAGCTTGGTCGATCCTTTCCAGTAAAACCAATCCTGATGCCAGGGAGAGGGGAATCGTTTCCCGGCGCTTTTGAACACGGTCTTGACGCTCAGGAATTCGGGGGCCTTTCCAATCAGGTCGCGGACCACCTGCACCAGCCTGGGGTCGGTCACGACTTCCCGGATGGTTTCATCGATCTGGTCCGCCATCCAGACGTTCACTCCGGAAGGCACATTGAGCCGGTCGATCTCGGTCAGCAGGCGGATGGCGTTTCGTTTGATTTCCGCGATCCGCTCACGACTGAACAGACCGGGTATGACGGTGAACCCGGTGGCTTGATATTCGGAAACATGTGACATGGGATAGGAGGTCAGGGGTGAGTGGTGCGGCCCAGTTTTTCGCGAAGGGCTTGGACGAAGGCCCGGGGTTGGTCGGGGCTGAGTGCAATCATCCTGTCGTCGCTTTTCAGGACGACCGTATTTTCGGGGTTGGTCACATAGGCGGTGAATTTCCCGAGTCCGGGCTTCCAGAATCGGCCGTAGAATCCAAACAGTCCCCCGTTGCCAAAGGTGCGCACGCTGCGATTCATCAACTCGGGGGCTTTTTCCACCGACTTGAGTGCAGCGATCGGGAGGCGAACGGGAAAGGCGATGCGGCGCACGCGAATGTGGTCGTCTTCAAGGTCGTAACCCCGGACGCGGAAAAGAAGGCCGACCCCGAGAGCCGCAAAGGGAAGGACGATGAGGGTCGCCCGGGCCGTCTGGTTCATATCGCGCTGGCTCGCGATGGCCGAGGCGGCGACGGCGATCAGGATGCCGGCGACGAATCCGGTGATGATGACGACCTTTCGGCTGAGGGAGGCTTGGAAGGGCTGCATGGCGGAATCGGTAAAAGGGAATCCGGGTGGATCCGCCCGGAGATTGAACCTCAGTGAAACCTCTGCAAGCGAGGAGAAAAGGGGTCAGGCCGTTGTTTATATACGATTTGAGTTCAGATCGTATATAATCAACGGCTGACCCCTTCCGATTGAGGTAGTCGAGCTGTGGTGCGGAATGAAAACAGCGGTCGGGGCTCTTATCGGTGTCAGCTTCGTACGGTTCCGACGAAGAAAGGGTTGTTTCGCGTCTCTGAATTCGAGACGTCTCAAGGCTTCGGGGGGATCTGTGGGTTCGGGCTGTTGAAGGTTCGAATTCTGGTTGGGGCTGGCATTTGCCTGTAAGTCAAATAGGGTGGTTATTCTACAATGAAAGGTTGGTGGAAACGATCGATTCGGTGCTGGTTGGGCTTGGTTCCAGGCTTGATTGCCCCATCCATGCTGGTTGGCGAGTCGATTGAAACCGTACAGAATGCGGCCACGGAATGGGCTCGGATCCGGTCGGAAACCGTCAGGGCCGAGACTGAGTGGCGTTGGCAGAAGGTCTTTCTGGAATCGACTCTTGAGGCTCTGACCGAGCGAACCCGAATTCTGGAGGACCGGCGGGATTACCTGGAGGCGACCGCGGCCCGTGAACGCGGCAGCGTGGCTGAGCTCGGGCTGAAGAGCGAAGAAGGGCTGGAGTTGCTTCAAGGTGCGGGGGAAAGGGTGCAGGCCCTGAGCGTGAGCCTGGTCGAACTGCGCTCCTGGTTGCCTCCACGGTTGTCGGAAGCCCTTGAGTTTTCCTATCGAAGTCTCGAAGACCCGTCGCTGAGTGTCAGTGAGCGGATGCAGACTGCGGCGACTGTTCTCAACCGGTGTTTCCAGTTCAACAGCGCGATCACCTACAGTGAAGAGATACTCGTCGTGGAGACCGGACAGTCCGCTCGATTCCTGAGCGTGCTTTACTGGGGTCTCAGCCATGCTTACGCTCTCGACAGCGCGGAAGGGATCGCCTTTTACGGCTCACCCGGTGAAAAGGAATGGGTCTGGGAGGAGCAGGCAAGTCTGGGTCCGACCGTGGCCCGGCTGATGGTATTGTACCACGATGAGGCGACTCCGGAGTTCGTCGAAGTTCCAGCCAGGCTGGCGAACCCGATTGGGACATCGGTCCAGGAGTGATGCCATGAAAGTGTTCCCCGCGTTCTTCCTCGGTATCATGGGTCTGGCCTCCCTGGTTTCAGCAGCCGGTGATGAGTCACTCGACGATTTGATGGCCCGGGCCATCCTCGAATACGGTCAACGACTTGAGTCAGCGACATCCGAGCTGGTGGCGGTCAGGAAGCGAATCGCTGACGAGCGGACGCCCCTGGTTGAAGCCGTTCACGAGCTTGAAGACCGGATCATGAGACAGGAGGCCGGGATCAGTACTCTTGAGACGAATGCGGTTCGAGCGGAAACCGAGAGGTTGGGGTTCGAGACTGAATGGGAACTGGTGGTCAGGAACCTGGACTATATCTCGAGGGTGGCACGGGAGAATCTGGAGGCCCTGGAAAGCGCTCTTCTGCCGGGAGAGTCGTTGCTCTACGGTGACCGGATCGCGAGCTACCTTCAGGCCTTTGAGCGGCCCTCCAAACTCGCCCATGCGGTCGCCGCACTGGATACCTCGGATCTGCTCCTGGATCGACTGCAACGTCAACTGGGTGGATACACGGTCGAAGGGTTCGCCCTTTCCATGGACGACAACCGGGTCTGGGAAGGTCGGTTTGCGTTTGTCGGCCCCGAGGGATTCTTTGCCGACACGGATTTTCAGATCGCGGGCACGGTGCGGCCGAGGGAAGGGGATCTCCTGCCGGCGGTTTACCCTCTTGCAGATTGGGATCGCGCCCAGGCAGAGCTGTACTTTTCGGGTGAATACGGAGAGATCCCGGTGGATGCTTCGGACGGTAAGGCGCTGCCTCTTCAGGAATCCCGCGATTCGATTTTCGTTCATCTCCGAAAGGGAGGGATTGTTGGATACGTCATCATCGGCCTCGGAGTGTTTGCGTTCATTACCGGTCTGATCAAGATCGCGGATCTGCGCCGCCTGTCGATTGACGATCCCAAGTCGGTGCGAAGTGTCCTGGACCAGCTGGCCACCCGGTCGATCGATGAGACCGAAAAGGCGGTAAGCTCGCTTCGGGCCACGACGCAGGAGATGTTCGTGGCAGGCATGCGGCACATGGAGAAACCGAAGGCAGTGCTCGAGGAACACCTCTTCGCCTTCATACTCAGGCAGCGGATCGATCATGAGAGAAGGCTGCCGCTTCTGGCCGTCATCGCGGCGGCGGCACCTCTGCTCGGACTGCTTGGGACGGTGGTCGGCATGGTCAAGACCTTCACCCTGATCACGGTTTTTGGGACCGGGAATGCGGGCAAGCTCTCAAGTGGCATATCGGAAGCCCTGATTACAACTGAGTTGGGGTTGATCGTGGCGATCCCGACTCTGGTGCTTCACGGTTATCTGTCGCATCGAACCCAGAAAAACCTTTCATTGCTCGAGCAGTATGCGGTCGAATTCGTGACTGCCTCGGACGAACAGAAGATGGGCCGGAAAGACGGGGGGACGGTTTCATCATGAGCGCCATCCTGGATCTTGCCCGGCAGGGCGGTCCCGTCATGATCGCGTTGATCCTGCTTTCCTTGATACTCTACGAGAGGTGCCTGAACCTGTTCATCCTCCTGAACCAGGCCAAGCACCGGCTGGGGCACGAATTGCTGGTCGGCCCGAAGGATCTGTCTCGTCTTAGAAAATCGGGTACAGAGCTGGAAGAAACCTATTTCCGCCACCGTGCGATGATCGGATCCTTGATCGCCGCGGCGCCGTTACTCGGCTTGTTGGGCACGGTCATGGGCATGGTGAACACATTTGAAAGCCTGGCCGCCCGTTCGGGCCAGCAGTCGATCGAAGGGCTCGCGGGTGGAATATCGATGGCGCTGGTCACCACCGAGACGGGCCTGGGCATCGCCATCCCGGCATTGATCATCCTTTATTATGCCCAGCGGGAATTACAGGAGACAACCCTGCAGTTGAACCGGCTGGAAGGCCAGATCATGGACGCGGACTGATGCTGAGATCTTCCATCAATCAACGCCGCGACCGCAGGGTGAGAATTGATCTCTCCCCCATGATCGATTGCATCTTCATCCTCCTGATCTTCTTCATCGTAACCAGCGTGTTTGTTGAAGACCCGGGGGTTGAGGTTGACCGGCCGGATGTGCGGGGAACGGAACTCCGGGATCGGGATGCGCTGCTCATCGCCATCACGGCGGACGACCGCATCTATTTCGATGGCCAGGAAATTCCTCTCGATCAGGTGGCACCGGTGGTCCGGCAGGCGACATTCAGCGATGACGCCGTACTGATCATACGGGCCGATGTATCGACCAGTCACGGCATGTTTGCCGGGGTCTATGCAGAGGCCAAGCGGGCCGGCATCCCGAGGGTCCATTTTGCGACCGAATCAACGGAAGGGCTCTGAGATGAGTACCCTGTTCCAACTGAATCCGGAAGCGGGCCGTCGCCGGTTCTTGAGTCTGGCGGGAGGCGTCTTGGTTAGTTTTCTGATTCTTCTGGGGATTTCACTGGCCCAGAAAACCCAGCTGGAGGCGCCCCCCGTCCCAGTCGAAGAACTGCGGGCCATCACCATGCTGGAACCACCGCCACCGCCACCACCGGAATTCGGGAATCGGGAAGCGCCCCCGATGCACCCTTTCGAGTTGGCTGAATCACCTTCAACCAGCTCGGTCCGGATCGCGGCCTCCCCGCCGGAGATGAAACCGATCACACGACCGGTCGCCGTGCCGGATTTCTCGTTTGCTCTCGAAGCCTTCAGGCCGAAATCGGACGAGATGGAGTTGGAGATCGGCCACGTATTCAGGCGTTCGGAGGTCGACCAGTCGCCGATCGCGGTTTATCAGAAGATGCCCACCCTTCCCCCGGGGATTCTGTTCGGGGTCGAGGATCCCCGGATCACCCTCATGTTCGTGGTGACGAGCGACGGAACGGTCGACCTGGTCAAGCTTTTGCGATCGGCCGACCAGGACCTGGACAAGGCCATGATCGAAACGATCAAGGAATGGAGGTTCCGTCCGGCGATCCGGAATGGGCGGAAGGTCGCCTGCTGGGTGCAGCAGCCGTTTTACATAATACGGAAGCAAGGAGACGACCGGGGATTTGCTGATTTCCGATGAAGATGCGAACACGAGTCCTTACCGCCTTTCTCCTTGGCCTGGCATCGCCGCTTTGGTCGAAAACCTCCGATCCGGCTCCGGAAGTGGATGTCAACGCGATCATCAACGAATCGTACCAATTCCTGCGTAATCGCGAGCCGCGGATGACCGCGACTGAATTTTCGCTCTACGAGACGATTGTCCCCATGGTATTTGAGCAGCCGGATTATGCCATGCGTCTGCTTGAGACGATGATCTCGGATGACGAACCGGAGAGCGCGGCCTTTGAGTTCATCCTTGGCAATCTGTACTTTGTTCAGGGACGCACGGTGAGTGCCGAGGCCAGGTTTCGCAGCGCTCTGAAGAGGTACCCGGAATTCAGGCGCGCCTGGCTTAACCTGGGCGTCCTTCTGTATACGATGGAGCGCTACAGCGAAGCCATTCCGTGTTTCACCGAAGTGATCTCGCTGGGAGATCAGAAGGCCCGGACCTTCAGTCTGCTGGCCTACAGTCTCCAGAAGTCGGGCAATCCACTGGTGGCGGAAATGGCCTATATGCAGGCGTTGACTTCGGAACCCGGAAACACGGAACTGATTGAGGGCCTGTTGAAATTGTATCTGGAAAGTGGTGAAACCAGCCGGGCGGAGGCGATGCTCAAGCAACTGATCAGGCTCAATCCCGGGGACGGCCGCAATTACCTGCTCTATGCGAACACGCTCTACGATGGTGGTCGTCTGCTTGAGGCAATCGTCATGCTGGAGGTTGCGGCCGGGTTGGACCGCCTTGAAACGGACGGGGTGCTTTTTCTCGCCAATCTTTATGCGAAGATGGACTTCCATCGTGAAGCGGTCACCGCCTATGGGCAGGTGATTGAACGCGACCGGGAACTGGGAGTTACCCGGTCATTGATTTACGCCCAGGCGTTGATCGCTGAGGATCGGCTCGAGGAAGCGGGCGAGTTGCTGAGTGGCATGGAATCGGTGGTCGACGACGAAACCCGGGCGCTCCACCTGCACACCCGCGCCGAGTGGCTCTATGCCCGAACCGATCTGGAGGGGGCCCGCAGGCTGCTCGAGGATCTGGTCCGTCTGGATCCGATGAATGGGGACGCACTTGTGCGGCTCGGTCAGGTCCTTGAGATTGAGGGAAACCTGGCAAGAGCTGAATTGATCCTGGAGCGCGCCTACCAAGTGCAGGAAACTCGGCGTCGGGCCAGCCTGGAACTGGCCAATATCGCGGTCAGAAACCGCAGATACGAGAAGAGCGTCGCCTATATAGAAGAGGCGATCCGACTTGAGAGCTCCAGCGAACTTCGAGAACACCTGGAAAGGTTGAAATCGCTGGTCAGCTATCAGGACTTGGAAACTACCAATGAAACCATGGAGTAGGAGGGGAGTTTTCCTAATGACGGTCCTGGTCGGCCTGGGTGGGCCCTGCCTGGTTTCACGGGCGGAAGGGGCCACCCTGGTGAAGGACTATATTCTCTACACGGGGGGCAACCTGCAGGTGCTGGATGGCGACGAAAAGCATCCGATCGTCGGTGTTTCCCCGTTTACCATCACCATTCGCCGTAAGGGTCGATTTGAGAAGATCCCTCTGGACAAGGTGGGCCGTCTATGGATTGACCGGGAGATGAAGCTGAACAGGCAGTCTGCCGCCATCAGCAACCTGCTAAGCAGGAAAGCCTACACCCCCGGGCACGAGGAGGTGGCGGATTGGGGGTCGATCAGAACGGGAGACCTTTCATCCGGCCAGAGCCCCCTGGACAATGTGCAGGGAAACTTCTTTGAAGATTCCGTTACCATTCAAAAAGACCGTGCGAGCATCGGAAGATCGAGGGGAGCCTTGACCTCATCGACCGGTGGTTCCGGACTCCTGGACCGGCGGGGGGGCGAGGGTGGGGGGACGTTCGATGCGCTCGAAGTTACGCTGGAACTGGCGTCCAGGGATTCGATCATCGATCCCTACCTGGTTCTGGTGACCGATTTTCGCGATCCGGCGGTCCCCGATCAGTTCTTTCGCAAGTTCAGGGTCAGGGTGCTCGACGGGATCAGCCGTGAGCCCGTCTCCATCCAGTTATTGCAGGGCGGTTTTCCGGTCGGGTTCGAAGTGGATGAATTCAACATCTATCTCTATTCAGGAGGACGGGAGATTCCGACCACTCTTTCGGATAAGCAGGTCGCCTTGACCGCGGATGAGGCCTTTCAGTACCTGATTCTTGAATACCTCATCGGACACAAAGGAGAGACCCTGGTACCCAGACCGATGTGGGTGGGGATGCCCTTCGAGGTGAAAGAACAGATCCGAGGCCTGGAGACGAACCCTGAGGTGAACCTGATCCTGGATGCGAAAGGAAGGGTGGTCGACCTGACCATCCGTGGTGGAGAACTCGGACCGGACATCATCGCAGCGTTCCGCGCCTTCCGCTTCTACCCGGCGCTGGAAACCGGAAAATCCGTCGAAGGGAGTTATGCACTGAAACCCAAGGAACTGGTGCGCTGAAACAGGAAGGGGTCAGGCCGTTGTTTGTATACGATCTGAAATCAGATCGTATACAAACAACGGCCTGACCCCTTTGGGCGACGTTAGAAGTCCTTTTTGACCAGTTTCTGGCGTATTCTCAGGACGGGGACGAGGCACCAGACAACCAGGGCGCCCAGGGACATGGTCATTCCGATGCCGGTGCCGAAGAAGCGCTCGAAGACGGCTCCGGTATAGCCCATCAGGGCGGAAATATCCAGTTTCATGAGAATCAGGATCCGGGACAGGTCGATCGGGTTGAGCATGGTTGCAATCAGGGCGAACCGGTCGATCGGGTAGTCGTCAAAGACGACCAGCGAGATCAGGAACAAACCATCGTAGATGACGGCAAAAAAAAGCCACATCAGGATCGCGTATCCGAATCCCTTGACCCGGTTTTCCCTCGACAGGGCGATATTGAAGGCCAGGGCAACAAAGATAAAACTGAGCAGCGATCCGATAACGAGCAACAGGGCAAAATCGAAGATGGCGGAGGATCGAAACAACCCGTAGGCCAGGAAGGGGATGCCCAGGCCGATCACCAGGCTGACGGAGAGAGACAGCGAGAGACCCAGATACTGACCGAAGATGATGGTGGTGCGCTTGATCGGCTGGGCCAGCAGGAGTTCGGTGAATTCGGCCGAACTATAGAAGTAGGTGATGCCGAGGACCGTCCCGATCAGGGGAGTCAGGACGATAATGACATTGAGCAGGGTGATGATCGCTTTTGAAAGATCGTTGTTCAGGAAGAGAAGAACGAAGCCCAACGAAAGGTAGAAGAGCAGATACGCGTAGCTCCAACGACTCCGGTTCAGATCGAAGAAACTGTATTTGAGAATCTTGAAAATCGTCATGGCTGACTGGAGCGCAGAAGGGCGGCGATGGCGGTCTCAAGGGTGGCCTGCCCGGTGTCATCCTGGATCTGGGTGACACTCCCTTTGAAGTGAATCTTTCCGTCCAAAACGAAAACGATCTCATCGGAGATCTCCTCGGCAAAACTCATGATGTGGGTGGTCACGATGATGGTTCGACCCTTGGAGCGCTCGCGTTGAAGCAGTTCCCTCAGGTGAATAAGCGAAATCGGGTCGAGACCGGCCGTCGGTTCATCCAGAAGGATCAGATCGGACTCAAACATGAAGGTCAGGACCAGGTTGACCTTCTGTTTGGTTCCGCCGGACAGGTTGCTCAGTTTCTTGTTCAGGAAGGGTTCGAGTTCGAACAATTCGATCATTTCGGGATGGCGGGATTCCTTCGATCTGAGATCGCGGACCATACGGACCAGTTCGGTCACGGAAAGGTTGCCCGGGAAGTGGGCGATCTGGGGCAGGTAACTGATATTGTCGCGGTATCTCCATCGTCGCAGAACGGAACGGCCGTCGATGGTGATCGAGCCGTTATCGGGCACGACCATGCCGAGGATGGACTTGATCAGGGTCGTTTTCCCGGAACCGTTCGGTCCGAGCACGGAAATGATGCCGCCGGCATTGATTTCCAGGCAGAGCGACTTCAGCACCTCAAGCCGTCCGAACCGCTTTTTCAGATTATCGATCCTAATCATTGAGTTTTCTCATCAAGGGCTGTTGATCGATCAGGTTGTCCGGGGTGAACGCGGGGGAGACCTTTTCTGAGAAATTGATGATGTCGACAAAAAGGCTGCGGAGGAGAACCAGGGTTTCCGGAGTGTTGTTGACGATATAGGAGAAGAGTTTCACCGGACGGTAGGGCACGTCGCCGATGCCGTCCTTGTCCAGATCGTAACCCGCATATTCGCTCCAGTAATTGCCGGCAAACCGATTGTCGTTCAGTCTGCCGTGGTAGGAGATGTCGAAGGCGTTCTGGAGAAAGTCGTTACGGGTGAAATTGTTTTCATAGCAGGCGCCGATCACCTTGATCGCCCAGCCGTTTCGGGAGAAGGTATTGTTCCGGTACTCGATCCGAGTGGAGCCATCGATGTTCACGCCGATCGTATTCTGGTGAAACGTATTTTCGGAGACTTCGGCATCATAGATCTCCTTGAGCAGAAGGCCGTAAGAGGCGCTGCCCCAGTTCTGCTCGAATACATTGTCGCGCATGGTGACGAACTTCGAAAACATGACGGCGACGCCGGCACCGTTGGAGCGAAAGACGTTGTGATGGTAGGTGTTGTGATTCGAGAACATGAAATGAAGGCCGTAGCGGATATTTCCGGAACTGGTGTTCCCGTGGATCTCGCTGTGGTCGACGAACTCGAGGTAGATGCCATCCCTCAGGCGATTCATGGTATTTTCCCGGACTTCGATGTGGGAGCAGTGCCACATATGGACGCCGTTTCCGGAACCGGCTTCATCCACCGCGAGACTCGTCACCGTGTTCCCGATGATTGATCCCTGGTGGGATTTCTCAACCAGGATGCCGAAGAAAACATTCCGAAGCTTGTTACCCTCGATCCGGAAGTTGTTGCTGCGATGGACCAGGATCGCGGCAAATTCCTTGGTGTAGCTCTGCCCGACGTTGGTCAGAGTCAGACCGGTGACCGTGACGTCGTCTGCTTTGACCGAGAGAATGGTTCCGATGTTTTCACCGTCGATGACGGGGTCTCCGTCACCGGCAAGGGTCAGGGGCTTGTCGACGATCAGGTCATGCTCCTTGTAGGTGCCGCTCCGCACGATGATCTCGTCACCGGGTTCAGCCCTTTCGAGCGCCATTCGGATCGAATTGAGCGCGCCATCGACCGAGACGATGATCTGGCGTGCCTGGACGGGCAGGACGGCGATGATCAGCAGGCAGCAGAGCAGTCTGGGTAGGTGACGAGACACGGAAACGCAGAAGTGATGGACCGGTGTCCGGGGGAGTCAATAACGCTTCGGGGTCATTGCGCACAATCCTGCATGCCAGCGCGTGATTGGATGTTCGGTGCCCCCTTGAAGGGGTCAAAGCTCATATCACGCATTGGCATGCATGATATTGAGCAATGACCCCCCGTTCGAACCCTAATATTCGACCATCAGTTCTTTCGGGAGGTTTTCCCAGGAATAGAGGATGCCCCCATGTTCTTTCCTCGCCACTTCGGCCGCCTCAGGTGAGGAAAAGGCCGAAAGGTAAGCTCCCATCGGACTCTTGATACCTTCGCTGATGAGGTAGGTTGCGGATTCAGCATCGGTGAGGGCGCCGGGTTCGGCATAGTCGGCGACAAGGAGGAGGCCGATCTGATCCGCCCGCCAATCGGGCAGATTCTGCACCAGGCACTCGATTGCGTCGTATTTGAACTGCTTTCCTTTTCGGGTGACGAGTTGGGCCGCGTGGGTCTTGTCGACGATGGTCATGCGACAGAAGGCGCAAGTGTCCCTTCCGTAGGCGATGGGTTCGGGCTCAACGCTGCAGGCGGCCAGCAGGAGGGCGGTCGCGAGAAGGCAGGCGGCAAGTAAAGGATCAGGTTTCGTTTTCAACTGATTTCGGCCATCGCTTTCGCCTCTTTCCGACCGACGAAGAAGGCGGCGACTGTCATCCCCATGCCGGCAAACATGAGATAGGCGGCTATTTTCGGGTAAGAATGAGCAGTGAAGTTCAGGATCTGCTTGGTTCCGATGAGCGGAGGCTGGTAGGCCATGGGCGTCCCGTCCGGATTGGTGAAGTTCAGGATCGCCTTTGGATCGAGTGAGTGGCCGTAATCGTACATCCAGAGGTAGAAATCGTAGATGCCGGCACAGCCGAGCACCGACATGAGGATGAACCATCCCAGGAACCAGTTGGGCGTTCCCTTGATCCCGATGGCGATCCCCAGAAGGACCATGGAGATGACGACGGCCGGGAATACGATGAATTCCGTCATATGTTCGGGAATCTCAGCCATCCCGATGTAGTGATTCATCAGGTTGATGTTCTTGAGGTCGTGAGGATTCTCATCGGCGATCTTCGTGATGTAGATATCCATGCCCAGGCGAGACGGATATTGCGGCGCTTCCAGTTGGATGTTCCACATCGGAAACACAAACAGGAAGAGCAGCATCAGCGATCCCACGATCATAAGAATTTGTGACTTCTTCATAGAAAATGATGCGGAATCTCTGGAGCGGCACACGTGCCCATCTGTCTGCGATGAGATTTCGAGGTGCTGCGGTCCGGAGAAATCGCGATTCCGTTCAAATACTGAGTCCTTTGACCGGCCTGGTCAATTGCCTGATGAAAATCGGGCGACCCACACGAGTGGACCATTTCCCATGAAGTGATGGGCAAGGGTGGAGTGGGCTTATCCCTCGATGGATTGTTTGATCGAGGCGTAAAGCCTCTCCTGCAATCCGTCTTTCGATCTGGATCCCCATCATTTTACGGGTGGAGGAGCATTCTGAGTCACCTGGTCTGGGCGGTCAGGACAGGAACCCGCTGCAGCCGGGGTCGTATGCACGATCCCGGCTGCGATGGAAGTCACCCAACCCTGGCTCACCAGACCGGAAGAACGCCGGTTTAGAGCGGGTCTCCGTCAAGCGTGAAGGAGATGGGCACGTCCGAGTCCCGGGGGGACACGCGGACATAGCCCTGCATCTCCTGATGGAGCGCGGAACAGAAGTCGGTGCAGTAGAAAGGCCACACACCCTCTTGCTTCGGTTTCCAGATGAATGTTTCGGTCTGCCCCGGCATGATCAGGAGCTCGGAGGCGTTGGCTCCGATCATCGAAATGCCGTGGGGAACATCGTAGTCCTGCTCCAGGTTGGTGACATGGAAATAGACCGTGTCGCCCACCTTGACGCCCTCGATGTTGTCGGGCGCAAAATGGCTGCGGATCATGGTCAGATAGATGCGTACGACATCGTCGCTTTCCCGAACCACCTTGGCTTCGGATTCGGTCTTGACCGCATGTGGGTGCTGGTTGTCCTCCAGAGCATAGAATTTCTTGGAATTCCCTGCGATCAGGTCGGCCGGGATTCCGGCCGCGTAGTGCGGTTCGCCGATGGTCGGGAAATCAAGGAGAAGTTCCATCTTGTCGCCGGTGATGTCATACAACTGGGCTGATTGGGTCACCTCGGGGCCGGTCGGGAGGTAGCGATCCTTGGTGATCTTGTTCATCGCGACCAGGTATTTGCCGTAAGGCTTCCGCGAGTTGCCTCCGGGAATCATCAGGTGACCGACCGAGTAGTAGCACGGCTTGCGGTCCACTATCTCCCAGGTTCCGAGTTTCCATTTCACCACTTCAGACGAGATAAAGAAGGTGGTGTAGGCATTGCCCTCGCCGTCAAACTCGGTGTGGAGCGGCCCGAGACCCGGTTGCTCAACCACGCCGGCCAGGGTGGC
>QNAI01000097.1 GCA_003641745.1 Verrucomicrobiota bacterium | reverse complement strand
TCAGGACAAACACGTCGACGCGGCCATCGACCTTACGGCATTCCTTACCGGTATTTCCGGATCTCTCGATACCCAATCCCTCCAGGTGGTGGAAGTCGATATCGCGGGAGCTGTGATCAACGAATCGGTGCTCTTCCAGTTCGACCAGGCCCCCAACTTCGACCCGGCCACCAATGCCGCCGGTATTCTCATCTTCATCATGGATGGTTTCACCCCGGCAGGCTCGACCCGTTATTACCAACTGGCCTTCGATCTCGACGGAGTTTGCCCCGATTGCCCTGCTCCCCCCATCGTGCCCTTCCCCGTCAGCGTGGACAGCCTCACCTATGAAAACCAGGCCACCTATCAGGTGACGACGCCCAGGGCGACCTACATGTATCACAAACAGGGCGCCGGCCTGGCGAGCCTGATCGATAACGACGCCCAGGACTGGGTTTCATTCCACGACGTGGCCGGCAGCAAATCCGCGGGCGAATACCGGGGCATTCCGAACCTGGTCTTCACCCAGGGCGATGCAGCCAACAGTTTTTTCCATCCGGGATTCACCAACGGCACCAGCCAACTGGTCAGCGCCGGTCCCCTGAAAGTGACCGTGCGTTCGCAGGCTGGCCCTCCGGAAAACTTCTGGGACGTGTTGTGGGAGTTCTATCCCGAATATGCCCGATTGACAGTCCTGTCCGCCGGGTCAGCGGACAGCGCGCCCTACTGGTTTCTCTATGAAGGCACCATTGGCGGCGGCATGGACGCCGGCGACGTGGTCGTCCGTTCCGACGGCACCCAGACCAGTGCGTTCGACTATGGCGCTGTTTGGGAGGAAGCCCTCGCTCCGCCAGAATGGGTCTACTTCCGCGACACCAACACCCCCCGGGCGTTGTTTTTCTCGGTCGACCAGGAAGACGGCAGCCCGGACTCCTACAGGCCCCAGGGCCAAACCTCAGGCGACACGCCCGAGATGTCCGTCTTCGGATTCGGCAGGGTGCTGAACACTTCGCCTAACAGCCTGGAAGGCCGAATGTCGGGAGCCGGCCGAAGTTTCACCATGGGTTTCGTTGAAGACCATACCGTGGCCGACGCGGAAATTGTCAATGCCGCCGAGCCGGTGACCGTAATTGTGGGAGAGGCTACCATTCCGGGCACTCCAGTGGCCGTCAATGACGGTTACTCGACATCCGCCGATACCCCTTTGGTTGTCGATGCGGCCAGTGGTGTGCTGAATAACGACACCAGTGAAAACCCGGGGCCGCTGACGGCCATCCTGCAGGTCGATGTATCCAACGGTGTGTTGGTTCTGAATGCGGATGGTTCCTTTGATTACACACCCAATGCCAATTTCAGCGGGACCGACGGTTTCACCTACCGGGCCTACGATGCCGGGGTTCCGTCGAATCTTGCCACAGTGACAATCGATGTCGTGGGAACCGCGGACCCCGATGTGTTGACCAGCCTGCCGCTTGACGAGGGCTTCGGATTGGTGGCCGGCGATGTCAGTGGTTCAGGTAATGACGGCTCGCTGGAAGGGGGCGCGTTGTTTGAATCGGCCTCCGGAGATGGAAGCCCCTCGTCAGTGCGCTTCGATGGTTTGGACGACTACATCGATCTGGGGACCCTGGACGTAAACGGGACCGGCCTCACGCTCACCTCCTGGTTCTACGCCGACTCCTTCCCTGGATCATCGAACGATCCACGCATCATCTCCAAAGCTTCGAGCGTTTCGGGGAACGACCACGTGTTCATGCTGAGCACGATTAAATCGTCCGGTATCAAGTTGCGGGGACGGGTGCGTGTGGGCGGAACGACGACGACCCTCATTGCCAACAGCGGCAACCTGGTTACAGGCACGTGGTATCACACGGCGCTGACCCATGATGGATCGACCCTTCGTTTGTATCTCGACGGTGTCGAAGTTGGCAGCGCCCCCCTTGTCGGCGCCGTGGACCGGGACCCCTCGATACCGGTGACGGTGGGAAGCCAGCCCCCTGGCGCCGGACCTCGCTATTTCGACGGGCTGATAGATGATGTACGGATTCTCCAGCGGGCATTGGACGCTGGCGAGATCGCGGCACTTGCCGCCGGTAATCAGGTTCCCGTGGCCGGCGATGACGGGTATTCCACATCAGAGGACACGCCGTTGGTGGTCAACGCTGCCAATGGCGTCCTGTTCAACGACAGCGACGGGGATTTGGATCCGATGACTGCCGTCCTGCAGGACAATGTCTCGAACGGTGTATTGAATCTCAATGCCGATGGTTCCTTCGATTACACGCCCAATCAGGATTTCAACGGGTCCGACAGTTTTACCTACCGGGCTTTCGATGGCGGGGGCGGTTCGAGTCCCGCCACGGTGACCTTGACCGTGAACGCGATCAATGACGCCCCGGTAGCCGTGGGCGACGGCTACGAAGCTGCGCCCAACACGTTGTTGTCCGTCGATGCGGCGGGCGGGGTTTTGCAGAATGACACCGACGTCGACCTGGATCCGCTTCAGGCGGTGCTCCAGGACAATGTTTCCGACGGGATTCTTACCTTCAATGTGGATGGCTCGTTCGATTATACGCCGAATCTGGACTTCACCGGCCTGGACAGCTTTTCCTATCGGGCAAGCGACGGGTCGGCGGACTCGTTGGCAACGGTATGGATCAATGTCGTACCCCCACCCAACGCGGTGGACGACGATTATGTGACCGACGAGGATTTGACCTTGGTGATTCCAGCTGCAAACGGGGTCCTGTCGAACGATACGGCCAACAACCCGGCCAATGGCCTGACCGCGGTTCTCATCACCGGCCCGACCAACGGTTCGTTGACCAACTTCAGGACCGACGGCGGATTCACCTTCATTCCGGATCCGGACTTCAACGGCATTGACACCTTCACCTACCAGGCTGTCGATGCAAGCAACGGCGCCACGGCCCAGGCCACCGTCACCCTCACGATCAACACAATCAATGATTCCCCGGTGGCGCTGGACGATGGCTATCAGACCGGGCCGAACACGTTGTTGTCCGTCAATGCTGCGGCCGGAATTCTTCAGAATGACACCGATGTGGATCTGGATCCTCTGCAGGTATTGCTCGCTAACGATGTGACAGACGGCGTGTTGGCCCTGAACACCGACGGGTCGTTCGATTACACCCCGAACCTGGATTTCATCGGGACCGACAGTTTTACGTACCGGGCGAGCGATGGCGTGCTGGACTCCCTGGCCACAGTGACCATCGATGTCGTGGGAACGACCGACCCCGATGCGCTGACGCACCTGCCGATGGACGAGGGCACCGGGTTGGTGGCGGGCGATGTCAGTGGCGCAGGCAATGACGGTTCGCTCGAAGGCGGCGCGTTGTTTGATTCGGACTCCGGAGATGGAAGCCTTTCGTCAGTGCGCTTCGATGGCCTGGATGACTACATCAATCTGGGATTGCTGGACGTAAACGGCACCGGTCTCACGCTTGCCACCTGGTTCAAGGCCGACTCCTTCCCCGGGTCGTCCAACGACCCACGCATCATCTCCAAGGCTTCTAGTGTCTCGGGGAACGACCACGTGTTCATGCTGAGCACGATTAAATCGTCCGGGATCAAGTTGCGTGGCCGGGTGCGCGTTGGCGGGACGACCACCACTCTCATTGCCAGCAGTGGCAACCTCACAACAGGCAGATGGTACCATGTGGCGCTGACCCATGACGGGTCCACCCTTCGCTTGTATCTCGATGGTGTCGAGGTGGGCAGCGGGCCCTTAGTCGGTTCTGTGGACACGGACCCATCGATACCTGTGACGGTGGGAAGTCAGCCCCCCGGTGCGGGACCTCGCTTCTTCGACGGCCTGATAGACGATGTACAGATTCTCCAGCGGGCGTTGGACACCGGCGAGATCGCGGCGCTGGCCACCGGCAACCAACTACCGGTCGCCGGCGATGACGGATACTCGACTCCCGAGGATACGCCGCTGGTGGTCAACGCAGGCAACGGGGTTCTGGTCAACGACAGCGACGGGGACCTGAACCCGCTGACGGCCGTCCTGCAGGATGATGTGTCCAACGGCGTTCTGAATCTCAATGCGGATGGTTCCTTCGATTACACGCCCAATCAGGATTTCAACGGGACCGACAGTTTCACCTACCGGGCCTTCGATGGCGGTGGCGGTTCGAATCCCGCCACGGTGACCTTGACCGTGAACGCGATCAATGACGCCCCGGTGGCCGTGGACGACAACTACGAAGCTGCACCCAACACGTTGTTGTCCGTCGATGCGGCGGGTGGGGTTCTGCAGAATGACACCGATGTCGACCTGGATTCGCTTCAGGCGGTACTCGAAGACAATGTTGTAAACGGCGTGCTGGCATTCAATTTGGATGGATCATTCGACTATACCCCGAATCTGGGCTTCACCGGTCTGGACGGATTTACTTACCGGGCGAGCGACGGGTCTGCGGACTCGCTGGCGACGGTTTCCATCAACGTCGTGCCACCACCCAACGCGGTGGATGACGACTATGGTACTGATGAAGATGTGACATTGATTGTACCTGCGGTCAGCGGAGTCTTGTCGAACGATACAGCCAACAACCCGGCCAATAGCCTGACCGCGGTTCTTCTGACCGATCCGGCGGACGGCACGCTCGCCGACTTCGGAACGGACGGTGGATTTACCTACGTCCCTGGCCCGAACTTCAACGGCAATGACAGTTTTACTTATCTGGCAATCGACGGGGGCACCGGAGCCAAAGCTCCTGCCACGGTGACCATAACGATCAACATGATCAATGACTCCCCCGTGGCTCGGAACGACGACTATGAGACCGAGCAAAACACGTTGCTGTCCATCACCGAGTTCAATGGGGTTCTGGCGAATGACACCGACGTGGATCTGGATCAACTGCAGGTATTGCTCCAGGATGATGTGACAGACGGCGCATTGATTCTGAATGCGGACGGATCCTTCGCCTACACACCGGACCAGGACTTCATCGGGACCGACGGTTTTTCCTATCGTGCGAGCGATGGCGCGCTGGACTCCCTGGCGACGGTAACGTTAACGGTAACCGAGGGAGGGGTAGATCCCCCTACACCCGTGGCCGGTTGGCAGGTCGAATCCTCTGCCCTGGGCGACATCCCGCCACTCAACACGGGCAATCATCAAACGAGCAATCTCATTGGCGACATCGATGGTGACGGTCGCAACGACGTAGTGATCGCCGAGAACACTATCGGTCCGGCAATGGGGGTCTATTTCAGGGTAGACGGCGTTTGGACCCTTGAGGTAATCGAAACGGAACAGATGCCCATCGAAGCGGGCGGTGCACTTCACGACGTGGACAATGATGGTGACCTCGACATTGTCCAGGGCGGCGGCATCAACAATAACGAGATCTGGTGGTGGGAGAACCCCGGCGCCCGGCCTTACCCTGCGTCCGGCTGGACACGCCGTTACATCAAACAGAGCGGTGCTAATAAACACCACGACATGGTGTTCGGCGATTTCGACGGCGATGGCGTTGACGAATTCGTCTTCTGGAACCAGGGAACCTCGGGACTGTTCATCGCGGAAATCCCTGCCGACCCGCGCACTTCCGGTCCATGGCCGCACACCCGTATCTTTACCGAAGCGTCCGACAGCGAGGGACTGATCGCCGCAGACGTGAACATGGACGGCAAGATCGACATCTGCGGAGGCGGTTATTGGTTTGAACACGTTTCAGGCACGGACTTCGTGCCTTGGCCCATCCTGAATGATCGTTCCTTTCTTCGCATGGCCGCCGGCCAACTCGTTCCCGGAGGCTGGCTGGAGATTGTCATTTCCAGGGGCGACGTACTGGGACCCATTTCCTGGGCCGAGTGGGACGGCAATTCGTGGAACCATCATTTCCTGGACACCATCGGCGACCACGCCCACTCCCTTGACCTCGGCGACGTCGACCACGACGGCCGGCTCGACATCTTCGTGGCCGAGATGCACACGCCCGGCTCCGGCGACAACGCCCGCAGCCGAATTTTCTACAATCGCGGCAACGGCCAGTTCGAAGCCGAAACCATTTCCGTAGGTGTCGGCAACCACCAATCGCAACTCGCGGACCTCGACGGGGATGGCTGGCTCGACATCATGGGCAAACCATTCCAGGTGGGATCACCAGGGCTGAACGCCTGGTTGCAGATCCCCGTCGCAAGCGATGCCTTTTCCAATATGGAACCCTGCATCATCGATCCGGGCGCCGGTCTCGTTGTGCGGGCGGTGCAGACCGTCGACGTGGACGCCGACGGCTGGATGGATGCAGCGGTTCTCCTGGGTGGGACCGCCTCTGAGGCTCGATACTATAGGTCACCAAACCGGGACCCGGTCCTGGTTGCCGCTGCGGACCTCAATGCGGGTGCCTGGCTCGACATCGACCACGACGGCGATATCGACCTTGTCGCGGTTGAAACCGGCGATACTCCAGACCTCGTCTGGTTCGCCAATCCGGCCGACGGCACCGGCAACTGGCCCAGATCCGTCATTGGCACGCTCCCCGTGAGCGTTGAAACCCTCGAAATCACGGACCTGGAAAACGACGGGCACACCGACATCATCCTGTTCACCGCTACGGGGATTGAAAAGGTGTTCGAGAACACCAGCGGGGGCTGGGATTTCTTCACCATTACGGCTCTGGGAATCGGGGACGGCGGCTGGGTGGCCGACATCGACCGGGACGGCTCTCTCGACGTCGGCCGGGCAGACCGCTGGTGGCTGAATCCTGGAGGCGCCGGTTCGTGGACAGAGCGCAGTCTCCCCGGTGGTCCGGGAGGCGGCTGCATGAGCTGGACCGTGGATCTCGACCGCGACGGCTGGGCCGACGTCATCACGTTGGACCAGGCCGGTGGTGGAGAGATCGTATACTACGCCAGTGATCGCCTGGGTGATCTGCTGGTTGGCTCTTCCCTCGCGACCGTTTGTCTCAGTGATGCCAGGGACTTCGTCGTCGAAGACTTTGACTCGGACGGCGACCTCGACTTCGTCGTTTCCGGGCTATCCTGTGCCGGCGACCCGCTGGCCGTGTTGGCGCTGAGCGGCGGCTACCCGCTTGCGCCCTGGGCGATTGAAACCGTCGCTTTGGCATCCTCCGTCGCCGCCGCAGATATGGACAGGGACGGAGCGAAGGATCTACTCCTGGGCGGCGGCGACACCTGCGCTCTCGGCATTGGATTCAACCAGTCGCAGCTCTCACTCAGCCTGGGCCAGTGGGAACGCCACGTGATCGACAATGCCCGTCCCTGGCGAGCCGTTTTCATCACTTCCGGCGATATAGACCGTGACGGGTTGGCCGACGTGATCGACGGTGCCTGGTGGTACAAGAATCCCGGCGATCCGGGAGGAACCTGGGCGCGTTCGGAGTTCGGCGATCCTTTGAAGAACTTTGCCTCGGTGTACGACTTCGACCGCGACGGCGATCTCGATATCATCGGAACGAAAGGGATCCCCTGGGACAGCAGCAACGAGTTTGTATGGGCCCGCAACGACGGCAACGGCGGGTTCGGGATTCTGCAGAATATTTCGAACGGGAGCGGGTCGTTCCTTCAGGGCACGGCGACCGGTCGCTTCACTTTCGACACCTCGCAATCCTACAGCCCCCTCGAGGTGGCGCTTTCCTGGGAGGACGGCGGCGGCGGCATACAGATGCTGACGGTTCCCGACGACCCGGTCAATGAGACGTGGAGTTGGCGCAACCTCACCCCCATGACCCAGTTCGAAGGCATCGCCAAGGGTGACATCGACCGCGACGGTGACCTCGACATCATCATCGGAAACATCTGGCTGCGGAACGACGAGCCGAACTGGACAACCTTCGTGATCGACGACACCACGGAGGAGCCTGATCGCGTTGTCGTGGCGGATCTCAATCGCGACGGGCGCCTGGATGTTCTGGTGGGGTACGAGGAGTGGCCGGACGAACTGGTATGGTACGAGCAGCCGACCGATCCCACCACAACGTGGCCCCGGCACGATATCGCTACACTATTTGGGCCCATGAGCCTCGATGTCGCCGATATGGATCTGGACGGGGATCTGGACATCGTCGTAGGCGAACACAACCGCGATTTTCCGGCCAGCTCCTCGGTGATCGTGTACCAGAACCTGGACGACGGCGCTTCCTGGTTCCCCTACACCGTGTACCTCGGTGACGAACAGCATATGGGAACTCAGCTGCTGGATGCCGACAATGACGGCGACCTCGACATCATCTCCCATGGCTGGAACCACAGCCAGGTGTTGCTCTACGAGAACCTGGCCATTGGTGGAGGTTCGGTGGGTGACACCCAGCCACCGGCACTTGTCGCGGCCACGGCAACCGGGGCTGCCCAGGTTACTGCCCAATTCAGTGAACCGGTGGATATCCCCACCGCCAACGACCCCACAAGGTACACCATCGACCCGCCCGTGATGGTCAGCACCGCAAGCCTCATGGCCGACCGGCGCACAGTTGTTCTCGAAACCACACCCCTCGAAGAGGGGGCTGCCTACACCCTCGCTGCAACCGGGGTTCTGGATCTTGCAACTCCCCCCAACGGAAGTGACGGCTCGGCAACAGTTCCATTTTTCTACGGCGCCCAGCCACGGGTGACCGATGGCCTGGTTGTTCTTTACGACTTCGCCATCGGCGGGGGCGACATTGTTCCTGACGTATCGGGCATTGGGTCCCCTCTGGATCTGGCGATCAGCAACCCGGGGGCCGTGACATGGCTTACCGAGGGCGGACTTTCCCTGGACACCGCGACGATCGTTCGATCGGCGGGACCGGCGACCAAGGTTATCGATGCGGTGACGACCTCCAATGCGATCTCGGTTGAGGCGTGGCTTACGCCCAGTAGTGTATTGCAGAGCGGTCCTGCAAGGATGGTGACGTGTTCCGCCGATCCGAGCACCCGCAACTTCACGCTTGGTCAGGGAGTCTTCAAAGCGGGTGACGACCGTTACGTCATGCGACTAAGGACCACCACAACGGACAACAACGGGAGACCTGAGACATCGACGGCGGTGGGCTCATTAACCACCAATCTGACCCACGTGGTGTACACCCGGGACGCTACGGGCATCGTGACGATCTATCTGGACGGCGGGTTGGCGCGTTCCGAGTTCACTGGAGGAACGTGCGCCAACTGGGACACTAACTACGCGTTTGCCCTTGGAAACGAACTTACCGAGGACCGACCCTGGCTGGGTTCCTACAACCTGGTGGCGGTTTACGACCGCGCTTTGTCGGTTGCGGAGATCGGCCAGAACTTCGCCGCTGGCCCTCAAGGTCAGCCCGCGACTTCAGCACCCGTGATCACGTCCGCTGCCGTAACGGACGGGACATTGGGCCAGCCCTACTTGTACGACGTGGAAGCGAGCGGATATCCGACACCGGTGTTCGACCTGACGACAATGCCTGCCGGAATGACCATCAACTCCGTGACAGGCGTTATCGACTGGACACCTGACACCCTGGGTGACCAGACTGTGGAGGTCACGGTCACCAACAGCGAAGGAACCGACAACCAGATTTTCACCGTCACGGTGCTGGGGCCGCCAAACGAACCGCCTAGCGCAGTGGTGACGATCCCCACACAGGGAACAGTGGCCATATTGGGCGATCCGATTCCCCTGGCGGCCACGGCCACCGACAACGACGGCACGGTCGCTCAAGTGGAATTCCTCGTCGACGGCACGGTGGTTGCAACGCTGACAACTACTCCCTGGGAAACAGTGTGGAGCGGCGGCACAGCGGGATCGCATGTGATCGTCGCCCGGGCGACGGACAACGAGGGCGCCACGGGGGATTCCCCGGCGGTTCCCATCACCATCAACGACCCCAATGGTCCCACGCGGGTGACCACTGGTCTGGTGGTGCTTTACGACTTTGCCACGGGCGCAGGCGACGTGGTTCCGGATATTTCGGGTGTGGGGTCTCCCCTGGATCTGGCGATCGGCGATCAGGCCGCGGTGACGTGGCTGCCGGGTGGCGGACTTTCGCTGGACACTGCCACAATCGTGCGATCGGCTGGCCCGGCGACCAAGTTGATCGACGCGGCAACAAATACCAATGCGATAACCGTGGAAGCCTGGTTGGCTGCAGCTAGTTTGACGCAAAACGGCCCGGCTCGGATGGTGACCTGTTCGGCAACCCCGACCACGCGAAATTTCACGCTGGGTCAGGGAGTCCACAACGCAGGCGACGACCGTTACGTCATGCGGCTGCGGACCAGCACAACTACCGTCAACGGGACGCCGGAGACTTCGACGGCCGTCGGCTCGTTGACGACCGATCTGACCCATGTGGTCTACACCCGGGACGCTTCAGGCGGGGTGACAATCTATCTGGATGGTGGTTTGGCACGGACCGGCTTCACGGACGGTACCTTGGCCAACTGGGATGCAAGCTACGCGTTTGCCCTGGGTAATGAATTGAGCGAAGACCGGCCGTGGCTGGGTTCGTATTACCTGGTTGCGGTTTACGACCGCGCGTTGTCGGTGTCTGAGATCGGACAGAACTACACTGCCGGCCCTCGCGGCCAGCCTGTGCCTTCAACGCCGGTGATCAGGTCGTCCCCGGTCATTGCCGGGACGTTGGACCAGCCCTACGAGTATGAAGTGAGTGCCAGTGGTTATCCTGCCCCTGTCTTCGGGCTGGCGGCCATGCCGACGGGTATGACTATCGATGCAGGGACCGGCGTCATCAACTGGGTACCCGATGCGCTGGGCGACTACGCGGTGGAGGTCACAGCCACCAGCACCGAAGGAACCGACAGCCAGATATATACGATCACCGTGTACCCCGACAACCCGGTACAATTGGTTGTCTGGCACGGTCCCGATCAGCGTGTCGGCCACCTCGGCCAGGCCCAGCCCGACTTCAACGTGATGGGCAACGTGAGCCCGATCGCGGACATTTCTTCCCTGGGTTACAGGGTGAATGGCGGGCTGTATCAGGACCTGACCATAGGTCCGGACAATCGCCGGCTCGTCACCGGGGGTGATTTCAACGCGGACATCCCCCGCGCTCTGCTCCAGGAGGGCCTCAACACGGTCACGATCCGGGCTCTGGGAACGACCGGGCAGGTCACCACAGCAACGGTGAACGTAACGTTGGAGTCCGGTGGCGACTACCCGCTGCCGGCGACCATCGCCTGGGGCGGTCTTGCCGATGCCCAGGACGCGGGCCAGTACGTGGACGGTCATTGGAATATCGAGGGCAACGGCCTGCGCACTCTGCAATCCGGCTATGACCGGATCTTCCTTATCGGCACCGAGGATTGGCAGGATTACGAAGTCCTCGTGCCCATCACCATCAATGCCGTGGAAAACGGACCGGCGGGTCTTGGCCTGCTGATGCGCTTCACCGGCCACGTCGTCGGCGGGCACCGCAACTGGCCCGATGCCCAGCCCAAGTGGGGATATCAGCCATTCGGCGGGATCGGGTGGTTGTGGTGGTTCGATGGCCCGACGGCCGACCCCACCATGCAGTTCTACCATGGGGACTACGACGTTACTGACAACTTCGGCAACCCGGCAGCGTTGCCCGGGGATTCTTCCGCCATCCCCTTCGGCGCCGCCGAGCATACCCAGAGCTTCGGCCAAACAGCTGCCGCCCTGGGTAGCGCCTACTGGATGCGCATGCGCTGCGTGACGGCCCCCGATGCCGCTGACGGGGATGGTGTCACCTTATATAGCTGGAAAATCTGGGAGACGGGCACCCAGGAGCCAGCCTCATGGAGCTGGCAGGTGTCCCAGGAGAGCAAGTACGCCCTGCGCAAAGGTGGTGTCGCATTATTGGCCCATCACGTCGACGCAACTTTCGGCGACGTCGAGGTTACCGAGATTCCGGCATCGGAGATCGTCGGCATCATCGCATCCGCCAAAGCCGAGGCCGACCTCAACGCGGGCCCCAGGCGCTTCGCGCTTCACCAGAACTATCCGAACCCGTTCAATCCGGTCACCAACATATCGATGGATATCCCCCGCGAATCATCGGTGAGCGTACGTATATACGACCTGCAGGGGCACGCCGTACGCAGGCTGTTCGCCGGACAACTGTCCAGGGGAACCCACACCTTCAAGTGGGACGGACGTGACGATGGCGGACGCGGTGTCGCTGGCGGGGTCTACTTCTTCAGGCTGGAGGCCGCGGATTACACGAACACCAGGAAGATGACGCTCATCCGGTGATTCGATCCCGGGTGTAGGCTGGCCGGTAGCGCTGGTCTCCCCCGGGCTATCTGAACTGTGATTTGAATTCTCCCAGGGTGCTCGATTCGATGCCCACAGGCGGGTCGCATTCCAGAGGTGAGAAGTTTCCCGGAATACTCATGGCGAGCCATTCCTGGTTGTATATGTGCCAGAAATAGATGTCACCCGAAGTAGTGACGATGGCGCCGGGAGTCCAGTCCTGGATGTCCGAAACGGGAACGGGAACCGAAGCCGGGTAATTGTAGAGACTACCATGCTCCCAGGTGAAGGGCGGATCTACCGTTCGGCTGAGGTGATTGACTGAGCCGTCAACGCACAGGATGACATAACTTGGTTCGGAGCCGCTGGGATAGGCACTGTAAACGGCCGCGATTCCCTGGGGATTATTTGAATTAACCGGAGCGGCAAATGACAATGCTGTTCCCATGATGACAGCTGAAATAATAGCGACCCGGATGGCGTTCATTGCTACTCTCCTTGGTAAACACTGGGGAATTTCCAGAATCCTAAAATAGTATATCACGACGGGTCAACTGGCCCGAGCTTCTGCAGCCTATCACATTTATCCATGCGGGGAAGCACCCCCGGGGGCACTTTCTCGCAATGCTAATAGCATTAGGCTGCAGGGAAAAACCGCCGGAAGTTCAGCTTGTTGCATCCGGGCCCTAGTGCGATAGATCCTTTTGCCAGTTGACCATACGTTCTCAGCGATGCTAGGATTCACCTATGGTTCTGGATAATGATTGGTAGCGACCGTTCGCCGCCCCCACCCCCTTCAGACACACGTGATCCTGGTGATTTCAAGAAATACACGCATGAAATTATCCGCTGCACTGAAATCCTGCCTGACGACCATCGCTCTTGGCCTCTTGGTGGTGGCCCACGTCCCGGCCGCCCGAGCAGGTGAGCAAGCCACCCTCCCGGTCGGAATCCGCGAGGGCAAGCTGGAGTTCGACGGCATCCTGGATGAACCGTTCTGGCGGACGGCCGCGTCCATCGACAGCCTGACCATGGTCGAACCGAACGTGAACCAACCCGCCTCCCTCCGGACCGTCGTGAAGATCGTCGCTGACGATGAAAACATCATCCTGGGCATTGTCTGCTACGACGATCCGCAGGCGATCACCGCCTACTCCAAGGCCCGGGACGTGGATCTGGGCGACGAGGACCACATCAAGTTCGTCTTCGATACCTACCGTGATGAACGCAACGGGTTCGTCTTCGCGGTCAATCCCTTCGGGGCCAGATACGACGCCCTGGTCGCCGACCGCGGCGAGGGTGAAAATTCGAACTGGGACGGGGTCTGGGATGCCAAGACATCCATCACGGCCGATGGCTGGAGCGTGGAAATCGTCATCCCGATCAAGACACTGAGTTTCAAGAGGGACTTGCGCGAATGGGGCTTCAACATCGAGCGGCGCATCCAACGGATGCTGGAAAAGGATCGCTGGTCCGCCATTCAGCAGGACTACCAAGTCATCAGCCTGG
>QNAI01000096.1 GCA_003641745.1 Verrucomicrobiota bacterium | reverse complement strand
GAACCCGACGAGATTGATCGCCTGGGAGCGATCATAGGAAGCGCCTTCACTTTCGATCCGAATTCCGAGAGCAGCGTGGAACTCGATCCACGTCGTCTCACCCGGGAACACGTCGAGGCGTTCGCCCGGATGGGGCTCAATCGGGCCTCCATCGGCATCCAGGATTTCAACCCGGAGGTCCAGCAGTCCATCAATCGGATCCAGCCCCTCGAACTGACCCGGCAGACGGTCGCCTGGCTGAGGGAAACCGGCTTCCAATCAATCAACTTCGATCTGATCTACGGGCTCCCCCATCAGGATGAGAAGACGTTTGGGACAACCATCGAACAGGCCCTGGAACTGGGTCCGGATCGATTCGCGATCTTCAACTACGCACATGTGCCGTGGATGAAGCCCGCCCAGAAGCTGTTGAAAGTGCTGCCGACCGCGGAAACGAAACTGGGCATGCTCAAACTTGTCACGGAGAAGCTGATGGCGAGTGGCTATCGGTACATCGGCATGGATCACTTTGCCCGGGCAGATGACGAATTGACCCGCGCTCAGGCCTCGAAAACTCTCCAACGCAATTTCCAGGGCTACAGCACGCTGGCAGGCGCCGACATCTATGCCTTCGGGATGTCATCCATCTCCCAGATCGACTCCCATTACCGTCAGAATGAAAAAACGCTCCCGGATTACTACGCAGCAATCGACGCGGGGCGTCTGCCCATCGCCCGGGCGGTCCGCCTGACCGACGACGACCGGATACGGCGCACGGTCATCATGAAGCTGATGTGCGACCTGGAACTGGATTTTGACCAACTGGGTTCGGATCTCGATGTCGATTTCCGTGATTACTTCAAGGATGGACTTGAGGACCTGCGACAAGCCGAAGATGATGGACTGATCGAGCGGATGGATACGGGGTTGAAGGTGACGGAAATGGGACGTCTTCTCCTTCGCAATCTGGCCATGAGATTCGACGCCTATCTCGAGTCGAACCCCAATCGGTTCTCAAAGACGATCTGATGGAAATCTCGGGTGATATGATGATGAGCACGATTCTTGATAGGGACGCGCGATTCTGCGCCCTTCGCGGCGCGTCCGGCATGTCACGGCGTAGCCATGCGAAGACGAACGGCCACGCCCTACCCTTTGGCATCTGGAAATACATGGTAGGGCGTGGCCGAGGAACGCGCCGCAATCAAGCGATGTCGGGTCAGACGCGCCTGAATCGAGGAATCAATCCATGGGCAAGGTAGCGATCATCGGAGCGGGTATCACCGGACTGGGTGCCGCCTGGCGACTGAAACAGTCGGGACATACGGTTACGGTTTACGAGGGCAGCTCACGAGTCGGCGGGAGTATCAGCACCCATCGGGAATCGGGTTACCTGGTTGAAGAAGGGCCCAATACCATCCAGTTGACCAGTCGTGAGAATGAGAAGTGGCTGGAAGACATCGGGCTCGGACCGGCCATGCAGGATGCCGACGAACGGGCCGGCAAGCGGTTCCTCATCCGGGACAGACGGGTGGTCGCAGTACCCGGGTCGGCTTCGGAATTTCTTCACACCCCGCTCTTTTCCTGGAAGGCAAAACTTCGATTACTCCGTGAACCCTTCGCCCCTAAGGCAGACCCCGAAGTGGATGAATCACTCGCTGATTTCGTCGTCCGGCGCTTGGGACGGGAAATGCTCGACTATGCGATCGATCCATTCGTCGGTGGCGTCTACGCCGGAGACCCAAGCCGATTGTCGGTCCGCCATGGTTTTCCAAAACTTTTCCGACTCGAACAGAACCACCGATCGCTGATCCTGGGATCGATCGCATTGCGCCGGGAGCGGAAACGGGCAGGCACCCTGTTCAAGACAAGGCTGGTTTCATTTGCAGACGGGCTGCAGGCGGTGCCCGAAACACTCGCAGAGTCCCTGCCGGGTTCCGTCCGGCTCGAGCAGGCCGTATCCGGAATCGAATACAACCACCACTGGAGGGTTCGTACCGAAACGGGCGGCAAACCGGATTCCGAGACCTTCGACGCCGTGGTCCTGGCACTCCCTGCCCCTGCTCTCTCGAAACTCCTGATCAATGGGGAACCGGGGTTCACGGTCCTGTCCGAGATCGAAAGCCCTCCGGTCACCAGCCTGTCCCTGGGATTCAGGAGGGACCAGGTCCAACACCCGCTGGATGGGTTTGGCGCCCTGGTCCCGTCTCGTGAACCATACAAGATTCTCGGAACCCTTTTCAGTTCCTCGCTTTTTTCCGGTCGTGCCCCCGATGACCATGTACTGCTGACCACCTTTATCGGCGGAACCCGGGCTCCGGATCTCGCCCTGCAGCCGATCACCGGTTTACGGGAAATCGTCCTGACCGATTTGAGACAGTTGCTCCAAATCAGAGGGTCCCCCTGTTTTGAGCACCTCAGGACCTGGGAGCAGGCAATTCCCCAATACAAGATCGGACACGGCAGATTCATCAACCATCTGCAGACCTGTGAAGGCCGATTTCCGGGCCTGCAGATCGGGGGCAATGCACGAGACGGCATTTCGCTCTCCTATTGCATCGAGGGCGGTCGTCGATTGGCGGCGGAAACGGACGCCTATCTGAGAGGCTGAATCAGGAACTGCTGAGGAAAAGAGTGATCTCGGAGAATCCTTTCCTGACCACATCGGCCAGGTGATCGAGGTCGTCGCTACTGCCGGTCATGGCCGCGTTTCGCAATTTCCTGATGGCATCACCTTCCGCCTCGAGAAGCTCACTCAGCGCGGAAGCGTCACTCCACAAAAAATCGTAGACGTCATTGTCAATCTCGGTCTCCTCGACTTCGAACCAGCGGGCGAGTAGAGCCGAAATTCCCTTGGCCAGAACTTTCTGATCCACCTCGGCCAGGCTCCCCTCTCCCAGGGTTGATTCCATCGTAACCTTGAAAAGGACGAGTCGATCGAGAAAGGTCTCGGCGTCCAATGCGACCCGGACACGGACAAGATCTTCACGCACCTGCATCAGCAGGACGTGGGCCATTCGGACATCATCCGTCACGACAAATTTCTCCGCCATTTCGATTCGCCGGGTCACACCCGCCCGGGTCATCGACCACCCTGCGGCCTGGCTCAGGATCTCAGTCTGCCCTGAGGCGTAACTCTGCCAGGATTCCTTGAGACGGGCGACCGCCGCCCCGGCCTCTCCAAGTGAACCACCATCCGTCGCCAGGAGCGCGGGATACAATGCACGGTCCAATGCGACAGATGCCTGAAGAAATGGCTTGCCGATCTCGACGCCGGCAAGCGACCCGGTCGCAAACATCAGAAGAACGGGCAGAAACTTGTTTTTCATATGTGAAACAGAATACTGACTCAATTGTCTTCAGCCTGCAACGATGTCCTCCGTTTGACAACGCCCGCGAATACCCAACCAATAGCGGCCATGGCCAAACAGGCTGTTTTACTCGTCAACCTGGGCTCCCCGGATTCGACCTCGACCCGGGACGTTCGTTCCTATCTTGAGGAGTTTCTTTCCGACGACCGCGTCCTGGATCGGCCCAAGCTCATGCAGCAATTCGTTCTGAAGTGCTTCATCCTGCCCAAGCGTCCAAAACAGTCTGCCCGCGCCTACCGGAAGATCTGGCGACCCGAGGGTTCGCCCCTTATGGTCATCAGCGCTCGGGTCCAGGCGTTGCTGCAGGATCGCATATCCGCACCCGTCCACCTGGCGATGCGTTACGGCAGGCCATCCATCCCTGACACCATCACCGAGATCGTTGACGGGGGGATCGAGGAGCTTTTGCTCGTACCACTCTATCCCCACTACGCAATGTCCAGCTATGAGACCGTGGTGGCCCGGGTCCAGGAGGTTGCCTGGGAAAAATCCCCGGATCTGAGGATCACGACCCTCCAGCCATTCTTTGATCATCCGGCCTATATCGAGGCCCTTTACCAGAGCGCACAACCTCATCTGGAACTGGGCTATGATCACCTCCTGTTCAGTTATCATGGCCTCCCGGTTCGGCATCTTCGAAGGGCCGATTCTTCAAGACACCACTGCACCATGGTCAAGGATTGCTGCGCGACCTGCAGCCCGGCCCATGCCACCTGCTACAAAGCCCAATGCATCCGCACCACCGAAGCTTTTGTCAGACGCGCACGAATCGCGCGGGAAAACTGGTCGATCTCATTCCAGTCGCGTCTGGTCGGCGAACCATGGTTGGAACCCTTTACGGACCACGAACTGAAGCGGTTCGGGAAGTCCGGTATGCAACGTCTCCTCGTGATCACTCCCGCCTTCGTATCCGACTGCCTGGAGACACTCGAAGAGATCGCCATGACCGGCCGGGACAGCTTCATCGAGGCGGGAGGCGGCGAGTTCGCGCACATCCCGTGTATGAACGATCACCCGGAATGGGTCCGTTTTCTCGAGGACCAGGTAAACGAGTGGATGGGCCGGTCGATTCCGACCGCTTCGTAGAGGATTCCGGTCAGGCCCTCACCGAGGCCCGCTTGCGCGACCTGGATTTCAGCGGCCACCACCGTTTGGAGGTAATGCCCTCTTCTTTTCCTTCTTCGACTTCCACTTCCGGCTCAACTTGAGCGGAGTCCGTCTGGAGTTCCTTCAGGCTGGTCTTGATTCGAACGCCCAGGTTTTCGCGGAAGACCTCCTCATCCGCTGCCGCCCGGATCACTTCAGGGAGTTCCACCTGGTTGGCAACCCGAACCATCCCCTGTCCGAACCTCTCAATCCGCCAACCGGGGACGACCAGGATCGGTTTGATCTCGATTTCCTCTCCCACCTTTTCGAAAACCCATTCAGTCAGCTTGCCACACTTCTTGCGCACACTGTCCAACGGGGCATTTATCCGGCGCCGCCTGAACATCATGCTCCTGCCGTCAAAAGAGGCCTGGAACGCGTCTCCGGACTCAAAACGGCTCCTGTTCTGCATCACGGTCTGGGTCTCCAGAAGAAAGACGCCGCTCGGGCCGATCACGACGTGATCCAGGGGCAGACCATCGAGAGTCATATCTTCAATGATCATGTACTTTTCAGTGACCAATTCATTCAGCGCTTCGTGGACCATTCGCTTGCCGAGGAATCGCTGTCGGCTCACCAGTGCCTTGCGGCCGAAATGCAGAGCCTGAAAGGTGAACCAGGAGGTGAACCCGACTGCAGCCATGGCACCAAGAACGAGGAAAACGAGCACCCAAGCGGGTATCACCCAACTGTCGGCGAAGAGCAGAAATACCCCCCCGGCAGACCCGATGGCGACGGCCGCAATGCCTCTCTCAACCGCGAGTCCGCCCAGTCGGGTTGCATCACGCCATTCCTGCAGGCCGCCCATCGAGCGCGAAATCATGGGAAGATCGGGCCCCAACCGTTGAAACGCAGGGAGCTGGCGACGAAGAACCACCGCAGCCACCAGCAATCCGGCCAATACCAGAAGCGTTGTGCCCGCGTACGGTATGATGGGAATCTCAGCAATTATCGTCATGGCAAAATCAGTTCGGCCATGCAGGAGAATCCACATCGCCATAAACGCATGATCGGATCATCATCCATATTCTGGATCGGCATCCAACAACCCGCCACCCGGGCGATCCGGCATTTACGTGCGCTTGACCAGGGTTCGGCAGATCCTCCGATCCGAGTCCGGGAGAGTGCTCAAGCCGCTTTTTCAAGCATTCAGATCGACTCTGCCCGAAATCAGGCGCCGTTCACTCCGGCACGATCCGGTCAAAGGCCACCGGCAGGCTGTTTGCATGGCTCACGCATGACTGAGGGGTAGGTATATTCCTCCAGGGGATCCACCGCAGATCGCTCTAGGGTTACGCCTGCTATTGAACATCCGCCACACATTCCGCTGGCGATTCCGGGGTCTGTAGCCCAATCTGTCCAAAATTCAAGAATCCCAACCTAGGCGGTTCAGAGCTCAACCTCGGGACCGAATACACCGGTTATCAAAATGAAAATGCGATTACTCACTTCACTGGCGGGACTGACTTTGTCCGTCCTTCTCCCAGCCACCATTTCCGCTGAACCACTTCAGCTTTCCGCCAGCCTGGAATCTTCCCAGGTGGTTCCGGATCCCCCGGCCGAAGATCCTCCCGTCGATAGTGACGCGGCCGGTGAAGCGGTCATGGTTGTTGAGCCCTCAACCGGTGACTTCCAGCTCACGATCAATATCGTCGGGCTGGCCAAGGATGATATTACCGCAGTCGGCCTTCACCTGGCCCCGGAAGAGGAAAACGGCCCTCTGGTCTACAAACTCAATCCGGATCAATTCGCTGGCGATGCCAACCTGCTCGTCGGTCATTTCGAGGACACAGTCCTGGGGAAAGATCTGGGGCATCTACTGGCCGGAAATATCTACATCAAGGTCGACACCGACACCACCATCTATCCGGACGGTGAGATTCGCGGCCAGCTCATGCTGGACATACAGGTCGGGAATCAGCTTCTCAATTTCTCCTGCCGCGGGATGATCAATCCGGGCAACGGCAAAGCCGGCATCCTCATCGGCGGATTCGTCATCGACGAGCCGGGCGAGACAGTGCTGATGCGGTGTATCGGCGATGGCCTTACAAAGTGGGGCCTCAAGAGCCTGAAGGACACCGCACTGTATGTCTACGACGTCGATGGAAATCTCATCGCCCAGAACGACAATTGGAAAGAAAATGGTCAGGAATTCACGATCCTCGCATCAGGTTTTGCTCCCGATCGTGACTCCGACGCCGCACTCGTTTTCGACTTTCCCGCCGGCGCCTTCACCGTTCACGCCGATTCAAACAAGGGCGCCGGTATTGCCCTGGTCGACATGTACGGCATCTCAGCCAAGTCGGTCGCAGGCATCATCGATGCCGCCGCCAATGGCGGTGAAACAGCTGAGTTCACCATCCTGAACCAGGCTTTGAAGGACACCGGACTCGACCTGACTCTGGCCGGGCCCGGCCCCTTCACTCTTTTTGCTCCGACCGATGCCGCGTTTGGCGAATTGACGGCCGGAACCCTCGAGGCTTTGACCGACGAGGAACTCGCCGACATCCTCAGATACCATATTGTCGCGGCCAACTTGTATTCGAACCATCTCGAGAACGGCCCCCTGACCACGATCCAGGGTTCTGATCTGACGATCGACGTCACCGACGGCATCAAGGTCAACGACGCGGACGTGATCGAAGCGGATCTCGGCGCCACCAATGGAGTCGTGCACGTTATCGACAAAGTATTGATGCCCCCGCCGCCGCCATCTCCCTAGAAATCATCTCGAGTTCGGTACGGCCAACCCAAGGGTTCGGTCAGTCCCGGCTCCACGATTCTGATGGGTCGGTCTTCAGTTGAAGGCCAGCCCTTTCTGTTGAAACAATCCCGACTGCGCCAGACGTCTTGCCAAACAGATTCGGATCCCTAACTCTCGGATCCGGTATGAAGAAATCCTTAGCACGACGGCGGTATGGGTGGATGAGTGGTTGGTTGGCCTTGGGTTTCCTCTGGTTTTCACAGCCATGCCTCGGTCAGGGGGCAGCAGAGAAGGCAGCTGATGACCCTCCAGCCGAAACCACAACCGAGGAACCGGCGGAAGACGTCCCACCTCCTGCGCCCGAGGATTCCCCGCCCCCGATCGAGACAATCCCGCTCGCGGAGATCACCATTGAATCGCAGAATGCCCTGGAGCAGATACACAAACTCGGGCCTGGCGATGAGAAACCGGAACTGCTGGCGACCATCGCCAAGAACCTGCCGGCCAACAAGGAATCCCTGGCCAAGATCGAAATCGAGATCCAGTCGATCATAAGTTCGGGACGAATCGGCCGTCGCACCCGTCGAGTCGAGGACGAAATAGCGGTCGTCTCCAACCGTCTCGAAGACTGGCAGAACCAGCTCGTTTCCGAGACCAAGGATTTCCAGGAGCGCCTGGCCAAACTCAAGGAAACCAGGACCCTGTGGGAAAACACCCGGGATGCATTCGCCAAGGAGGAAGGCGCCGCCACTCTGAACGAATCAATCGGAGCGGTTCTGGACGCCACAACGAAGACCACGGAAGCGTTGACCCTGGTACGCGACGAAATTCTCAACGCACAGGTTGAGGTATCCCATGAAGTAAAACGACTGTTGGTGCTCCGCGAGGAGCTGACAAAGATCAATCAGCACACGGCCAAACAACTCTTTCGTCCGGACAGCCCGGTTATCTGGAACGTCCGGAGAATAGTCAGTGAAGACGGTGAATACGGTAGGCAAATATCATCCGCGTTCCACAGCGATGTGTCTTCCATCATCGAAATGACCACGACCCACCCGGTCAACCTGACCATTCAATTTTTGATCTTTCTGGCCACGGCCATCTTTCTCTACAAGGTTCGCCAACGGCACCAGCAAACTCTGACCAATGATCCGAGATCCAAGTCTGCGGCCAAGCTGCTCAACCATCCCATTGCCACCGGTCTCGTCATTGCCCTCGTCCTAACTCCGGCGCTGGTCCCGGACCCGCCGTTGGCATATTATCGGTACACTGTTTTTGTTGTCCTGATACCAGTCGTCATCCTCCTGCGAACAACTCTGCAGGAAGAGTTCAAACGTCCCGCCTACTTCATTGTTTCCCTCTACGTCCTGCTCAGAATAAGTACGCACCTGCCCGAATTTTCCTTCGGCCAGCGTATTATCGAGCTGATCATTGCCGTCATTGGTGCAGCGATTTCCTTTCACCAGATACGTCATCTGGGATCCAGCCCATCGGCCGGACAGAGGATGTTCACGGTCGGCCGGAACCTTTTCAGAATCAGTTTCATCATCTTCGGCGCCGCGGCTGCCCTCAATATATTCGGCATGTTCGGGCTGTCCGACCGGATCCTGGCCACCTTGGTCAGCATGCTGACGCTTGCCCTGATCCTGATCGCCGGATCGAACGCCATCCGCGAATTCCTCAGGATCTCAATGGTCGTCGGCCCTCTCAGGCATCTGAGCGCGGTCAAATACCATTACGTTACCATTGATCGCAAGATCAGCCGCGGCCTCAATTTCACCGCCGGCTTCTTCTGGCTGATTGCCATATTCCTCGCCATCGGCATATATTCGGCGACCCGCGATGCGGTTGATATTGTCCTGGAGGCAAAATGGAAGATCGGAGCCCTGAACCTGTCCCTCGGCTCCATCCTGGCGTTCATCTTCGCCATCTGGGTGTCTGTAATGTTGTCGAGAGCCATCCGGTTCGTGCTCAACGCGGATATCCTGCCGCGCTTCCATCTGCCCCGCGGCATCCCCAGTTCGATCTCGATGATGCTTCACTATTGCATCATCACCCTGGGCCTGCTCTTTGCCCTGGCGGCCGCCGGGGTCCACCTGAGCCAACTCAGTATCATAGTTGGCGCACTCGGTGTCGGCATCGGCTTCGGCTTGCAGAGCCTGGTCAATAATTTTGTCTCCGGCCTCATTCTGATCTTCGAACGCCCGATCAAGGTGGGCGACAAGATTCAGTTCGGGACCAACTTCGGGGAGGTCCGCAGCATCGGGATCCGGGCCAGCAACGTGCGCTCCTTCGACGGTGCCGAGATCATCGTGCCCAATGGAAACCTCATTTCGAACGAGGTCATCAATTGGACGCTTTCCGACCAACAACGACGGATGGACATCAAGGTCGGCGTCGCCTACGGCAGCGATCCGGAGAAAGTCATCGAGTTGTTTGGCGGTGTTCTCAACCAGTTCGACAAGGTGCTCACGGATCCCGAGCCCTTCATCACCTTCGACGGCTTCGGTGAAAGCTCGCTTGATTTCACCGTTCGGTTCTGGACCGATAACTTCCAGATTGGCCTCCAATTGAAGAGCGCCATTTCGATCGCCATCAATAAGGCCCTGAAGGAAGCCGGTATCGAGATTCCCTTCCCGCAACGTGACCTGCACCTGCGTTCGTTCAGTGATGCTCCGGCCAGGACCCTCAGCGGAGTTGCCAACAGTATGCCGGACAACGACGCGTCAACCTGACCTCCTTTCGGCCGGACGGCCCGGCGGGCCATCCCTACCCTCTGACGCTTCGACACAGCGAAGTGGCTACATCCCGCCTCATCCATCCCACGTCTGTCCCTGCATCCAATCTTCCGTCTCCGGCTCCTCCGCAACGCGGCAACTCACCCCACTTTGACCCGTCGGGTCAGGATAGCCTTTCGGCTGGTTCCTCCGGCATCGACGTGCTCGAAGTCTGAATACGCGATCAACAGCGAGTTGTCGGAAAGCTCCAGCAGGCTGGTGTAACCGCAGGAACAACGACTCACCTCAGCCGGATCGCCCGAAATCAGGGTGACCGGCTCTGACCACTCCCGTCCGTTCCCGTCCGGACTGATCCGGAGGTGAACTCCAGGCCGGCCATAGCTCAGAACCAGGGGACCGGACTTCAGCTTCTGCAGACAGGGGAAAACCCCAAACTCACAGAATTCGACCGGGTCCGTCCAGGTTCGCCCACCATCACTCGATCGGGTGATAACCATCGGCTTCTGCTCATGATCAGTCTTGCGAATCACACAGACCAATTCCCCCTCCGTTGTCTCGGCCAGGGTTGGCTCACCCATGAGGTCGCGCCCGGACCGGTCCACGGCAACCGTGGCGCGGTGCTCGAAAGTCCGACCGTTGTCGCTCGAAGCCATCAGGTCGGTACCGCCCTTCTGCGCCACGAATCCGTCCTTGAGGGCATATCGAACCCGGTAATCCGCGTAGAGAATCTCGCCTCGATGCCTGAGCGCCGGCCGCTCGAAGAAGGCCCTCGGGAGCAGGTCACTGTCCTCGCGCCGCCAGACCAGGAGATCCTTTGTCTCATATTCGACCTTCTCGTCAACCCACGTGCCTGAACCGGGTGTCCACCGCTTGCAACCCAACCACCGAAAATGATCCAGGACCTCGGCCGGAAAGTCCACCGCACGGTAGGTATAGAGCGAACCGTAAACAAAACTCTCAGCCACGGGTTCAGGCAGGGCAATTCCCGCCTTCTTCACGTCAAAGTAGCGGATGGACGGAACGGCGAAGAACTCGCCGTCATAGGCTTCCGTGATGGCATAGTGAGGACGGACCGGATCCGGTTCGCCCGCGAAAGACTGCCAGGTCTCCCCCTCATCGGCAGAGACCAGCGCCGGCGCCGTATTGCCGTGGGTCTCACTGGCGTCCTCGGCATCCGCATAACAGAGCAGGATCCGCCCATCCGGGAGCCGCGACAGAGCTGGAAACTGGGTAAAACCCCAACGGGTTTCATCCGGAGCCGATACGGCAGCCACCACAGGATCGCTGAGAAAAAATTCAGGTGTTTTCATAATAGCTTTCAGACCCCATTCCAAGTGTACCCTTGCGGTGCGGCCTTTTCTGTTCAAACGACATACCTTGAGAAGTCCAAGACAGCTTCGCCCTTTTCGGTTCGTCTGCCGCTGACCACGACCATCGCGCCTTCAGATGCAAACCGTCGCGCGATCCCGGCACCGATACCACTTGTTGATCCCACCACCAGGGCCACTTTTCCTGCCAGTCTTCCCGTTTTGCCAGACATCATATGTTGCCGCCTTCTTCTCGGATCGTCGATCGGACCGATAGCTCAGTTTCCGTAGAGAGGAATCTCGCGGCGATCCGCTCAGAGGCAAAGCAATTCTAGTGTAGTCCGCCAAACAGATTGGCACTTATGGACGTGGAGTTTTTTCGGAGTTTAAGGCGCGAGGAAGGAGCGAATCCGTAGATTCGTGACTGACGAGCAACGCTGAAGTCGGGAAAAAGACCATGTCTGTTCATTTATCCCATATCCTTCCAATTTTTAGCTCCCTCTGTCTCATATCTGTCTTTCCCATAAGTTACCCTCATAGTCTCATAAAATTCGGCGGATATTATTTGAAGAATTTGCATACCAACGGGTTACGTTATTATGTAATGGGAATCATAAGGTCACTGGAAGTGAGGATCGGAGAAATACCTTTTCTCTGCCCACTAATCTGCACGAATCACCACCAATCCAAGGCTACTGCTGGGTTTATTCGTGGTGATTCGTGCAGATTAGTGGGCGTTTCTTCCATTCGTTTGAAACGTTAGGGTTACAATATGTGCGGCGGCCTACACGAGTGGCATTTTCTGTCCAATCCTCCGGCCAGGTCTGCAAGCTCCTCAGAGTCACATAAGGGCACTCTGATTAATCCGAAATCACACCGCAACCCTCCTGCACCAACCATCAGGCTACAAGGTTCCAGATACGCCGCAGGTACCGATGGCCAACGGGATCGTGACGGATTGAGCTCCAAGAGACTGTCTGACGATCCCTGCGCATGATCAATTTCTCTGGCCATGGCAATCTCAGGTCCGTAAGAAAACCCTGATCATGACCGTTACCCTATCACGAACCACGGTATCAATCGGCCTATTGCTCATTGTTACAATTACCTGCGGCGCTTTTCCCGAGCTTCCCGCTTTTCAGGATCCCCCGACCGATGTCCGGTATCCCGGCAAGATGATCTGGGCGGACCTGTTCACTGAAGACATCGAAACCTCCACGGAGTTCTATACCGCACTCTTTGGATGGAAGGCCGAGAAGATCGGATCGGACAAGGACAGCTACACCGTGTTCTGGCTGAACGGTCGACCCATAGCCGGTATGATTTTTCGGCCAGCGTTCAAAAGTGCCACATCAAAGGGAACCTGGCTGCCTTACTTCTCGGTCGAAGACCTGAGCGAAACGCTTTCTGTGGTCACCGCCAACGGAGGGCGAGTCGATGTTCCGATCCATGATTTTCCCCAACGGGGCGAACAGGCGATTGTCCGGGACAACCAACAGGCCCTGGTCGGGTTGATGCAAACGACCCATGGAGACCCGGATGACTACCTGGCAGAATACGGTGAGTGCATTTGGGCTCAGCTCTGGGTCAAAGATCCGGCGGCATCGATCGCATTCTACGGAGCCACTCTGGGATTTATCGAAGTCGAGGGCGATCCTGAAGATTCCAATGTTTACACCCACGTATTCGCCACCGGTGGCATCTACCGGGCGAGTCTCGACGACCTCCCCGAATCGATGCCAAACGCCCGCCCCGGTTGGCTGATTTTTGTTCGGGTCAACAACATCGCAGACACGCTGGCGCGCGTTCGCGCACTGGGTGGCAAGGTTTTTCTTGAACCGAAACCCGAGATGATGGATGGAGAGTTGGCCATCATCGAGGATCCGTCAGGTGCGGGAATCTGTCTTCTCGAATACGAACCGCCAGCGGAGGACCAACCGTGAAAACCCGAATACTCTTTTATCTGTCAGCAGTCGCACTGTTCCTTCTTGGCGGATCCGGATGCAGCAGCTATTCCGGCTCGGGTTCAACCTCGGGTTCGGTTTACTACAGCTCCGGCTATCACAATCCCTGGTATGGCGGCCACTACTACGGCCGGCCCGGTTATTCTCCAGGATATCGCCCGCCCGTCCATCGCCCACCGAGTGTGAGGCCGCCCGTCGCAAGGCCGCCCTCCATCCAGCCGATGCCGAGACCGACTCCGCGGGCAATGCGGAGGTAACCAAGCGGTTACGCGATCGCGATCCGCCCACGGTGGGTCCTCCGTTTTGCATGCCAGCCACGGGGTCAAACCTTGATTCTTGCATGCCAATGCGAGAATCAAGGTTTGACCCGAATGGCACTAAGATAAGCACCCTTACGAAAGGAATCTGTTTGCTTTGGTGCTTCAGCATCAAAGCAGGATGGAAATCTCAACCGCGAAACTGCACGTCGGCACAGCGACGTGACATCGATTCAATGAAAAAAAGATGTAGCAACGTCGCTGTGCCGACGTTCCCGGATGCCAGGTGCAGATGGCTGCGAATCCTCCCGCAGCGGCGTTAACTTAAACTTAGGGACCGTAACAAAATAACTCACAAAATCTGCTGGTCTTTTCGGCGGGCAACGGTGTTGGATTCCGGCTCAGATAGCCCGCTATATTCGCCCGAACCCGCCTTGTTGCTCCCCGAAAATCCT
>QNAI01000095.1 GCA_003641745.1 Verrucomicrobiota bacterium | reverse complement strand
TTTCCCGATAGCGCCCGCCCCAACCTGGTCGGGTGGAAATTGGCCACAGCATGGCCTCCGTCCTTGCCGGGACGGGCAAACTCTTCGAAGCGCTGTTGATCGGCTTTCCACGGCCGACGACGACGATGGCCGGAAGCGACGCCGGTTCAAGGGGAAATGAGATCGGTTGCCAGTCGATTGGCAACCGGCTGGCAACCGCGTGGCAATTCCGGACATATCCGCCCGCCCGTCGGGTAACACCCGAGGGACAGCCGGTTGCCACACGGTTGCCAAAAACGGTATGTTTTCCTTGTTTTTCGGTGTTTTTGGTGGATTCTTGTTGATCTCACAAGGTTTTGAGCATTACCTATTTAGCTCTATGATAAGCACTTACAAAAACCGGATCCCGCTGGTTCGACTCCCGACGGGTGTACCATCATTCCGTGAAGCGGAATGATGCGCCTCGCCAGCAAGAGCACGAAGTGTTTTGCGAGAGAGCCTCGTGGCGAAGCGGAATGATGAGGCAGACCCGCACCTTCCCTCAAACCTGAAGCTTCACGTGCAAAGTGCAAAATCTGACCCCTTTGCCCCTTCCACCCCTTTTGGTCTCCCTTTTGGTGCTTCCTACGCGACACGGATATGTTTTATAGAATCTCAAAACTCACTTTACTTTTATTCCATCTGCATGTCGGCCTTGCTATGACTGATTCAACACCGTTGGAGCTTTGGTATGAACAGGCGGCTGAAGCATGGGAAGAAGCGTTGCCGGTAGGCAATGGAAGACTGGGCGCGATGGTCTTTGGAGGCGTGAAAGTGGAGCGGATTCAGTTCAACGAATCCACGCTCTGGGTTGGAGAGCCACGTGATTACTCGCATCCGGGAGCCTCCGATCACCTCGCGGAGATTCGCCAGCTTCTATTCGACGGGAAGCAGAAGGAAGCCGAACAGCTCGCCATGGCGAAGTTTATGAGCGTGCCTCTGGGGCAGATGCCGTATCAGTCATTTGCCGATATCCGTATCGAATACCCTGATACGGAATCCGTTGAAGGCTATCGCCGAGAGCTGAACCTGGACGAAGCAGTCGCGCGAACAACCTACCATGCAGGCGGCGTCCAGTATACTCGTGAAGTCATTGCCAGCTATCCGGATCAAGTGATCGCGATGCGTATCACGGCGGATCGCCCGGGGCAGATCTCTTTCATCGCTGGATTCAGGAGCCCGCATGCTGACAGCTCGGTGGCTGAAGGTGGCCGGAACGAAATTGTCCTGAGCGGCACCATGCCGAACACCTTCGAGCCCAGAGGCCAGACACTCTTGGAGTTCAAGAATCCGTTGAAGTTTGAGTCTCGTCTGCGACTTCGGGTGGAGGGTGGTTCCGTGGACCACATCGATGGAAGGCTCTCGGTCAAGGATGCGAATGCGGTCACACTTGTTCTGGCGGCTGCGACCAGCTTCAAGGACTTTCGAGATGTAAGTGGCGATCCAGCAAAAGCCTGTGAGAATGTCTTGGAAGCGATTCAAGGCAAAGACTGGGCCGACTTGAAAGCACGGCATCTTCAGGATTATCAAGCGCTCTTTCATCGTGTCTCGATTGACTTGGGCGTCGGAACGAACACGAACCTCCCGACAGATGAGCGATTGCGACTCGAGCCAGAGTCGAGTGATCCCTCATTCGCCGCATTGGTTTTCCAGTATGGCCGCTACCTTCTTACTTCGTGTAGCCGCCAGGGCGGCCAGCCCGCAAATCTTCAGGGTATCTGGAATGACAAGTTGCGACCACCGTGGGACAGCAAATACACCTGCAATATCAACACGGAGATGAACTACTGGCCTGCAGAGGTGACCAATTTATCGGAGTGTCACGAGCCGCTATTATCAGCTCTTGAGGAGTTGACGGTCTCGGGAGAACGAACAGCAACGACGCACTACAATGCCCGTGGCTGGGTTCTGCACCACAACTTCGATCTCTGGCGTGGAACGGCTCCGATCAACCACTCCAACCACGGCCTTTGGGTCACGGGTGGAGCGTGGCTTTGCCAGCACTTGTGGGAGCATTACGAATTCGGTGGTGATCGCGAATTTCTGGAACGTGTCTATCCGATCATGAAAGGATCAGCTCTGTTCTTTGTCGATTTTCTGATCGAAGACCCCCGAAACGAGAAAGGTTGGCTCATCAGCACGCCAAGCAATTCGCCGGAAAACGGAGGACTGGTTGCCGGACCGACGATGGATCACCAGATCATTCGCGGTCTCCTCGGCAATGTGATCGAGGCTTCACTGGTTTTGGGCAAGGATGCGGACCTTCGTGAACAACTCACCGCGATGCGCGCCCGTATTGCGCCAAATCAGATCGGGAAGTACGGACAACTACAGGAATGGCTGGAGGATAAGGACGATCCAGAAAACAAGCACCGCCACGTCTCGCACTTGTGGGGTCTGTATCCCGGCAGCGAGATCAACTGGATGGACACTCCGGAGTTATCCGCCGCCGCCAGGCAGTCTCTCCTTTTCCGAGGCGATGAAGCCACAGGATGGAGCATGGGCTGGAAGGTCAACTTCTGGGCGAGGCTCCTCGACGGCGATCACGCCAAGCTGATCCTGGGGAATTTGATGCGCCCGGCGGTCAGTAAAGGAATCAGCACGAAAGCGGGCGGAGGGCTCTATCCCAATCTCTTCGACGCACATCCGCCTTTCCAGATCGATGGGAATTTCGGGGCCACCGCAGGCATCGCAGAGATGCTTTTGCAGAGCCATTTGCAAACGGTGGATGGCAGTCATGTTCTTCACCTGTTGCCGGCGCTACCTTCGGCATGGCGGCAGGGATCAATATCCGGATTGCGCGCCCGTAACGGCTTTGAGGTCTCCATTCTCTGGGACGACGGGGTGTTGGTTCGCGCTGATTTCAAGTCGCTCCTAGGCAAGCCGCTGGTGGTCCTGAGCGGTGATAAACTCAAAGTGCTGCATCCAAGCACCAGACAGGGAGAAACCTATACTTTCAGTCCGTAAACTGCCCCCTTTTTAGGGTTCGTTACTGACTCTTGGCTTTCAGCCTCGGAAACAAGGGAGCCTGGGATGTGATGCGGCACCCCGAGAGGGCATTGACGATGGCTTGCCCGGTGTCAGGCAGGAACGGCTGAACCCAATGGGCGATGGTATGGAGACCGGTCAGCCATTCGGTGCATTTCGGGTGCAGTCGATCGATCTCACCTGCCTTCAGCCAGACCCAGGGCTTGCAGGTTTCGATGTCCCTATTGATTGACCGGATCTTTTCCCAGAGGACGGTCAGAGCCTTGTCGTAGCGAAACGTTTCAAACGCCTCATGAAATCCCTCGGAGGCGGTCGGTTTTTCCTGGCGGTCAAACTTCCCGTAATCGGAGGTCTCGCAGATTCGGGTGAGCCGACTGACCAGGTTGCCAAGTCCATTCGCCAGATCAGAATGGTAGAGCCGATTGAGGCGATCGGACGAGAAGTCGCCGTCGTCGAACGGAGCAATGGCCCGCAGAAGGTAGTAGCGGACGGCGTCGACCCCGAAGTGACGAATCGTGGCAAAGGGATCGATCGCCTGTCCGGATGACTTGCTGATCTTCCGCCCGTCGACGGTGAGAAAACCGTGGATGAGGATCGTGTCGGGCAGAGGCAGGCCGGCGGACAAGAGGAAGGCCGGCCAGTACACGGCATGGAACTTCCAGACATCCCGTCCCAGAACGTGGATTCGGTTTGACTCACCCGTCCAGAACGAAGCTGCTTCGTCCCCTGTGTGGCAACCGAGCCCGGAGAGATAATTGGTCAGGGCATCGAGCCAGACGTAAATGACCTGGGAGTCGTCTCCGGGCACCGGGATGCCCCATCCACGGGCGCGTTCCGCGCTGCGGGTTATACTGAAATCCCGCAGACCGGACCGGACGAAGCTGAGGATCTCATTGCGGCGGGTTTCGGGCAGGACTCGGAGACGGCCGGTTTCCAACAGGCTCTCGATCTTCTTCTGATAGGCGGAGAGTCGAAAGAATATGTTCTTTTCGGATACAGCGACAGGTTCTCGCTGATGGATCGGACATCGTCCGTCCACGAGGTCCTTCTCCAGGAAGAAGTCCTCGCAGCCCGTGCAGTAGAGACCCTGGTAGTCGTTCGCATAGGTGTCTTCCTTTGAAATTCGCGTCCAGAACCACTCAGCGCCGGCCCGATGGTCGGGTTCGGTCGTCCGTACGAACCGGTCGGGCTGGATATTGAGCGCGGTGCACAGTTCGCGGAATGCCTTTGAGTATCGATCGACGAGGTCTGCGGGTGAGACTCCGGCTGCGTCTGCCGCCAGGACGTTTTTAAGAGCATTCTCGTCAGTTCCGGTCTGGAACCGTGTTCGGTGGCCCAGCAGACGATGATAGCGGTTCAGGGCATCGGCTTGGACGAGCTCAAGAGCGAAGCCCACGTGGGGCTCGGCGTTCACATAAGGGATGGTGGTGGTGATAGGTGGTCGAAATCATGATGGTTTCCTCGCGGTTGAGGGTGATTGGGGCACAAAAAAGGCCCGGGAGCATCAGCTCTCGGACCCGGTCGGTATTTCCTGAATAAGGTTCGGAATCACATAGTGCCCGAACCGGAGACATACCGGGTCCGAGACACCATCATATTCCGATGTGCCTGCTCGTTCCGCGCGTCTGTATTCCGGTTCGGCATCGATACCTCCATCAAACTTACGTCGGCATCAAATCACGGTTGCAGACCGATGGCAATAAGAATGCCGTTGGGCGGAATCCCTACTCAAGCAGCCCCTGCACGTACTCGATGTCCTGATGTATCAGGTCTTTGGCCGGCTTACCGGTGCTTTCCGCGATGTGGCTGTAAGCGGTCTCGAAGATCAACCAGCCCGCAGAGTCTCCCGATTCCTGGCCATCAGATTGAATATTTGTACACGGCTATGAAATGACTGACTGAGCCCGCCACCACGAAGAGATGCCAGGCGAAGTGCCCGTAACGAATCCGGTGATCCAGCACATAGAAAGCGACACCCGCCGTATAAGCCACGCCTCCCGCCAACAGCCAGGCGATGCCGGTCGCAGGCATCGATTCGAAAAGCGGTTTCAACGCAACAACGATCAGCCACCCCATGGCAATATACAAGCAGGTGGACACCGTTCCGCCACGCGGGACAAAGATCGTTTTGGTCAGGATTCCGAACGCGGCGAGTCCCCAGGCAATCCCAAAGAGGCTCCATCCCCAGGACCCGCGAAGGACCCCTAGAGCAAACGGCGTATAGGTCCCGGCAATGAGGAGATAGATGGCGCAGTGATCAAGGATCTTGAAGACACGTTTGGCCCTCGAGATCGGCAGGGCATGGTAGACCGTCGAAGCCAAGTAAAGCATCAGCAGGGACGCGCCGAAAATGCTGGCTGCCACGATTGAGGCCGCGCTGCCCTGTCCCGCTGAATGCACGATAAGAACGGGCACGGCGGCCACGGCGGCCACCAGGCCGATCCCGTGACTGATCGCATTCGCCCATTCCTCCATGGCCGTCTGCCGGCGATCCCGGCTTTTCGGGGGTTCGTTCGCGGGTGATTCCGGGGAGCCTGACATCCGCAAGAGAAGTGTCGGCGGAAAGCCTGCGGATCAAGCGTATTGTTGGCCCGCAGCCGGGTGTTCAGCAATCACATCAGCGACTGTGTCGCACGCGCTGCCCCGCTTTGACGGATCGGCTCCGCCTGTCCCCGCCAGCGTTAACAGCCCCTTCCAAAGGGCCCACCCTCGCGCGCAGGGACAGGCGGAGTCGCAGGATCTGATGGCGGGGGGCAAGAAGGGGTCAGGCAAGAAGGTTCGATCCTGTTCTTTGGTCCTTGATAGGGGGTGGACAAAGGGAGGCCCTGGCCGGAGCCGGGGTCGCTCGCGACCGGCCAGGCCATCCAACCATTCTTCCCTTCATCCACCCTCCCACTTATCCATTCGCCTCGGACGCTTTTGCTTTGCACGGGATGGGAAATGGGGGAGGATCGTTTCCGCGAGGTCGCGGGTGCGATCTGGAAAATGCTGACTGGCTGGAACATGGTGGGATGAAACGATGACAGACAATATTCTCGAACATAGGATTGGGTTTATAGGACTTGGGCGGATGGGGAGCGGCATGGCGGCAAACCTGTCGAAAGCTGCACCGAACCTGATTCTCTTCGATCTATCCCCGGTAAAACGGGACGAATTTTCCAAGTCTTTCCATGTCGTGGACGAGGTCGAAGCGCTGTTCAAGGAGGTCGACATTCTATGTCTCTCCATGCCGGGGTCTCCCGAAGTGGAGGACGTGGTGGGCGCCTTCCTCAGGACCGATGTTGCGGGAAAAACTGTGATTGATCTCAGCACGAGTCTGCCTTTTTCGACCAAGGCTTTACATGCTGGGATGCGGGAGGCCGGAGGGCATTATCTTGACGCCCCATTATCCGGAGGGCCGCGAAACGCCACGGAGGGAACTCTCAATGTAATGGTGGGCGGTGAAAGAGACGTTTGTGAAAGACACCGCCCGATTTTCGAAACCTTTGCCACGAACATCTTCTATATTGGTGAGTCGGGTTCCGGAAATATCATCAAGCTGGCGAGCAATTTTCTGGCAATTGTATATAACGCACTGTACGCGGAAATAATACCTTTGGTGGAGAAGCTCGGGGTTGATCCCAAGATTCTGTTCGATATTATTAGCGTAAGTGGCGCGAACTCAAAGATGTTCCAGCTGTTCGCGCCGAAAATGATCGATATGAAATTTCCCGTATCATTTCAGCTGAATCTGGCCGCGAAGGATCTCAGCTATCTCAAGAAGCTCTATGAGAATGAAGAGCTTCCTTCGACCATGTTGGATGCTTCGCTCGAGCTCTTCGAGGAGGCGAAATCCATGGGGATCATGGAGGGAGACACGGCGGAACTGGTCCGCGTCGTGAGAAAACGCTACGGCATGGAATCCTGAAGAGCGATTTCGACGGATTCCAGGACTGGGGAATAGCCGCCGGTTTCCGTATCCAGGATGGTACGATACTGGAGCCATTTGCCTTCCTGGAGATCGAGCGACGTTCCCGGTTGTCCGATAGGCCGAACCCTCTCTTTTTTCGCAGAGCCAGGGAGCGTCTGCCAGACCCTCTCGAGTCATCGCAATGGGCGGTTGGAACCGGACCGAACCGATCCAAGGTTCCTGGGCGACCCAGCCCAGGCGGACCGGCTGTCTGCCTCGAATCAATCAAAGTGCCCTTAGAGGCTGTCTGATAAGTGCTGAAGGGTGTCGCAGAGATTGATTTGGGGTGTTGGGCAAGGCAGGCGCGAGGCGCCCAGGCCCAAAGGCCTTGGTCCTCGTGCCCAACGCCGGCCGCGACCCAAAGCAACTCTGCCCGAAGGGTTTGGCCAGAAACGACCACGGCGCGGCGTTCCATCCGAAAGGGATAGCCCTATGGGTCCCGCGGCCGCGGGACCATTTCGCATGTGCCTTGCGGCGAGGCCATTTCTGGCCAAACGACAGTTTTCATCACTTTTCAGACAGCCTCTTAAGGACCAGGGACCTGTTTCTTCCCTTTCTTCTCGACGTGCGAATCGTCCTCCGAAGCATGCCCTGCATGTGTTTTGGTGCGATATTCGACTGGGATGGCGTGATCATCGATTCCTCGATCCAGCACGAGGAGGGTTGGGAACGCCTGGCGGCCGAAGAGGGGAAGTCGCTGCCGGAAGGGCATTTCAAGAAGAGCTTCGGGATGAAGAACGAGCGGATCATACCTGGTATTCTCAAGTGGACGGATGATCCGAAGGAGATCCGGCGGATGTCCCTGCGAAAGGAGGAACTTTATCGGATCATTGCGATGGAGACCGGAATTCGGCCTCTTGATGGGGTTGTCGCTTTCCTTACAGCCCTGGTGGAGGCGGGAGTTCCCTGCGTGATCGGCTCGTCGACCCATCGGTTGAATATTGAGGTATCTTTGGATGTGATGGGCTTGCGGTCCTATTTCAGCGATATCGTTTCCGCGGAGGACGTTTCCCACGGTAAGCCGGATCCGGAGGTATTCCAGATGGCAGCCGGTCGAATAGGCCGCCGACCGGGACAGTGCGTCGTCTTCGAGGACGCCCACGTGGGGATCGAAGCCGGATTGGCCGGGGGCTTCACCGTGGTCGCGGTGGCGGGCACCCATGCGCGCGAAACCCTGGAGGGCGCCCATTGCGTTGTTGACCGACTGGATGCGTTGAAGGTGGGCGATCTGGCTCTGCTGGTCGCGGGCCAGTCGAATTAATCTCCTTCCCAGCAGGAAGATTCTGGGGCATGGTGTCGGTCTCGGGCTCAGGCGCACCCCTGTATCTGAAAACCCCTTACGATTTTTCACCCCTTCGTCATGAACGCACCAAAGAAGAACAATCTGACCAGGCACATCATTATCGGCATGGTCCTCGGACTCGTTGTGGGCGGCAGCCTGAATCTGGTCGCGCCCGAAGGCTTCATCCGCGAGTTCCTGGTCGACGGCTTCTTTTTCGTCATCGGAGCGATTTTCATCGCGTCCCTCAAGCTTCTGGTCGTTCCCCTGGTTTTCGTATCTCTGGTCTGTGGCACGGCGGCTTTGAACGATATCCGCAAACTCGGCCGGGTGGGCGTCAAGACAGTGGGACTCTACCTGGCGACGACGGCCGTGGCGATTACCCTGGCCTTGGTCGCGGCCATCGTCATTGGCCCGGGAATCGGGTTTGAACTTCGGACGGAAGCGGTCTTCGAACCCAAGCCGGCGCCTCCCCTGACGGAAGTCCTGATCAGCTTGTTCCCAACCAATCCGGTCCAGGCCATGGCCGAGGGGAATATGCTCCAGATAATCGTTTTCGCGATTCTCTTCGGACTGGCCATGGTCCTGGCCGGGGAGCCGGGGCAGCGCCTGCACAGTCTGTTCAAGGACGCCAATGACGTGATCATGAAGCTCGTGTTCATCCTCATGCAGTTTGCGCCCTACGGTGTATTCTGCCTGATCGCCAAGACATTCGCGATTGAGGGGTTCGGGGCGATTCTGCCCCTGGCCAAGTATTTCTTTCTCGTCCTCTTCGTGCTGCTGCTGCACGCGACCGGGACCTATATGCTGATTCTGAAGTTGCTCGGGCGTCTCAATCCGATCCGCTTCTTCAAAAATATGCGCACCGTGCATGTGTTTGCCTTCAGTACCGCGAGCAGCAACGCAACCATCCCGGTGACCATGAGCGCGGTCGAAAATCGCATGGGGGTCAGCAATTCGATCGCCTCATTCACCGTTCCGTTGGGAGCGACCATCAATATGGATGGGACGGCCATCATGCAGGGGGTGGCCACCGTGTTCATCGCACAGGCTTACGGTATCGACATGGCGGCCACCGATTACCTCATGGTCGTTTTGACGGCGACTCTGGCCTCAGTCGGCACGGCCGGCGTGCCGGGCGTCGGCTTGATCATGCTGGCAATGGTCCTGAATCAGGTGGGCCTCCCGGTCGAGGGGATCGGTCTCATCATCGGGGTGGATCGCCTTCTTGACATGGTGCGCACGGCAGTGAACGTGACCGGCGACGCCACCGTGACCTGCGTCGTCGCCAAGAGCGAGGGCCAGATCGACGAGGAGACGTTCAACGCGGACGCGTGAAAGCGAGCTTCGCTCGCGGAGATGGCAGATTGGAGACGGGAGATCGGGTAATCAGCGGTTGAAACAGGTGGAGAACAGCGGCCTCTTCTGACCTAGTGGAACCCCAGAAAAGTTCTTTCACTCCGGTGAGACGGGCACAGCAGGAATTACAGGAGGGGATTTGGATGAGGGCTCCAGTTTTTCTTTTGAACAGAAGGACGCTAAGGACACCAAGGGCTGGATTCTTTGGTTGGGTTCTGAGTTTTTATTGCCTGATTCTTAGTGATCTTGGGCTCTTGTGGTCATGTCGTCTTCGACTCGGCAGTGTCCTTCTGTTCAAAACTCCGGAGGCAAGGTCCGTTCGAGAGTTGTAGCCCTAAAGTCTTCATTCACTTCTGTTTGGCTGGCTGTTTCGAAGGCTTTCCTATTGATGATGGATCTGAAAAAACTTCCTGGGACACCACCTGGAATACCTCACTGGAGAACCAGTCTGTTTGCAGACAGGGGATCGGTAATGCACCATCTCGGTTGCTTTTCCCCATCTTCGATCTTCTATCTACCATCTCCGCCGCGAAGCGGTCCCCATGGATTTCAAACTCAACGCCGACTATCAGCCGACCGGAGACCAACCGGAGGCCATCCAGACATTGCTGAAGTCGCTGAAGGCGGAGAATCGTTACCAGACCCTGCTTGGAGTCACGGGATCAGGGAAGACATTCACGATGGCGAACGTCATCGCGGAGTTGAACCGACCAACCCTGATCATTTCGCACAACAAGACGCTGGCGGCCCAATTGTATTCCGAGTTCAAGGGGTTCTTCCCGGAAAATGCGGTCGAGTATTTCGTCAGTTACTACGACTATTATCAGCCCGAGGCCTATATCCCCCAGACCGATACTTTCATCGAGAAGGATTCGTCAATCAACGACGAGATCGACCGACTGAGAATTTCGGCCAGCAGCTCGCTCATCAGCCGTCACGATGTGATCGTGGTGGCCAGCGTGTCCTGTATTTACGGCCTGGGATCGCCCGAGGACTTTCTTGCGATGATGATCCCGCTCAAGATCGGCGAGTCGCCGGGACGCGATGTCTTTCTGGGACGGCTGGTCGAAAATCTCTACGAGCGAAACGACGTGGCCCTGGCCCGCGGGCGGTTTCGGGTTCGAGGTGACGTGGTGGATGTCATGCCGGCCTACCTCGAAAAAGGCCTTCGGGTCGAGTTCTGGGGCGATGAGATCGAGGGTCTGTCCGAGTTTGATCCGTTGACCGGTCAGATCGAGCGGCGCTTCGAGGAATTCAAGCTCTACCCGGCGACCCAGTTTGTGACACCTCGGGACAAGATGGAGCAAGCGGTCGGAGGCATTCGCACGGAGTTGGCGGAGCGGGTCGATTGGTTTGAAAAAAAGGGACTGCTGCTTGAGGCCCAGCGGATCTCCATGCGGACAAATTACGATCTGGAGATGCTGCAGGAAGTCGGATTCTGCAGCGGGATCGAAAACTACTCACGCCATATGTCCGGACGCGAGCCGGGGTCCCGTCCATTCTGCCTGATCGACTTCTTTCCGAAGGACTTCCTGCTCATGATCGATGAGAGTCACGCGACCGTGCCGCAGATCGGGGGCATGTATGCCGGCGATCGATCGAGAAAGGAGAATCTGGTGTCATTCGGATTCAGGCTTCCCTCAGCTCTCGACAACCGCCCGCTGAACTTTGACGAATTCTCCCGGTTGACGGGTCAGACGCTCTATGTGTCCGCGACGCCGACAAAGTTTGAGCTCGAACGCTCGTCGGTGATCGCGGAACAGGTCATACGCCCGACCGGACTGCTCGATCCGGTGATCGATCTGCGCCCCACCAAAGGGCAGGTCGAGGATCTGATGGGTGAAATACGGGCCGCGGTCGATGCCGGGGAACGTATTCTGGTGACGACTCTGACCAAGCGTCTGTCTGAGGATCTCTCGAATTATTTTCGGGAATCCGGAGTTCGCGTGGAGTATCTGCATTCCGATATCGATGCCATTGAACGTGTCGAAATCCTGCGCAATCTGCGGCGTGGAGACTTCGATGTCCTGGTCGGAATCAATCTGCTCAGGGAGGGACTTGATCTGCCCGAGGTCGCGCTCGTGGCAATTCTCGACGCGGACAAGGAAGGCTTCCTGCGCAGTGAAACCAGCCTGGTGCAGACGGCAGGCCGGGCGGCACGACATGAAAAAGGACGCGTCATCTTCTACGCGGACCGGATCACGAAATCCATCCGGCGGACGACTGAATTGACCAATGATCGTCGAGCCAAGCAGGAGGCCTATAATCTGGAGCACGGGATCACCCCGACCAGTGTACGGCGGGGGATTCAGGCCAGTCTCCGCGAGGAGGGATACGGCCGCGACAAGAGCGCCGCCCTTGTCGGTGAGGCGGGTGACGAAGATGTGGAGGCCGTGATCGCCGAATTGGAGATCGAAATGGAGGAAGCGGCGGCGGCGTTGGAATTCGAGCGGGCGGCGCTCCTGCGCGATCAGGTCAAGGCGTTGCGGAGCGGAGAGGCATTCAAGCCGACCGGAGGCAAGCGAAGGAGCTATAAGCACCGCGGGAGCGGCAAGACACGAAGGGTCGGACGAAAGAAGTAGGAATTCAAGAAGGGGTCAAACGTAGAATTTAAACATTTTATGGAAATGTTTAAATTCTACGTTTGACCCCTTTTTGCCGCCTCCCATCGTCCGAACGTCCCACAGGGCAGGGTGATGGCACCGGAGGTGATGGGGAGTCCGAGTTCGCCGACGGAGACAGTTCCGGTTTTCGAAAGCGGAAGCATCGACAGCATATTCCCGAGGATGGTTGAGGAGAGTCCGGTCGTGTAGGTGTTCAGAAGAAAAAAAGAGGCATTATCGGAGAGCAGGGGTGCGGCTTTCTGAAGGAGAGCCCAGAGATCGTCCTCGAGTTTCCAGATTTCGCCGCCCCGTCCCCGCCCGAACGATGGAGGATCCATGATGATCGCCTCGTAGGTGTTTCCCCGGCGTTGCTCGCGTTCGACGAACTTGAGGCAATCGTCCACCAGAGTGCGGATGGGTGCGTCCTCCAGGCCGCTGAGACCGGCGTTTTCCCGGCACCAATGGACCATGCCCTTGGCGGCGTCGACGTGAGTGACCGCGGCTCCGGCTGCCGCCGCCGCGATCGAAGCAGCTCCGGTATAGCCAAAGAGGTTGAGCAGGCGAAAGTCGCCCCGATGGGCCTTGATCCGGGTGGTCGCCCAATCCCAATTGACGGCCTGCTCAGGAAAGAGCCCGGTATGCTTGAAGTTTGTCGGGCGGATCTTGAATGTCAGGTCGTCGTAACGGACGGTCCAGTATTCCGGAGGGCGTTTCTGGTATTCCCAATGGCCTCCGCCACTGGGCTCCCGACAATAATAACCATCGTAGCTGCCCCAGGAATTTTCCTGGTTCGGCCAGATGACCTGTGGGTCGGGACGCACCAGAATGACGTCGCCCCAGCGTTCCTTTTTCATGCCGTCGCCGGTCTGAAGGATCTCATAGTCCTTCCACCGGTCGGCTTTCATCAACCCCAGCGAATTCATTCACGCGTCCCCACGGGGATCAGGGCTAGCTCCACTCCGGAGGGTTCTGCAGATCCGGCTTGAGGATGCCGATCGACGAGAGGTTTCTGTAGCGCTCGGCAAAATCCAGGCCGTAGCCGACGACGAACCGGTCGGGGATGGTGAATCCAACGAAATCAGACTGGAAATCGACCTCCCTCCGCGCCTTTTTATCGAGCAGGACGCAGGTTTTGATGGAGGCGGGCTTCCGTTTCTTCAACTCATCAACCACAACGGACAGGGTCTTGCCGGTATCGAGGATATCGTCGACCAAAAGGACATGACGTTCCTCCACATCGAGGAGCAGGGTGTCGAGTATGCGGGGGGTCCCGGTAGGGCGGGTCTGGTTTCGATAGCTGGACACCCGGATACAGTCCAGGCGGATGGGTGTGCTGATACGGCGAAGAAGATCGGCTGTGAAAAAAATGGCTCCGTTGATGATGGCAACGACCGTAATTTCCTGGGAACCGTAGGACTCGGAAATCTCGACCCCGAGTTTCTTCAATCGGCGGCTGATGGACGTCTTCGAAACGAGAACCCGCTCGAGATCGGGATGGGGCAGAGGCTTGGTTTTCGTCAGCATGTCTGGCATGATCTTTGCAAGCCGTGCCGATCCGGTCAATCCCTGGTCGTCAGGAATCTTCTCGATTTCCCAACGCGTCGACGCAGCGACGCGGTTACACTTGGATTCAACCAATCCGCCATCTGTCACTTCCTGTCACGGATCGCTTCCCTTCGACCCCTGGCGCGCCGCAGTTTCGTGAACGGCCGGGCCGGGGACGTCCAGCCCTACCAGAGCCCATTAAGGGTAGGGCGCGTCGTCCCCGGCGCGCCGCTCACCGGAGTGAAAGAGACTCATTTGGTACTCCTGCAGTCTGACTCCCACCGAAGGGGTCAAACCTTGATGGCTGATGTCGGCAGAATCGCTGCCTCGGTACCCGCATTGGCATGCACGAATG
>QNAI01000094.1 GCA_003641745.1 Verrucomicrobiota bacterium | reverse complement strand
CTCTGCAATTTATCAGAAGCCTGCGCAATGCTTTGAGGTCTACCAGGCCCTTCTTGGAGAAACTAGCCTTCTTCAGGCGAGCCATGAATGCCTATATATGAGAAACTTTACCAACACCGTTTGTAATTTCCTGAGGCGCTGGAGGAACACTTTCGGTGCCTCTTTAAAACTGTCCAGAGCTCTGCCCCACTTTGGGATTGTTTCCGTCGGAAGCAAGTTCTTCTTGCACAAAGACTCATTCCCCGAGAGTGCGGTCTACTTCCATCGCGCCTGATTGCCATGCCAAATTGTATATATGCGGTCATCGGCTGCTTTCTAGCCTTGACGAACATCCACGGTAAACCCGGAAGCCAGGATGCCTTCGTCCTCGAGATTGATGCGTCTAATCCAAAAGGTGGATTGATGGAAGTATTTTTTGATGTTGGTCGTGACTACAGCCACCTGGATTGGACGACGTTCGAGCTTCCGCCTTCCGGAGAACTGAAGACTTATCGGTTCGAGTTGGCCGCGAGGCCGATCAAACGAATTCGGATCGATCCGGCTCAGAGCGAAACACTCATGCGGATTGGCCAAGTCCGCCTGCTCACACCCGCCGGCGAGACGTTGGCATACTGGGGTCCCCATGACCTCACTATCATGAATCAGATCGATTCGATTCAGATTGTAGATGGGGTCGCGGTCATCACCATCCCCGCCGACTCGAATGATCCGATGATTTTCTTACGAGGCTCGCCGGGTGAGGCCACCACACGATGGCTGGGGTACCGGCTGGTTGGAAAGGCCGAAATCGTCGCAATTGCCATTCTGCTTGTATCCGCGATCTCTATCAGTTGGTGGGGAGCGTTCACGGCTCTGGTACAATCTCCGAACGGGAACAGCAGGAAAGGGGTGGGACTTGCAGCCGCTTCAACTTTTCTCTTTGTGTTTGGATGCCGTCTGGCCCTGCTGGACCAGTTTAGCAGCCCTATTCCCTATTGGGATGAATGGGATTCCGATTTACATTTCCTGATACTCCCTTTTCAAGACGGCTATCTACACTGGAGCGCTCTGTTCGAGCAACAGAATGAGCATCGAATTCTTTTGACACGGATCATAGCTATCTTTGGGTTCATCCTGAACGGTGAATATGATCCCCGAATCGGGATGCTAGCGGGAGCGTTTATGTGGTCTGCTGGCATTGCTCTGATTTCCGCGGCTGCGTTCTCTCTCTTACCGAGGAAGTGGTACATTGCATTGATACCCTTCTGGATCGTCACGGCCTTGCCGTTCGATTTTGCCAATCTGACTTGGGGTGGACAGTCACAGATGTATGCATTGGGGCTCATGGCAACATGTGTTCTGGCTCTCGCCGCGACGGCCTATCCGACCCGTCTCCAGTTCATTGCTGCTGCATGCGCCTCTATTGCTTCACTGTTCACAATGGGTTCAGGTTATGTCGCACCTTTGATCGCAGCAGGCGTGGTCATGGTGCGAACAATCGAAACACGAATCTGTTGGAAAATTCGACTCCTATACGGTTCTGTCTTCACGGTCACCGGAATTTACGGATTACTGATTTACGAAAATTCCCCGAGACACGCTCCGACTTATGCAGAGACAACAGTCGAATTCTGGCGTGCATTTCAGGGTTTTGCTTCATGGCCCCTGTCAACTGGTTATGGTACCTTCTTGGTAATCTGGACTCCGTGGCTTTTATTGGCAACTGTTTTGTTTTTCTGGAAGGACCAATCCAGAAGAGCGACAGTTGGTTGGTTGGCATTTGGCCTAGGGTGTTGGGCGCTCGTACACATGGTCGGGTTGGCGTACTCTCGCCCAGATTTGTCGGATCCGCCAGCGGGCAGGTATCTCACTACTCTTTTTACGCCCATCTCGACTATCGTCTGCGCGGTTGTATATCTCTTCCAGAGAAAGATCCGTATGCTCATCAAGATCACAACTCTCATTTTCGTAGCGATTGTCAGCATCGCCGTAGGAAAAGTCGGATTGCATGGGTTTGAAGGAGCGCGCAGACACATGGGGCGACAATCGATCCACGCTGACATCATCGGACAGTATCTAAGGACAGGCGATCGCCAGCTATTGGCTAGCCTTCCACTCTACACAACACCATATTGGAGTAGCAACGAACTTGCCACGCGGTTGGAGTCCCCCGCTCTTGTAAACGCACTACCGTTCGAGCTGAGACAGCATGCTAAGAATCGCTTTTCGGACCAGAGTCTAAGATCCGATTCGCCCGGAGTTCTGACACAAATAGCTGAGGCAATTATGAATATTGGCGTGGTTCTCGCAGGGTTTGCGGTCGTTCTATTCTTCACAGTCGTGTTCTTGCCTATTCAGAAGTTCAACGAACATGTTTCTAGAGGAGGCCAAAGGAGTAAACGGTTATAATTCATATTTGACTCTGTGCGGGTCTGACCTGAGGCCGAAGACGGGCGTCCCAAAAAAAATGAACACGAACGGACTGACAGCTGGAAACGAAGTGATCGATCGACTCGGCAGCTCGGCTTGTTCTGATGTAGTGAACCTGATGGTAGGGAAAGTTAGATCCGAGGATCAGTATCAGGAAAAACTTGCGCAGGATGGCCTCGTTTTTGCGTGTTCGGAACAGACCCAGTATCAACCCGATCCCAAGGGCCAGCCCCACGAAGTTGTAGCGCGCGCACCACCATTCCGGCGATCTGAAGACCTTTCCGAGCACAAAGAGTACACTCGAAAAACCGGTCCGATCATGGAGTATTTCGAGTCGGCCAGTTGCCCTTCTTCGAGGAGCGCCGAAAGGGCATCGAATCGAACTTTGCCGTCCCCGACCACCCAGTGTTCGGATACAAACAGAATGACCAGTCCGACGGCGATCAACAGAAACTCGAGAGGTCTTTTGTATCCGGGTTCTTCTTTCGTCTGAAAACCACTCACAGGGTCATGTCTAGAATTCGAATGGGTGGAAGTCGATTCGGGAATCCGGCTCCGTCCGATATACGTCCGTCGCGGCAGGTCATCGGGCAATCAATCCTTGGCTTATGCCTTTGTTTCGGCCAGATTCGAACTATACGCGCGCCCTACCAGTCCGATCTCAATTCCCATCAGAGTCTCGCCCGCCGGTTGTATCTGATTCTCTGGATCGCACTCGCCACCGTTCATCTGACGCAATCCGTGTGGATTTCAGGTTGGACCGATGTGCCTAGTACCTCGGGTGACGGCCAGCTGAACAATATGTTGCTCGAGCATGGCTTCCAGGCGCTCCGAGGTGTGTATCCCTTCAGTTCGCCCGGTCAGTTTTATCCGGTCGAGGGGACCCTGGCCTACAGCGATGCCCATTGGGGAACTCTGCCGGTATACGCCGCGGCTCGGACGCTCGGTTTTTCGGTATGGACCGCTTTTCAGGTCTGGGCTGTGGTGCTCGCTGCGGCGAACGGGTTCGCCGTCCTTTACCTGACCCGCGTTTGCCGGATTCCGTGGGTTCTGGCCGGGCCGATCTGTTTCATTGGGGCAATCGGAACGGGGTCAGGCTTTGTAGTTTGTAGTTGACCCTTCCTGAGGGGGCAATCGGGAGGAGTCAGGTCGTGTAGTTTGTAGTAAACCTTCTTCCGGTAAAGCTGGACTGTGTTTTGCGATGGCTCGACCGCTGCGCATGGAGTATGAGGGAGAGCCTTGATGGGCTGCTCAAGAAAGTGACACGCACCCGAAAAAATGCCGAAGACGACGGGAAATCTGCCTACTGGAAAGTGGCCGTCGCGGCGGTCTTGAAGGAGCAAACGACAGTCACGCACCGTTGGTTGCAGGACAATCTGGCGATAGGTTCGCTGGACAGAATAAGCCAGCAGATCGAAACTGCGGCATGGAGGGCGATCCCGATCGAAAATGTGCAAGAAAACTACAATCTACAAAGCCTGACCCCATCGAATGAGATTACGGGTCACCGGCAGGGCCCCGCGGGATGCTCCCTGAAAAAGGTCTCCAGCTTTTCCTCCGCCATCTCCAACTCAGCCTCGCTCAAGGCCCTATACTTGTGATCAAACGACCATCCGTATCCCCACCGGTACCAGGTATTGAAATAAGGACTCCCGCCCATCCGGACGCCCTCATACATCAGCCTGGCAAGGGCTTCATCACCGGTGCGGGCGAGAACACACTCGCGAAGCGCCAGGTCCGCCGCCAACCGTTCCTCCTCGGTCCCTCCCTTCCAATACGCGATATCGTGAACCAGACAGCAATCGCACCAGTCGGATTCGTCGATCAGGGAGTGGTCCGGAAAAAGGGAGCAGCCGTCACTGGTGAAGTCACTGATGCCCACCCGTTTCGAGCACGAGAGCTGGGCCGGCAGCAGAAGCGCCGCAACCAGGAAACACAGGGCTCCAGTCCTTGACCGGAGGGTCCTTTTCATATCCGGAAAACCATCGCTCGTTCGCTCTACTGCGGCCCATCCGGTACCACAACCTTCAGCGACATCGGAAGAACCTCCACCTCAAGCTTCGTATCCATTTCATGGATCTCGCCATCGGTGTGCACCGGACCGGGCAATTGTCTGAGAATGTCAAACCGGCCGGAACTGATGGTTACCACGTGAGAACTGCGGTCCATTTTCCCGGAAAAGAGCCGGGTCAGCAACCCGGGCACGCAGACTGGGTTGGACGTGGTTATCCCAACCAGATCCAGCCGCCCGTCGTCGAGGCTGGCTCCCGGTGCGATGTGGGCCCCGTTTCCGTACTGGGTTGAGTTTGCCACCGAAAGAAGAAACGCATCGAAGACAACCGGGGCATTCCCTTCCGTCCCGATCTCGTAGCGCTGCATGCGGTAGGAACAGAACACGGACACCCCCAGTCCGAGATAGGTCAGGAATCCGCGCCGCTTCGAATCATTGAATCGGCGGCCCAGTTCCGCATCATATCCCACACCCATCACATTGAAGAAGGCCTGACCGTTGACCCGGCCGCTGTCGATGGTTCGAACGCCTCCCGTCAGCGCGACCTCGACCGCCCGATCAAAATCGAGGGGCAGACCCAGGTTCCGAGCCAATCCATTGCCGCTGCCCAGGGGAACCAGGCCAATTGGCACGCCGGTATTGACCAGGGCCGAGGCCACTTCGTTCATGGTCCCGTCTCCGCCCACCGACACGACCCGCTCGAATCCTTCCTCAATCGCGGAGAGAGCCAATTTCCTGGCATGAAGGTTACCCGTCGTCGTTCGAAATTCGGCCACCACCCCGCTCCGGGAAGTGAGAGCCGCAAGTCTCTCCCGGCACCGGGCTCGAGCCGCTCGTTTTCCCGCGACCGGGTTGACAATAAAGCAAATTTTCACAGTTCCAGAAATCCTCCGTCCCGTCTGATCAGAAAACCCGGTTTCTGGTCATGACATCAAAAAGCAGTTGTTCGAAGTTCACGACCACGCTTCCCCAGGTGATTCCGAGCGCTGTATCGCGAGCAGCCGCTCGGAGTGCCTTCCATTCCGCACGGCGGTGCATGAGCTCCCCGGCCTTTTCGAGGTAGTCCTGTGAGTCATCCAGCCGGGCGAGAACACCGTTTTCCCAAGACCGGATGAATTGCCGCCCGGCCGCATAGTCGTAGGTGAGAACCAGGAGTCCATTTGCCATGGCTTCCGTGACCACGTTTCCAAAAGTCTCGGTGATGCTCGGGAAAAGAAAGATATCGCCCGATGCGTAGTGGACAGCCAGGTCTTCGCCCAATCTCATGCCGCAATAGTGAAAATCGGGGTACCGCTTCCGCAGCGGGATATTCTCAGGACCATTGCCAACCAGAACAAAATGGGAACGTGGTTCAATCCGGCGCATCGCCTCGAAAGCTTTGACCGCCAGATCGACGTTCTTCTCCTTGGCCAGGCGTCCGACATAAACCACAGCCACGTCATCCGGCCCCAGACCCCAGGATCGCCGAAGATCCTCGCTCCGCCGTTCGGGACGGAAGAGATCGGTATCCACGCCACGCGCCATCACGGTTACATTCCGATACCCCTCCTGTCGCAGGGTCCCCTTCATCTCATCGGTCGGCACCATGGTGCAGTGGGTCCGGTTGTGAAAGTGTCGGAGATAGGCCACAGCAATGCCTTTGCCGAAACCAAAACCATAGTGCTCTCCATACTGATGGAAATTTGTATGGTAGCTCGAGGCGATCGGCAGGCCCAGACGTTCAGCCGCAGAAAGCGCGGCCCACCCGAGGGGACCCTCGGTCGCCAGGTGCACGATATCCGGCCTCTGCCGCCGCCACATCTTGATCAGACGGGGATAAACCGGCAGTCCCATCCTGAGCCCTTCGTATCGCGGCAAGGGCAAACCCGGCACGATCACATCGGTATAAGGATCCTCGCTGTCCGGAGCGTCTCGAGAGCCCTGCCTCGGGCGGACCACGGAAACCTCGTGGCCGCGATCCGCCAATCCACGGACGAGACGATTCAACGTCATCGCCACCCCGTTCACTTCAGGCGGAAAGGTCTCTGTTACCAGCGACAGGCGCATGAGGGTAGACAAGGTTGACGGGTGGAGGCTGAATCAGGCCATCCCGGGTGGGATGACCGTCTCCATAATCAGCCATCCCACGTGCCCGATGGTCGGACCGGATGGCTGGATTCTCTTCAGGGCATTCCCGGCGCCGAAGCGGCCGGTGGGATGGCTGCCTTTACTTCGAGGAGTTCGATATCAAATATCAGGGTGGACGCCGGTGGAATGCCCGGTCGGCCGGCATCGCCATAGGCCAGATCCGCGGGAATGTACAGCTTGATGGTTCCACCAACCGAGATCTTCTGCAGGCCCTGGGTCCAACCGGGTATGACCTGATTCAACTGAAACGAGGAGGGTTCACCCCGCGGGACCGAACTGTCGAACACCGATCCGTCGAGAAGCTTTCCGGTATAGTGGACCACGACAACATCCTCGGGCGAAGGATAGGCGCCACTGCCCGCCTCAATCACTTCGTAGCAGAGACCTGAGGCGAGCTTGATGATATCGGAATTGCTTTCGAGCTCTGCAAAATAGGCCGCCTCGGCACTCTTGCCGACCGTGCTTTTTTCGGCCAGAATCGACTCGGACCGGGCCGTCAGGTAATCTTGGACAAAGGGGGCTATCTTCTCGAGATCAACCTTCGGCTGTTCTCCTCTGGAAGCGGCCAGCATACCAACCGAAAGCGCACTGATCTCGGATTCGTCCAAGGCGAGACCGGCGAGGTCAATCTGCTGGGCGAGATACCATCCCCAAGCCTCCAGAATCTCCTCCGGACTGAAACTGGTCGAAGGTTCGGCCGGAGCCGCCTCGGGCACGGGCGCCGTCGGCTCCTGTGCCGGCAGCATCACCGGAATGGCCAACGCCAACAGTATTATCATTGAATATCGTATCATTTTCATAATTGGGAACTGGGTTGGGCGCCTTCAATCAGGGACCTAGTGTAGGCAGCCGCACATATTGTAACTTATGGGAAGGACTACTATGAGGCAGATGGAGTCAAAAAGTGGAAAGATACAGGAGAAATGAACAGACATGGTCTTTTTCCCGCCTTCAGCGTTGCTCGTCAGTCACGAATCTGCGGATTCGCTCCTTCCTCGCGCCTTGAACTCCGAAAAAACTCCACGCCCATAAGTGCCAATCTGTTTGGCGGACTACACTAGAGCCATCACCGGTAGTCGAAGAATTCCCATTGTAAAAGCCCAAATTTGCAGTTCCAGGGAAACCACCGAGGGTCGGTCGGACCTGTCCGATCGCGAATTCATCCGTTCTGATTCTCCCGACAGGACGCCATTTCGGCACAAATCTCGAATCCGAGGCTGGTATTGTACGCAAAATCCATCCAATTTTGCACCCGATCATGTTCACTGAAAAATCCCTGAACGTCCTCGTGGTTGGCTCGGGTGGCCGCGAACACGCCCTTGTCAGAAGCTGCGCGGCCAGCCCGCTGGTCCGCTCCGTCATCGCCGCACCCGGCAACGGCGGGATGGATCAGGACTGCGACTGCGCCCTGATTCCCGCCGATGACATCGGAGGACTGGTGAACCTCGCCGTCGAGAAAAAGATCGATTTCGTGATCGTGGGCCCCGAGGTGCCCCTGAGCCTGGGCTTGGTGGATGCGTTGAAGGAGAAGCAGATCCTCGCTTTCGGACCCGAAGCCGATGGCGCCCGACTCGAGGCCAGCAAGATTGCCTGCAAGCAATTGCTCCTGAAGTATCGAATTCCGACCGGGGCGTCCGCAGTCTTTGATTCTCTGGCCCCGGCTCTTTCCTACCTGGAGACAAGTTCGTATCCAATCGTGATCAAGGCTGACGGGCTCGCTGCCGGCAAGGGCGTCATCATCGCCGAGGATCATGAGGCAGCGACCGCCACGGTTCGCTCCATGCTCGAAGACCGCGCCTTTGGCGACAGCGGTGAACGAATTCTGGTCGAGGAATGCCTGGTCGGGGAGGAAACCTCAATCCACGTGATCATCTCCGGACGGGACTATGTGATTCTACCCACCAGTCAGGATCACAAGCGAATCGGAGAGGGCGATACGGGGCCCAATACCGGTGGCATGGGCGCCTACTCGCCGGCCGGCCTGGTCGACGATGCCCTCATGCAAAAAATCAGGGAGACCATCGTTGTCCCCAGCGTCGAAGCCATTGCCTCCGAGGGCATCGCCTTTCGGGGCGTTCTCTTCATCGGGATCATGGTGACGTCCGACGGCCCGAAGGTGCTCGAATACAACGTCCGTTTCGGAGATCCCGAGACCCAGGTGCTCCTGCCGCGTTTGAAAACCGACCCGGTGGCACTGATGCTGGCCGCCGCAACCGGTCGTCTGGCCGGTTTCAACCTGGAGGTTCGCCCCGAGCACGCGCTCTGCGTCGTCCTGGCATCCCGGGGTTATCCCGGATCCTACCCGAAGGGGGAAACCGTCACCCTGCCGACAGCAATCCCGGATTACGGGCAACTTTTCCACGCCGGAACCAAGGCCGGACCCGATCGGTCGATTCTGACCAACGGAGGACGCATTTTCGGGGTCACCGCGTTGGGGCAGACCTTGCCCGAAGCGGCGGATCGTGCCTACCGACTGTGCGATCAGGTCCTTTTCGACTCAAAAGTCCTGCGGCGCGACATAGGGGCACGGCAGCTTCGGCGGGGCACCTCGGAATGATGCGTAAGGCTGCGTCGTTCATCGGCTCCTGGCTGCTTCTCGCCCACCTTTCATCCGGCGACACGACCGAACAGCCGGGTGCACTTCTACAGGACCCGAACCTGTTCCCCAGCGAACTGTTTCCGGGGCTTGATGAACTCGATGAGAGCGAACTGCTTCTCGAGTCCCTCAAGCGGCGTTACCCGGGGCGTGTTCTCGACCAGGCGCTGCCGGAACTTCGGGAACAGGCAGGGGACCCGATCGTCCAGCTTGGCACCGGCGGGGTCACCTACGTCCGGGTCTTGAACCTGTCGGCAGCGTTTCCCGCCATCGAACAGTCACTGACCGGTTCGATCGCCCTGATCGACCTCCGCTATGTATCCGGAACGATCGAACCCTCTCTGAATCTCGGTTCAACCCTCGTCGGGTCCGGAAACCTGACGCTTGAAATCATCGGGGATTACGGAATCGAATCGGGAATCGGGGATACCGACCTCCTCACCATCCGGTCGGATGATTCCCCTCCGCGGTCTGCCGTGGTGATCGTCCTGACCAACGGGATGACATCCGGTTTCCTGGAACCCGTTCTGTCAGAATTGCAGGCGGCTCACAGCATTATCGGGATAGGCATGCAAACAGCAGGACGCACGGCGACCTATCGGTCGGTGCCCGGTTACCAGGATTGGTATACGATCAGTGGCGAGATCCGATCCGGAGCCGATGGTTCTCTGGTCGATACCGGATTCATGCCCGCTATCCTGGTTGAGGCGACGGCCGATGAAGACCTGGCCGGTTATGAGGGCTTTGACCCCGCCCGCCCCCTGAGCGCCACCCTTGAGCAGGCCATGGAGAAGGAGCGATTCGACGAAGCACGGCTTCAACGCGAGTTTTCCCGATCGGCGGAACCAATTACCCCAACCCCGGACAGCGAGACCGCATCAGAGCCGCCCCCTGCCACTGATCCGGTATTCCGCCATGCCTTCTTCGTGATCGAGGGCATGCGGGCACTCGGACGTCTACCCGCGGATTAAAATTGCCAGAAGTGCCCACGAAAATACGTTCTCAGCCCTGATGACCGATCAGTCCGGACCCGTCATATTTATTTGCACCGCAAACATCTGCCGAAGCCCGATGGCTGAGCAGTTGTTCCGGCATGCCCTGAACGCCGAGGATGAGCCCTACCGCGCCATCCGGGTGGCGTCGGCCGGTGTGTCCGCCGCAGATGGGCAACCGGCCTCGGCCAACTCGCTCAGAGCCCTGCAGCCCGTGGGTCTTTCACTGGCAAATCACCGGAGCCGCCACCTGACCCAGACGATGCTCGACGATGCCCTCGCCATTTTCTGCATGACCGAAACCCATCTCGATCTGATTCACCTCCAATTCAACCGGGTTCCCGAGAGGCTCCACCTGATGCGCGAGTTCATCCCCGGTACGGATGAAATCGAGATTCCTGATCCGTTCGGCGGCAACCTGCGGCAATATGAGTCTTGCCGCGACAGCATGGTTGAAGCCATTCCCTCTCTCGTCAGTTACGTGCGCTCACTCGGATCGATTTCATAAAATCCGACCGCGCAGCCTGATCCCCACCTTTCAAAGAATATGTCCTCCCCCGAACGAACCTACCCTCCAGCCTTCGACAGCCGTCCTCTCGCGGCCCTCGACCCGGAAATCAATTCCGCGATCCAGCTCGAACTCGAACGCCAACAGAACCATATCGAACTGATCGCCTCCGAAAACTTCACCCTGCCGGCCGTGATGGAAGCACAGGGCAGCGTCCTGACCAACAAGTATGCCGAGGGCTATCCTCGCCGTCGCTGGTACGGGGGGTGCGAATTCGTCGACGTGGTTGAGCAGCTGGCGATCGATCGGGCCAAGGCTCTGTTCGGCGCCGATCACGCCAATGTGCAACCGCACTCCGGCAGCCAGGCCAATGCCGCGGTCTATTTCGCCACCCTGCAACCAAATGACAAGATCCTGACCATGAACCTGTCTCATGGCGGGCACCTGACACATGGCAACCCGGCCAATTTCAGCGGGAAACTCTACTCGGTGGTCAATTACGGCGTCAGTTCCGAAAACGAGGAAATCGACTACGACGAATTGGCCGAGAGCGCCAGACGGGAAAAGCCCAGAATGATCACGGTCGGGGCCTCCGCCTACTCCCGGATCATTGATTTTGAGCGCATGGGAAAAATCGCCCGGGATTCCGGAGCATTGCTTCTGGCCGACATCGCCCATATCGCGGGTCTTGTCGCTGCGGGATTGCACCCTTCTCCGGTGGACCACGCTGACTTCGTCACCACAACCACCCACAAGACATTGAGAGGTCCCCGTGGCGGCCTGATTCTCTGCCGGCAGGAACATGCCAAGGCGATCGATTCAGCCGTCTTCCCCGGAGCCCAGGGCGGCCCGCTCATGCACGTCATCGCAGCAAAGGCCGTCTGTTTCCTTGAGGCGGCAAAACCGGAATTCAAGTCCTACCAGCAGCAGATCATATCCAACGCCAATGCTCTGGCTGTTGCGCTGGCCGATCGCGGGTATCGCATTGTGAGCGGCAGAACGGACAACCATCTCCTTCTGGTCGACCTGCGGGACAAGGATGCGGACCTGACCGGCAAGATGGCTCAGGCCGTCCTCGACCGGGCCCACATCACCTGCAACAAAAACACAATTCCATTTGAGACAAGAAACCCCTTCCAGGCCAGCGGGATTCGCCTGGGGACGCCGGCCGTAACCAGCCGGGGCATGCGCGAAACTGAGATGATCGTGATCGCAGACGCCATCGACAGGGTGCTGTCTGACCCCGAGTCCGACCATGCGATCAATGAAGCAAAAACCACGATGGTCGCTCTTTGCCAACGGTTCCCGCTGCCCTACTGAGCCCCGATCCTTCCCTCAGGTTGCCCTCGGCGGCGCCATGGTGTATTCTTGGGGTATGCGGTTGGTCATCTCCATTTCTGCGGCCCTGCTCCTCGGGGTCGCCAATGTCGGCGCGGTGAATCCGGGAGACGCCGCCGATTCGGTTCGCGCGGAATTGGGCCTGCCCAACGGCCTGATCGAGGTCGGGACAGACCGGATTCTTTTCTACGAGCGGGGCGAAGTCGTTCTGAAAAACGGCAGGGTTGTGAAACACAACCTGATGACCGAGATCGAATTTGCCGAGAAATCGCGCCGGGAAGCCGAAAGGAAAGCCCTTCTGGCCCAACTGGCAGAGGAAAGGCGTCTTCAACGCGAAGCCGAAGGCCTCGCATTGAAGCAATCCAGACTGGACGATGCCACCTTCGCAGGCCTGCCGGCAGTGGAACGGGTCACTTTCTGGCGGACCTTTAGGAAACGCTATCCAATGGTGCCAATCGACCTCGAACTCGGTACCGCATTGGCCGAGTACGAATCCGCCCGTCTCATCGCATCCAACCGTGCCCTCGCCCTGAAGGTCAACCAGCTCGAAATGCAGCTCTACCAGACCGAACTCTACACCTATCGCTCCCGGAGTAATTCCGGATTCTGGTTCTGGGGTGCCGGCTCCTACAGCGGGGGGCGTTATTCTATCCGGAACCATCCGAAGCGACCCCACCGCCCGCCGGGACACCGCCCGGGCGGTCACCCCAAGAGGAAGTCAGACCACAATTTCAATTCCAGGAAGGGAGCCATTATGGCAACGATGGATCGAGCGCGAGGCAGCTACGACAGCAGCTATAACGCTTCCCGAAACGCTATTTACGCCAAGATTTCGCCTTAAGGGGTCACGTCTTGACTCCACTCCTTACTCCACCAGAATCTGACAGCTCCTCAGATCGCATTTCCCGGTGGCCAGGGTCGGGATCGACTCCACTTCACAGATGACCCTTGGTATCCAGAGATTGGGCACCTGAGCCGCGCGCAGACCTATTCTCAGATCTGCCAGATCGACCTTCCTCGCAGTCAGGAGAACCAGGATCTCACCCTTGGCCTCGTCGGGTCTGCCGAGAACCACACAAACCTGCTCCGCCGGATCATTCCAACCGAAAAGACGTGAGATCTGTTCCTCGATCAATCCGTGAGGCACCATTTCCCCGCCAATCTTTGAGAAACGGGACAATCTCCCCTCAAGGTAGAGGAAACCATCGGCATCAAAGTGGGCCACATCCCCGGTGATAAACCAGCCGTCCCGGATCGCCTCCCTTGTCCGGTCCTCATTGTCCAGATAGCCGCCGAAGACATTGGGGCCCCGAAGCCAGAGGATGCCGGTATCGCCCAACGATAGATCCTGGTCTCCCTCGACTGAAACAATCCGGGCCTCAAGGCCCTCAAGCAACAGGCCGACTGAGCCGAGCTTTTCCGGATCCTTTTCAACGCCATCGGCTCCCTCCCTGTAATTGATGCTCACGACCGGGGACGTCTCAGTCAGACCATAGCCTTGGACGATCGGCACCCCGAATCGCTCCATAAATGCCCGATAAAGCGCATCGCTCAGACGTTCGGCCCCGGCGACCGCAAACTTCAATCCGGCCAACTGTTCAGGTCGGGCGCGCTTCAGAAACGGTCGCAGGAAGGTGGCCGAACCGACCAGCACATCAACGCCTTCACTGAAGATGATCTCGGCCAGCTTTTTCGTCTCAAGAGGGGATGGGTAACTGACAATCGTCACACCCGAAATCATCGGATACCACATCGTGACGGTAAATCCGAAGCTGTGAAAAATCGGCAGACAGGCCATGACGGAACATCCCGATGGCAGAATTCCTGTTTTCGAAATCTGCGCGGTATTCGCCATGATGTTCCGATGAGTGAGCACGACCCCTTTGGGGTCACCCGAGCTGCCACTGGTGAAGAGCAGGGCCGCTTCACGGTCGCCGCCTTTGCGGGGCACGCGAAACCACCCGGGCAACCACGATACGGGCAGCAACCGAATCGACAGCAGGCGTCCCATGATCCGGAACTTGCCACAGGCGGCGATTTCATCAACCACGTCGCGCGTGTCATCAGGCCAGGGAAAGTCGGGATATTTTTCCCTCAACCGCCCGGCGGTGATTACCGTCTCCAGCCCGGACTGGCGAATACACGACTGGGCCGCCGCACGACCGATGGTAAAGTTCAGGTTCACCGGCGTTTTGTCCAGGATCACAAGAGCCAGGTTCACCACCGTGCCGCCGATCCCCGGAGGCAACACAACCCCGATCCGTCGACCGGGCAGGCGCCGCCGCCACCGCCCGGCCAGCGATAACGCCACGGCCAGCACCAAACCCGCTTTCATCACCCGACGG
>QNAI01000093.1 GCA_003641745.1 Verrucomicrobiota bacterium | reverse complement strand
CTTTTCGGCGGGCAACGGTGTTGGATTCCGGCTCAGATAGCCCGCACTATTCGCCCGAACCCGCCTTGTTGCTCCCCGAAAATCCTGCGCATCTTTGATAACTTATTTCGTTACGGCCCCTAAAGGTTCCCTACATGCTTTCGTAGGCATGAACCTCGTGGGCGTGATCGGCCCAGGCCGGCAATGACGACCGCCGCATATCGCGAATCTCAATGATCCTCTCGCGAACGGCCTCTTCCCGTGCCCGTTTCATGATCTCGTCGAGTCCGGTATAGATAATCACTTCAGGGCGAACACCGAGTTCGCTGGCGAGTCGGTGAAGCGGTTCGTATTCCTCCACTTCGAGGTGAAGCTTGATTCTGCGCATGGTGACCTCCTTTTCTCTGGAATCGTATCTGCAGATCGGGTGACGAATCCATGCTAAGCTCGAACCAGACGATGGCAACAGTGAATTGGAACCTGATCGGCCCGCCGAACGGGGTCACCGCGAAGAGTATTGTGTGTTCAGGAAGGAGTCGCCGGTCGGGGTTTGCCTCCGGCAGGGCATTTAGGGATTGTCCTCTTTGCGTTGGTCGAATGACTTGGGACTTTGCATGGGATTTGAAATTTCGGAACTCCTGAAGGGGATGCGGTCATTGCCGGTTGCGCCACAGGTCGTGCCACGCCTGCAGGCGATGCTATCGGATCTGGATACCGACGACAACGAATTGGCGGCGGCCATCCGTCTGGATTCCGGATTGGCCGCCCGTGTGCTCAAGAGCAGCAACAGTGCCTATTACGCCCGAAGAACCGAGGTGGCCAGCATCGAGGAGGCGGTTCAAACGCTGGGCTACCAGGAGACCTTTCGGATAGTCGCGCAATCTTCATTCGGCCCGTTTCTCAATCGGGCGCTGGAGATCTACCACCTGGAGCCGGGCGTGCTCTGGGATGTCTCACTGATCGCCGGCAGCGCACTGGAACAGCTTTGCCGCTCAAGTACGACTGACCCCAAAACCGGATACGTGGTCGGGCTGCTCCATGCCGTCGGCAAGGTGCCCCTCAACGATTTCGTGGTTCAGATGGATTTCCGCCCGATGCCGGACCTTTCGAATCCGGAAAACAGCGTACGGCTCGAGATTGCCCTGCTCGGCCACAATTTCGGGGAAGTCGGCGCGGCCCTGCTTCAATCCTGGGCGTTTCCCGAGATCATGACCGCGGTGATTGGTCACCAGTGTACGCCGGGCCTGGCCGGCGACCATGCCGACCTTGCCCGACGCCTGAGACTCGCAACCTCCTGGGTGGGCGAACTCCTTGCCAGGTCGAATGGCGAAGATCCAGCCAGTGAGGCGGATCAGGATCAGGCGGCCCTCGATGAATTGGGCGTGACGGCCGAACAGGCTTGCGAGGTCAAAGAGGCCTCGTATGAGGTCTGGCAGACCGCCCGCGAGTCGGTCGGTTGAATCGGGCGAACACTCTGATTGGTGCGATGAAATGATCGGGCCGATCGCTCCGCGTTGAGCGGTTGGTCGATTCGCGGAAAATTCTGTAATTCGTGGAGGGGAAAGGTGCTGACAGACCTTTGCAACCGACTGAAAATGCGTGGGTTGGGAACAGAATGCACGATCGGAGCCATCTGGTGTTGACCACAACCTGTAGTGGAGTAGGATGCCGGGCCCTACTACATATTGTTATCGAAAGAGGATTTGACTCACCGTTTCTTGGCCGACTTTACGCGAATTTTGTCACGAACTTGACCTTCTCTCGATCGGCGATCGGTGTGGTTTCTGCCTCTCCCTAAAGGTCTGGTATTTGCTGCCCGAGACCTTGTCCGCTCACACCAACCATTTCTGCACATGCCCACCCCTCTCTCCTCCAATCGACTCGTTGTTAAGCGTGACGGCAGCACATCGGCATTTGATGTCGACCGCATCGTCCGTTCAATCGCCCTGGCTCTTTTCGCGGCCCGACAGGGCGATATCGAGAATACTCTTCGGTACGATCGCGAGCATCGGTACGGATTGGGGGAGGATGACTTTGCAAAAGCTCTTTCCATCGGCCAGTCGGTTGAGTGGGCGAGCGAGCTTTTCTTCCAGAAAGGCGTGACGCCGACGGCGGACGAGCTCGAGGACCTGACCGAGAAGCTTTTGGCCGGGGATGGCGAATTTGCGACGGCCAAGGCGTACATACTCTATCGCGCGAAAAAGAACGAGGCCCGCCTCAACCACTACCCGTCAACCGGGATGCAGGACTATATCTTTGTTTCCCGTTACGCCCGTTACAACAAAGAGTGCGAGCGGCGTGAAACCTGGGATGAGGCCGTCGATCGGGTGCAGAACATGCACCTGCGGCGTTTTTCGGATGCGAAGGACGAGTCGGTTGCAGCCATGATTGAGGAGGCTTTTGATGCGGTGCGTCGCCGTGAGGTCCTTCCCTCGATGCGGGCCCTGCAATTTGCGGGTCCGGCCATCGAAGCTCACGAGGCCCGGATATTCAACTGCTCATTCACGCATATCAATCGCCTGGGCGCATTTTCCGAAACACTCTACCTGCTTCTCTGCGGATGCGGGGTCGGTTTTTCTGTTCAGAAAAAGCACGTGGCTGAACTGCCGTCCTTTGCCCCGAGGGGATTTGAGGACGATCTCGAGATCGAGCATCATACGATCGAGGATACCATCGAGGGCTGGTCGGATGCGCTGGCGGCTTTGCTTGTTGCCTATGTCAAAGGCTTTGCGATCGAGTTTAACTATTCACAGTTACGCAGGCGCGGCACACCCCTGCAGACATCCGGAGGCAAGGCGCCGGGGCATTTCCCCTTGAAACGGGCGCTATGGGCGGTCGAGAAGATCCTGGAGGGTGCGGCCGGTCGGCGTCTTGAGCCCATCGAGGCATACGATATCGTGATGCACATGGCGTCTGCGGTGCTGGCCGGAGGCGTGCGTCGCTCCGCCACCATTGCGCTCTTCTCCGCGGACGACGAGAAGATGATGCAGGCGAAGACCGGCGACTGGTTCAATACGAATCCACAAAGATCGGCTTCCAACAACTCGGCGATTTTCGTCCGTGGGCGAACAACGCGCGAGCAGTTTCAGAAGCTCTTCGAAAACCAGAAGGAGTTCGGTGAACCCGGGTTCTTTTTCGCCGACAACGAAGATTACGGCGCCAACCCCTGTGTTGAGATCGGCCTCCATCCGGTGTTCCAGGTGGTCAGCCGCAAGGACGTTGACACCCTCCATTCGCTCGGGGTCACCCACGACGATTCGGGCCGGCCGCTGAAGATCGGTTCACGTCTGCACGGGTTTCAGATGTGCAACCTGACCACGATCAACGGCGCCCTGGTCACGACACCGGAGGACTTTCAGAAAGCGGCACGGGCCGCCGCCATCGTAGGCACCCTGCAGGCGGCTTACACGGACATGCCCTACCTGGGACCGGTGACCCGCCTGATCAGTGACCGCGAGGCCCTGCTCGGTGTTTCGATCTGCGGTATCATGGATAATCCGGATGTCCTGCTCAACCCGGAGGCTCTGCAGGAAGGTGCGGCCATGGTCCGGAAGACGAACGAGATGCTGGCGGCCAAAATAGGAATCGCGCCGGCAGCCCGTACGACCTGCGTCAAGCCGGAAGGGACCTCCTCGCTGCTGCTCAATACGGGATCCGGGATTCATTCCCGCCATGCCCGCCGTTACTTCCGGCGCATCCAGGCCAATCGGATTGACTCGGTTTACCAATACTTCAAGCAGTACAATCCCCATCTCTGTGAACCGTCTGCTTACGGCAAGACCGACGATGTGATCACCTTCCCGATCGAGACGCCGCCCGGCGCTCTCCTGCGTGATGAAGTCGGCGCCGTGCGCTTCCTCGAGATGGTCCGCCTGGTCCAGGAAAACTGGGTCATCCCGGGCACCAGCCATGCTTTGTATTCACCCGGTCTATACCATAATGTTTCCAATACCATCACGGTCAAGGACGACGAATGGGAGGAGGTGGCCGATTTCATCTGGGAGAATCGCTCGCGGTTCACGGGCATCGCCATGCTCCACGCCACGGGAGACAAGACTTACGTGCAGGCGCCGATGGAAGCGGTGACCACTTCCGCCGATATTCTGCGATGGAATCAGCTCGAACCCCAGATTGTGCCTTGGGCCTCGATGCATGAAGCGACGGACGAGACCAAGATCCAGGAGGTCGTGGCCTGCGCCGGTGGCCAGTGCGAATTGAATGTTTAGGAGCGGTTGCTCCTACTGCAGTTTCCCGACCAGGGAAAACTCGATCAGGACGGAAGGGGAGACGGACATGACCAGGGCCCGTCGGATCTTGGGGAGCCGGAAATTCCGGGTTTCGATTTCTGCCTCTCCGGTGATCGTGGTGACCTTGCCGAGGGTGGTGATGGTAATGGGGATGCTGACCCCGCGTGTGACTCCGTGCAGGGTGAGCGATCCCTCGACGATGCGGGTATTTCCGGTTCCCGCCACGTCAACCATTTCGAAAAGAACCTCAGGAAATTTTTCGGATTCCAGCCACTTGAGCATCTCCAGGTCTCTCTCGTCGTGTTCGGTGGTCAGATCGGCGACCTCAAACCGGATCTCGGCGGATTGGGGGAAACCGCCTTCCGGCGCAAAGTGGATGCGCGATGAAAACGAGATCACGTGCCCCTCGATGGTGTGAGCGGTGGCCTTGACGGAGAAATTGATCGCGCTCTTGTAATCGTCGACAAGGAGTTCGGGCCTTGCACCCGCCGGGGGCACTGCAAAAAGGAGGATAGCTGGGATCAGGATTCTTCGCATGGTCTGACGATGGGCGACGGGCGGTGACATTAAGATCCATGATACCGGACAATATTCAACCCTCTCCGCCCCATAGCGGCATTGACCGCAGGGCGGCGCAAGCATGCAATCGGGTGTGCAGGCACCCGAACCATTGCAGGTCGATCTAGGCGACCGAAATTACAACATCTTCATTGAGTCCGATGCAACCGCCTCGGTGAAGCAGGCAATCGATCTCGCCCGATCGGAGGGTCGCAGAGTTGCGCTCGTGGTCGACGCGACCGTCGCCGGGACCCAATCCGCCTTTCTCGATGCCCTCGGTCGGGAGATCCCCTGTTTTGAAGTTCCGTCGGGGGAGAAATCGAAATCGCTCGGGATTTACGGCCGATTGCTGAATTTCCTGGCCGCAAATCATCTGGACCGGCAGTCGCTCGTGGTTGCGCTGGGCGGGGGCGTGGTCGGTGACCTGGCCGGGTTCGCCGCGGCCAGTTATCTGCGTGGGATCGATTTTCTGAATGTGCCGACGACCCTGCTGTCGATGGTGGACAGTTCAGTCGGTGGAAAAACGGGGATCAATCTGGATGCGGGCAAGAACCTGGTAGGCTTCTTTCACCAGCCCCGAGGTGTCTTTATCGGCACTTCAATATTGGAGACGCTGTCAAAGCGGGAGTTTGCATCGGGCATGGCGGAGGTGATCAAGTGCGGGATGCTCGACGACGAGGAACTTTTCCGCCAATTGGAGCGCGCGCCGGCGCTCACGCCGGGGTCGAGCGCGCTCGCGGGCGTGATCCACCGGTGTTGTGTCTCCAAGGTGCGCATCGTCAAGGCGGATGAACGGGAGATGGCGTCGAGTGGTGGGCGGGCCTTGCTCAACCTCGGTCATACCTTTGCCCATGCCATCGAAAATGTCGCCGGTTATGGAACCTATCTCCATGGAGAAGCCGTTGCCATCGGTCTGGTCGGGGCGACTCGGCTTTCGGTGGCGCTCGGGAGGATCGAAGCATCCGATGTGAACCGGGTCGAAAGGGTTCTGATCAGGCACGCGCTGCCGACCTCCCTCCGGGATTCCATGGATGTCGACCGGTTGATCGAAGCGATGCGCCGTGACAAGAAGGTGCGGGGTGGGGCGCCCAGGTTCGTGGTTCTGAAGGCGGTTGGAACCGCGGAAACGGTTGACGGGGTTGACATTGACCTTGTCGCGCAGATGTGGAGACAATTGGGCGCCACGTAATCCTGTTCCCGCTGACAGTCTCGAATTAATCAAAGTGCCCTTATGTCTGCTGTCGACGAAGAGATCGTACGCGAGTATTTCGAGCAGAATGGTTTCCTTGTGCGCCAGGTGCGCAAGTACCGGGTGCAGTCACGCAAGAAAACGAGTGACGAAGAGATCGATCTCCTCGTTTACAACCCGACCTACGTCAAGAGTGGTCGCAAGCCTGACTTTTTTGTCTTTCCCAGCGAATTGCCCCATATCCACCGGGCGATGGTTGCGGTCAAAGCCTGGCATACGGGCAAGCTGAATCCGGCCACCATTCGGAACAGCCCGGACATTCTGCGTTTCCTCGAGGAACAAGTGCAGAAGGAGGCGCACCGCCTCTTTGCGGTCGAGACGCTCGAACAGGATCCAGATGACGAAATGCTCAAGATCCTGGTGACACCGGGCCTGCCGACCCAGGAACCCTACCGCAGCCAGAGCGTATCCCTGCTTCAGGACAGAGGCGTGGACGGCATCATTTCATTCCGGTCCATGCTACTGGATCTGCTGGATCGAGTGGAGATCAACCGGAATTATGGGAAATCGGATACCTTGCAGGTCATGCGCATCCTGAAGAACTACGATCTTCTGACCGATTCGCAGATGGACCTGTTTCCCGGCAAGGAGGCACCGGCTTCACGCCGCCGTTGACCCGATTCGATGGAAAAGGTGTCCTCAGAGAGTGGCGCAGGGGTGACCCATCCAACCGCTCAGGTGGCTGAGGGCACATCTGTCGGGAGTGGCACATCGATCGGTCCCGGAGTGATCATCGAAGGGAATGTGGTCGTCGGCAGGGATTGCCGATTGGCAGCCTATGCGGTTTTGAGAAGGGGTACCATCCTGGGTGACCGGGTGGAGGTGGACAGTTTCTCTGTAATCGGCGGATCACCGCAGGATCTTCATTTTGACCGGTCGCTGGTCTCGGGGGTTCGGATCGGCAATGGGTCGGTGATTCGCGAGTCGGTCACGATCAGTCGGTCAACCCTGGAAAACAGATACACCGAGATCGGGCGGGAATGCCTGTTCATGGCCTGTTCGCATGCCGCCCACGATTGCCGGATCGGAGACAACGTGATTCTGGCGAATGGGGTCATGCTGGCCGGGCATGTTCAGGTCGGTGACCATACCTTCTTCGGAGGTGGAGCGGGTATTCACCAATTCTGCCGGATCGGTGAGTCGGTCATGCTCGGTGGGCACGGGTCGATCAGTGCGGACGTACCGCCATTTCTGATCGTGACAGATCGGAATGACGCTTTCGGTCTGAACCTGGTCGGCCTGCGACGACGGGGCTTTCCGCGCGAGGCGATCCGTGAACTCAAACTGGCCTATCGGTTTGTCTACGAAGAAGGCAAGCCGGTCGAGCGCGCCCGTCTGGCGCTTGAGGAAGGCCAATTCGAGAGCGAAGAGGCGAGAGGTTTCCTTACGTTCTTTCTCAGCGGGACTCGCGGGTTCGCCCGACCACGGCGCCGGAAGCACGATATGCGGAACGATGCCTGAGTTTCCCCGCATCGGAATCACTTCGGGCGATCCGGCGGGTATCGGTCCCGAGGTTGTGGAGCGATGGATGGCATCCGGTCCGGAGATTGAAGGAAGCGTACACCTTTTCGGTCCGACCGTTTGGACCCGGCGTCTGGGGAGTGCCTACGGATGCCGGGGGATGGGTCTGGGACCGGACGATTATAGACCCGTTGCCGGTCACCCGGACCAGATGGGTGCGAGGATTGCGTGGGAATCCCTTCAGGCGGCGGCCCGAGCCTGCAAGGCGGGTGAATTGGATGCGGTGGTGACCGGGCCGGTCTCAAAGGCCGCCCTGGCGGAGGTCGGCTTTGTTCACCCTGGACAGACTGAATTTTTTGCCGAGGCATGGGGCGGGAAGCCGGTGATGGCGTTTACCGGTGGTCGTTTGCGGGTTGCATTGGCGACGTGGCATGTGCCGTTGAGCGAAGTCCCTTCCAGCCTGAACCCGGACCGGTTGGAGAGAGCCGTACGCGCCGTGGATTGGCTGGCGCGGGCCGAAGGTGTCGGTGGGCCTCGCATTGGTGTCTGCGGGTTGAACCCGCACGCCGGCGAAAACGGAATCCTCGGAACCGAGGAGAGAGAGTGGATCAATCCCGTCCTGGCTCGGTTGAAGGCGAGTGGGCTGGGAGTGGGGTCCGCCCAACCGGCGGATTCTCTCTTTTCCCGCAGCCTCAACGGCGAGTTTGATGCGATTGTCGCCCTCTATCATGATCAGGGCCTGGGGCCGGTGAAGACGATCGACTTCGATCGATCGGTCAATGTCACCCTCGGCCTTTCTCACGTTCGGACAAGTCCCGACCATGGAACGGCGTTCTCGATTGCGGGGAAGGGCACTGCGCGATGGGAGAGCCTGGCAAATGCGGTCACGGTGGCCGTGCGCCTGGCGATCCATGCCCGAGCATCCGGATCTTTTCGAAGTGGAGAAGACCAGTTACGCACTTGAAACGACCGTGTTCTGACCGATAGTCCCCGTATTGATGTCCACTCTTGTCCAGATTCACGAAGGTGTCCGCGAAGGCGACAGCCGGCTGTTCCTGCGGCGAAAGTTTCAGCATTTGAACATTCGATGCCGATCGAACCCCCGACAGGGGTGGATTTCGCTGACCCGATCAGCTGGATTGTGGCTGCAGCGTCCCGACAGGGTTTGAAAAACAGTTTCTACCCCTCCCCGGAAAAGGATTGAAACCCTCTCTGGTCTGCTGCAGAAAGCGCACTGAGACCTTATCAAGCAAAATACCAAATTAGACTGAATGCCAAGATCATCCTCGGGCCGTAGCCCGTATTATCGCAACAGGAACCGCGATCCCTACTATAATATCCGCCGAAACCAGCGGATCAGGGCGTCTGAGGTCCGGGTGATCGGCCCGGATGGAGGACAGCTGGGTCTGATGTCCTCTGGAGATGCGTATCAACTGGCCCAACAATCCGGGCTCGATCTCGTTGAGGTGGCTGCTCAGGCCCGCCCTCCCGTGTGTCGGATCATGGATTTCGGCAAATACGTTTACGAGCAGCAGAAGAAGTCGAAGGAGAGCAAATCGACCGGATCCAAGGTCAAGGAAGTGAAATTCCGCGTGCGGATCGAGAAACACGATTTTCTGACCAAGCTCCGCCGCGCGGAGGATTTCCTCGACAAGGGAAACAAGGTCAAGCTGACCCTCTTCTTTCGCGGCCGAGAAATGGCTCATCAGGACCTCGGATACGATACTATCCGCCGGGCGATCGGAGATCTCGACCACATCGGGACCCCGGATAACGAGCCGCGGCTGATGGGGCGGAATATCATTGTCATGATGTCCCCGCTGCCGGTAAACAAACGGAAACTGAAGTACAATGTTTCCGAACCACCTCCGCCGGAAGAATCCTGATCGCGGACGGTTTCGAGAGTGGGGCGATGTCCTTCTGCTCCTTCTGCTTCTGACGCATCTGGTCGGTTGTGACACGGTACGGAAACCGGCCGTCGACCTGACAGTCGAAAAAACGGGTCTGGTCCGGAGCGACCGCCTGGCGGATCTGCTGGGTCTGAGCGAACGCTGGGTTGTCGCAGGATCGCGCTTGGCCATGGACGGCGCAGCCGGTCACCTGGAAATTGAATCCGGTCGTCGTGAAGCCAATGCCCGCGGGGTGCGGCTGTTCCTGGGTGAACCGGTGACAGTGGCGAACGGTCACCTCTACGTGTCACGAACAGACATGGAAAGCCTGCTCATGCCGATTTTCAAGGGGACGGGGGCCAAGGGGGCGGGTCCGATCCGAACCATCGCGGTGGATGCGGGCCACGGCGGGCGCGATAACGGCACCATGAATCGGGAACTGGGGTTGAATGAAAAGAATCTGACCCTGGACGTGGCAAAACGACTTAGGGATGCCCTGCGTCGCCGTGGATATGTGGTGATCATGACTCGGACCGGGGACGAGTTTGTCCCGCTCGAACAGAGACCGAAACGGGCACATGGTGCCGATCTTTTCATCAGTATCCATTTCAATGCGACAGGAAACAGCAGGTCGTCGGGCAGCGAGACCTATGTTCTGTCGCCGGCGGGCCAGGCCTCGACCGGAACGAGCCTGCCCACCACAGGTGACATGACATTCGTTCCGGGCAACAGATGGGATGCACCGAGCGCCGCCTTTGGCTTCATCGTTCAAAGCGGTCTGCTGAAGGAATTGGGCACCGTCGACCGTGGTCTCAAGCATGCCCGATTCGCGGTACTTCGCGACCTGCCTTGCCCCGGTGTATTGGTGGAGTCCGCGTTTTTGTCCAACCACGCAGAGGCGACCCGGGTGGCGTCGGAGGCGTTTCGGTCCCGTTTGGCGGAGAACCTGGCCGGGTCGGTCGAAGCGTTCGCGAAGCTGGCAGGCGAAGGGCTCCCATGATTGGCTTTGATTTCGGGCCGGACGAGTGTTTTCCTGTTCGGCCATGAGATTGGTTCTACTGGTTGGACTGGGCAGTGGCCTGGGTGGGATGTTGCGCTACTGGCTTTCCGGGCTGGTGGCCTCCCGGGTGGGTGAGACATTTCCCTGGGGGACGGTCGCGGTGAATGTTCTCGGATCTTTCGTGATAGGCCTGATTGCCGGACTGACCGATTCTCAGCGCTGGGCAGGCAGTCCGGAAGTCCGTCAATTCCTGATGTTGGGTGTCCTGGGCGGTTTCACGACCTATTCGTCGTTCAGTTTGCAGACCCTGCGCCTGTTGCAGGATGGCGAGTGGTGGCCGGCTGTGGGCAATGTGGTGGGCACCACTTTACTCTGCTTGCTGTTTGTCGTGGTTGGGGTTAAGGTTGGTCAGTAATGGGGGTTGAAAATGGATCTTTCTGAGCACTCAAAACGGCTTCGGATTCTGATCGGGGAGGATGATCACCTCGGGTCGAAGCCCCTGTATGAGGCGATTGTGCTGAAGGCGCGCGACCTTGGCTTGGCCGGAGCGACCGTCACCCGCGGCCTTATGGGGTTCGGGGCGAGCAGTCGCCTGCATACGGCCAAGATATTGAGGTTGTCGACCGACCAGCCGGTCGTGATCGAGATCACGGATACTGAGGAACGGATTTCGCGCCTTCTGCCTTTTATCGAGGAGACTCTGAGCGGCGGCCTGGCCACGATCGAGGATGTTCAGGTTATTCACTACCATGGTCGGCATTCCGATTGACCGGAATTACGGAACGACAATCGTATTGGCGCGGCTCCATCGCCGGGACACGCAACCTCGTCGGGTGAATGACTATCTTTTGTCGCCTGCGACCCCAGCTTATAGGTTACGGAATACCCGACGGAAGGCTTGCAATGATGTAAGTCAATTATAAGTTAAGCTTGTTCTAGAATCAAACATTTATAACTTTCACTAATAATGGAGCTTATTGAAAACGCCAAACGCCTTCGCATCCTGGTTTGCGAACATGATCATATCGGACCTCGGCCTCTTAGTGAGACGATTGTCCTGAAAGCCAAGGAACTCGGTTTGTCCGGTGCGTCGGTCTTCAAAGGCACGATGGGTTTTGGGGGCCGAAATCATCTTCATCGCAAGGATGTGTTCAGGCTGTCGTCCGACCGCCCGGTGGTGATTGAGCTCACTGATTCCGAAGAATTGATCGAGCGCCTCCTGCCCTTCATTGATGAATTTGTTGAAGGCGGTCTGGTCACGATTGAAGACGTAACGATCCTCCACCGTCAACATTGTCGCCATTCGGATCTGGTAAACTCGAATTGATGCGGGTCCGCCTCCTCTGGTTACTCGCCTCCTTCATTGCGGTAGCCAGGGCGGCCGGCTTCTCAGAATCAGACCACGTCGTTGTTCTTGCGAACAGCCGCGAGGATGACTCGGTGGGTCTCGCCGGGTATTATGCAGCCGCGCGCGGCATTCCCGGTGGGAATATCATCGCGATTCCGATGCCCGTCGAGGAGACCATCAGCTGGTCGGAGTTTGTATCGGAAATCCACCTACCCCTCCTGTCCCGTCTGCTGGAGGACGGGTGGATCGGTGCCAGGGTGCTTGAACAGTTGGATCCCGCCGGTCGCCCCGAGATCGAACTGAAGGGACACCGGATCGCCTACCTCGTCACCTGCCGGGGCGTCCCTCTGCGCATCGAAAACAGCCCGGACCTCCTGGAGTTGGAGTCAGCGCCGGCGGACCTGCTCGCACGCTTTCTGACAAACCGTTCGGCGGTTGATTCGGAGCTGTCCCTCCTGACCCGTTCCGGGGTGCCGACCACTGGTGTGGTCACCAACCCGCTGTACCGGGAAGAGGAGCCGGATGCCAGGAGACTGGCTTTGACGATCCGGGTTTCGCGCCTGGATGGCCCGAGTTGGGAGTCGTGCCGCCGCCTGGTCGATAGTGCGATCGAAGGCGAGGAGAGGGGACTTGTCGGTCGCGCCTACATCGATAGTGGGGGTCCCCATCGGGAAGGCGATGTCTGGTTGAAGTCGATTGGGCAACGGATCGATGCACTCGGTTTCGACCTCGAGCGTGAATCGACGAGAGAGCAGATGGCCCTTACCGCTCGAATGGATGCACCGGCACTCTATTTTGGCTGGCATTCAAGCAAGGTGGTCGGACCGGTCCTTAACCGCGGATTCCCTTTTCCGGCCGGGGCCGTCGCCGTCCATATCCACAGTTTTTCAGCCGGGAGTCTTCGGTGGGGATGGGTTGCGTCCCTGGTGGGCGCCGGAGTTGCCACCACGGTAGGCAATGTTTACGAGCCCTATCTTCAGCTCACCCACGATCTGGACCTATTCTTCGAGTCGATTGAATCCGGATCCACAGTGGGAGAGGCCGCCTTCTATTCGATGCCTGGTCAGAGCTGGCAATCGATCCTGGTGGGCGATCCTCTCTACCGTCCGTTCAAGACGCGCTTCGACCGCCAATGGGCGCGACGGAGCGATTTTGGAGAGGATGGACAGTACCTGGTCCTGAGACAGGCGAATCGGCTGGAAGGCAGCAGGAATCGGTCGGAAGCTCTGCGGATCCTGAAAGATGGAATGAGCGAGTATCCGGACGGTTTGGCCCTGGCCTTCAGGATTGCGACCGAGACGGCGAACCGGAACACAGACAGTTGGATGAGTCCTCTTGAGATTGCGATGAAGTCCGCCATGGAGTCACCGGGTGAATGGGGCTTGATCGCTGAGGCGGCGGCATTTCTTCAGAGTCAGGGTCGCGCGGGTGCAGCCTTGAATGCGTATGAGGAGCTCTTGCGGCAGACAGAATCGTCGGAACGGTGGCAACGTTTCCTGGTCGACCGAGCCATCCCCCTGGCCGGGGGTGAAGGTGATCAGAGTCGCCTGGAATCCCTAAGGCAGTTAGAGACCATCCTGAACCCGCCGGAGCCCTGAGTCGCCTCAAGGCGTCCCTCAGCGGATTCCCGCGTAGACGCGAACCACTCTGGGTTTCCCGGTCGGGTAGTCGGTTGTCACCAGAAAATGGGAATTCCCGCTGACCTCGGTTGATCGGGGCGTGATGGTGACCGTGAAAACGGCCCGATCACCGGTTGATTCCAGGACAGCGTCGAAGCGTTCGTTATTGGCTTCGATCGAAATCGGCCTGATCAAGTCTGGATCGGAGACTCGCAGCTCGATCTTCTTGGGTTCCAGAGCATCACCTTTTCGCCAGAAGACGAAAAACGGTTTGATCCGGATCAACTCCGGGATCGAGACATCGAGCAGCAGACTGGTTTTTTCCTCACCGGTGGCGTCGGTCACGACGGAGATGGTCTTTCTCTGTGCTCCGGTTCGGGTTCCAAAGGTAAAGAGGGCCTTGATCTCACCGGATTCGCCTGGCAGATACTCCCGTTTCTCAAGTTCAGTCACAGTACACCCACAGCTGGATCGAACCGATTTAATGGTGACTGGCTGATCGCTGTTGTTGGTGAAAGCGAAGACGCCTTCGGCCGATTCCTGCTCGGGAGTTGCCGCGATCGAGATGCGCTTTGTCTCCCACTCCAGCCCAAACCCATTGAGAGCGCTGATCGCCAGCGCCGCGATTGCTCCTGCCAGTATTTTTTTCGGGATCATCGTATTTCAGGTCACTCTGATTGATAGGGGACTGTCAGCGCGGCAAGGTGTTGTAGGTTGGGCAAGGCTCCTGATGTTCTGCGGAATGATGATATACCCAATGTATCAGAGTGCCCTTCAGGAATGGCAATCAGTTAAGAGGCTGTCTTAAAAGTGCTGAAGCATGTCGCAGAGATTGATTTGGGTAGCTGGGCAAGGCAGGCGCGAGGCGCCCAGGCCCAAAGGCCTTGGTCCTTGTGCCCAACGCCGGCCACGACCCAAAGCAACTCTGCCCGAAGGGTTTGGCCAGAAACGACCCCGGCGCGGCGTTCCATCCGAAAGGGATAGCCCTATGGGGATACCCCATTTAGGATGTGCCT
>QNAI01000092.1 GCA_003641745.1 Verrucomicrobiota bacterium | reverse complement strand
TTCAACCTCAGCCGCGTTGCCCGCGCCGGGCAGTGCCACAGGGCACAGCACCGGCGCGGCCGCCTCGCTGGGGTTGAAAATGGCTCTGGTATTGGCAAGCTCATTTGTGAGACAGGACACTAGAGCCAAGGGTGCCCGTCGTTTCGCCGCAGGACTGCATGGCAGTCCCGAAATAGGGGTTATTCGTCTCCTCTGCTGCCTGCAGCCAATCCGCACCGCGATCCGGGTACACCATCGGACAATGCTTCACGAAAAACGTACCTTCAAAGGCGGCCTCGTTCGCCCTGACCGCCGAGGCGAGCGCATTCGAGAGGTTTTCGAAGTGGGGTCGCCGGATACCGCCAAGCGAGTCTGCCGCGAGCATATCGTGCAACCCATCTGCGATCCTGGAAGTGTGGCCTGTCGCTTCCAGCATCGCATTGAGCGCCGATTTCGCCTCCGCGAGGTCATCGGCCGCCAATGCCTCCTGCAATTGAAAATACGGGACGAGCAAGTTCCGGGCCTCGATGGTGGAGAGGACGGGAGCCACGGCTGCGACCGGCTGCCCAATCAGCTCGCTCCCGGCATCCGGCACTGTTTCGGCTCCGTGATTATGACCCGGTGCGGGACCGCCACCCGAAGGGCTCATCATACTCGGCCTGGCCAGAATCTGCAGGGCACTATCGATCTTGAACGCGCCATTGGTCACGACTCGCTCGCCCTCACGCAACCCTTCGAGAACGAGAAATACATCCCCCGCACGCGGTCCGATTGTGATCTCGCGGCCTTCGTAGGTCGGATTTTCGCGGCCCGGGACGGCGACATAGACCACGGCGCGCTTGCCCGTCCGCAACACAGCTGAGGTCGGCACCAGAAGCGGTGCGGCCTCATCGACCTCGGTCACATAACCCAGTGATTCGATCGGGACCAGGTCCATCCCGCACACGTCACATTTCCCCGGTCCGTCCTTGACGATCTCCGGATGCATGGGTCCGATCCATTTTCCGGCCAGTTCCGGCGCGATGACCCTGCCACCGGAGGCAATGTGTGAAAATACGGTCGCGCGGGCAAACATGCCTGGCTTGAGCCGACCGTCTGAATTTGACACCTCGACCCGCACGCCGACGGTCCTCGTCTTGGTATTGAGGGTCGGCGCGATGAATACGATACGGCCCTCGAACTGCTCTCCGGGAAATGATTCCACCTCGAACCTCGCCTTCTGCCCATAGCGCAGCCAGGGGAGGTCCGATTCGTAGGCTTCGAGCGGGAGCCAAAGCCTGGTCAGGTCCGCAATGCGGAACAGTGTATCGCCGGTTTTGACGTAGTCGCCCTCTTTCACGTTTTTCTGAACCACGATGCCGCCGACGGGTGCCCGCAGTTCGACATGGTCCCGAGCTTCACCACTGGAGACAATCGCATCGATCTGGTCGGGCTGGAAGTCCCAAAGACGGAGCTTTTCCCGCGCCACCCGAGCGGCCGAACCGTTGGGTGCGTATTCCAGGGCGGTCAACAGCTCACGCTGCGCGGTCAGTAGATCCGGACTGTAAATCACCGCCAGATGATCGCCCTTCTCCACGCGAATGCCCGTGTAGTTGACGAAGAGTTCGTCGATGCGGGCGGGGAACCGGGCCGACAACGACTTGAGCCTGGTCTCGTCGAAATCGAGCATGCCCACCAGCCGCACCTCCGTTTCCGGAAATGCGCGAACGACAGGGGAAGTCTCGATTTCGGCCAATGCTTTGGCGCTTTCCGACATGGTCAGTCGGCGAGGACCTTCATCCTCTGAATCGTCATTGACCAGTGGTATGAGCTCCATGCCGCAGATCGGACATTGCCCGGGTTCGGGCTGCTGGATCTGCGGGTGCATCGAGCAGGTCCATATCGCCTTATCCTCGGCCGGGGCGGTAGATTCAGCGTCTGTATGGCCATTGCCAGTACCGTTGGAGTGCGGCGCAAACAGAATACGTCCCAGCAACAGGCCCAGGACCAACATCGCCACGCCTGTCGCGGCAAGGATAATCAGTTGCTTTCGATTCATCGGTCAGAAGTGGGAGAAAATGTCCCCGCAATAGGTTGGTTCACAAGGGTCTGGATAATGATACGATTCTGCCAGGCATCGGCCGCGGCCCTCCAGTAATTGAGTTCGAGTTCGAGCAACGAGCGCTCGCTGTCAATCACATCCAGGATGGTCGCGCGCCCGCTTTCATAACTGGTACGAGTGATGTCCAAAGCCTGGCGGGCCAAGCTCAACAGTTCATCACCATAGAGCGATAATCTGCGATTCGCGTCATCGAGATTCGAATACCGGGCAGAGAGCTCTGCCTTCAGCATGTTTTCCCGATCGCGCCGCTCGTAATCAGCGGCGGAGTGGGCTGCCAGCGCTTCCTCCCGTCCGGCCTCGTTCTTCGATCCCCAGATCGGGATATTAATCCCGATGGTCACCCCCCAGGGATCGCGTCCGGCATCGGGCAAAGTGGAGCCGGTGTAGGCATCCGTCTGGATGTAGTTAACACCAAGGGTAAGGTCGGGCCGATTTTCCAGACGGGCGAGCTCGCGATGCGCCTGCGCGCTCGAGATCTTTCGATCAAGCATTGCCAGTTCGGGATTATTTGCCTCCAAGGCGGAAATCAGAACCGGCAGCTCGAGGGTTCCCGTTTCCGGTATCTCCCATTCAGGCCATGGCAAAAGACTCTTTTCCGATCGAGCCAGAAGCGCATCCAAAAGAGCGCTTTGCGCATCACGTTTCCGCTGAAGGGATTTCTCGCGATCGTCCATCATCCCGATCTCCACTTGGAGGCGGAGCAGAGGATTGACGTCACCTCCCCCGCGGATTCGTTCTTCGACGATCAATTCCAATCGCCTGAGAAGGCCTAGGGTTTTACGTGTCAATTCGATCGATTTCCCAACGTGAGCATACTCGAAAAAGGCGGTCGAAACGCTGCGGGCCAACGCGAGCTGTCGCGCTTGGTACATGAACCAGAGAGCTTCGGCCTCCGAGGAGGCAGCGGCTTTTTTCTGATCGAGTTTTCCGAACCATGGAACCGTCTGTGCGACCATGATCACATTCTCCTGGGACCCTGTCCGGGTCTGCACCGATTCGACAAAGCTCGTGATCTGGATTCGCGGATCGGGTAATGCACCCGCACGGGGAATACGGTGCATTGCGGCGTCATAGTGGTTTTCAAATGCACGAAGGCGCGGGTTGGCCTCATTGGCGCGGCGCAGGTAGGCTACGAGATCAGTCCCGACAAAGGACTCCGTTTCGCCGGATACACCTGAGGCATTCCCCGACAATCCCCAGAGACCAAGAGAGCAGGTGAGGATGAATGCTCCCTTCCGGAAACGTCCCCCGGGGCCAAGGAGATTCAAAGCTTCCCTGCACAAAACGCGCCCGGTCGTCGGCAATGAAGATCGGGTGACGATCGAACCACCCGCGTTTCGATCTACCACGGCAGGACCGCCCTTGGTCGTCGCAGGTTCGAATCCGGAGCCGTACGGTCGAACTGCTTGCAGGACAGCACTTCCTCGCAATCGCTTGATATCATCATTCTGTGGATCCCTTATTCGGTCCATGATCACTGATGAAACGATCCGAATCGATCGTTCCCTCGATTTTTCCTTGAGAAACCTTAATGGTTGGAGGTTGGTCATTGTAGATCGGTGCTTGAATGGGAAGGACTCGGTTTTCCGTCTGGTCCTCGACCGGACGCCTCCAATGAATTGAGAGCGATCACTCGAGAGTCGAATTCCGCAAGGTGGCTGCATGCGCCTTCACAGTCTCGCAAAACCGCCGCGCGCCAGTTCCAAGATACCGCTGGGGATGGCGAACAATTCCCAATTCACGATAGGGGCTGATACCGCGCAACCTTCGGTAGACCAAGTTCGATTCGCCCTGTGATTCGGCCGCGATGGCGGGAAGAAACGAAAGCCCGAGACCATGCGCGACCAGATTCTTCACCGTCCGAACCTGGGAACACTTTGAAACCACGTTCGGGTCAAAATCGACGTCCATCAGAAATCGCGTGACCTGATGCCCAAGGCTGCTGGTTTCACCGAGGAAAACGAACGGCTCGTCCCTCAGCGACTCGATGGAAATATCGACCTGATCCGCCAGAGGATGACCGACCGGAAGAACCAGCCAGATTGGCTCGGTAATCAGTGGTTCGAATTGGAGTTCCGTACTCGGACCCAACCTCGAAGTCACTGCAAGATCCAACTCGCCCGAATGCACCGAATCAACAATCCGCCCTAGAATTTCTTCCCGCAGTTCGATTCGAAGTCGGGGATCCGAGTTCCTGAGTTCCTCCAGGACCCCCGGCATGAGAAAGGGAACCACAGTGGGAATCCCTCCGACAACGAGTCGCCCTCCGGTCTCCGCCATATCCGCCAGCTCGCGCCGTGCATTGTCTATCTCCCGGAGAATGCGACGCGCACGCGCCTGAAAGCGTTCGCCGGCTTCGGTCAGGACCGCCCGGCGACCAAGGCGTTGGAAGAGAGGCTGCCCGATCTCATCCTCAAGCTTCAATATCTGCTGGCTGAGTGAGGGCTGGGACACAAAACACGACCGCGCCGCACGGGTGAAATTGCCCTCGCGCGCCACCGCAGCGAAGTATCGGATCTGATGAATTTCCATAGGTAATGCCTATCGTTTCAATAGATAATAAGTATTTTACCTATAAGTCAAGTTGAGCGATACTAATGACAGAAAGAACAACTATGAATAGGACAAAAATCACAACGACCCTCGCCACCTCAGCCACCTCCCTGTTTCTGGCGGGAGTCATACTGGCCACCGACCTGATCTCGATGTCGACCACCCATGAGTTGGCGTTTGGATTCCTGGTCATCGGAGTGCTCGGAGGTCTGGCCATTTCCGAATATCGCAGGGGCGCACCCCGTCGAGTGACCGGAGTCGGCCTCCGCAAGTTTCCCATGCAGCATTTCCGGGCCTGAAAAGGGAACCCGTAAACGATCTGTAAAAAGGTGTGAAAGCTGGGACTCCGATCTTCGCTTTTGCGCCCCGGATGCCGACCGGAAGAATGTGAGTAGTATCGATTCGCTTTCACTCAACCCACTCAGCCTTTCGGAAGACTCATCCGGAAGGAAGCGCAAGGGGGCCACAACCCGAGAGGGTCATTTCCTGTTGAATCCTGATGGATCCGTTCAGTATGCGGATACTGAAGCGGCCGCCATCCTTGGTCGCGAGGGGAAGTCGCTCGTCGGGCGACGCTTCCTCGATCTCCTCGATTTTGCCATCGAAACGGAGAACCCCGACGACGAAACCATTCAGTGGGACCTTCTGGTCAGCAGCGCGCTGGGGACCCGGATCCCGGTTCCTGCCAGCCGCGGCGATACCGGGTCATCACTGACCGTATATCTCCGGTTCACCGAATCAGAAGGTGCCTACTTCGCATCGATCACGGACCAGCCGTCCCCGGTAGAAAGGCCGGTTGATGATCCGACCCAAACCTCGGGGACAGGTGGGCATACGGATCAACGCCTGGCAGCCCTGGTCGAGAGTTCACAATTCGGTCTGTTCGATCTCAACTTTGGTTCAAAAGAGATCTACTACTCTCCAGGATGGAAACGGATGCTGGGGTTTGCAGACAATGAGCTCCCGAATACCCAAAGCACCTGGATTGACCTGATTCATCCCGAAGATTCGGACGCAGCCCCCCACCAGTCGGTTCGGAGAAAACCGAACGAATCGCGCCCCTTCAGTCTCGAGTTTCGCATGCGCTGCCAGGATGGCAGCTACAAATGGCTACAGAGCCGTGGCCTCCAGAAATTCGATGGCGACGGCAAACTGGATCGGGTGATCGGCCTTCACATCGACTACCAGGAGCGCAAGGAGATCGAGGAGGAGAGTATCCAGAATGAGGATCGGTTCTTCACCTTCCTCAGCCACACTGACCGGGGATTTTTCGACCTCGACCTTCTGGAAGGAACCGCCTTCTTTTCGTCCATCTGGCGCAAGCAGCTGGGCTACTCGGATCAGGATCTCGACCTGACACCCAAGGGGTTCCTGGAACTGCTCCCTCCCGGTGATGCCGCGGGCGGCCTCGACACCTTCTTTTCCGATCCCGAGATGGACCGCCTCCAGCTGAGCAAACGTTACCGCCTGCGACATAAGGACGGCCATTGGGAAAATTTCGATGCTCATATCATCCGGATCACAAACCGGGCCAAGGACCTGGTCCGCGTAATCGGCCTGCAGTTGGCGCCCAAGGAAGACCCCGATAGCCTCGAGGATGGGGCAGCGGCACCTCTCATGGCAGCACTGGACACCATCGCCGAAGGTGTGATCGTGACCGATTCCAAGAGTCGTATCCTATATGCGAATGCCAAGGCCGAAACCCTTACCGGGACCCATGCAGGAACCGCCAAGGGACAGGAACTCGACAAGGTTTTCAACTGTTTCCACCGCGAGACCCAGCAACGGGTGGAGGGACTGGTCGATCAGGTCCTGACTTCGCGCGAATCTATTCCGATCAGCGACCAGTTCACCCTCGAATGCCCCGACGGCTCCAAGCATCCAATATCGCTTGCCTGCAGGATGATCAACAACGAGAGCCGCGACCTCTTCGGTACCGCACTTGTTTTCCGGGATCCCTCCGAAATGACTCTTACTCCCGAAGAGATCATCACCTGCAATCGAATGGAAGCCCTGGGGAACCTCGCCAGCGGGATTGCCCACGACTTCAACATGATCATGGCCGGAATTCTGGGAGGTATCTCCCTGGCCAAGGACAAAAAAGAGTTTGAGCCCCTCGAGGCGGCAGAGAAGGGATGCCTGAGGGCTCGCGAACTGACCCGCCAGATGCTGTCCTTCGCCAAGGCCGGCAACGCGGGCCAAAAGGTTCAGCGCATCGATCGCCTGATCCGTGACTGCGTGGCCCTGGCCACCTCCGGAAGCAGCAAGAAAGTAGCCACCTACGTGCCCAACGACCTGCGCTCAGCCCGGGTCGACGCCGCTCAGATCTCACAGGTCGTCCAGAATCTTGTGCTCAATGCCCTTCAAGCGACAAATGGGGGCGATCGGATCGAGATCGGGGCTGAGAACATGGTCCTCGCCGACCAGGAAATCATGGAACTGCCAGCCGGCGAGTACATCCGGATCGCGGTCGGTGACAGCGGGATCGGAATTCCTGCCGAAAACCTCGACCGGATATTCACACCCTTCTTTTCAACCCGTGAGGATGCGACCGGGCTGGGTCTCGCCATGGTCAAGACCATCATCGAGAAGCACAACGGCGGGATCACGGTCGAATCGACTGAAGGTCGCGGCGCGGTCTTCTCGCTATATGTCCCGGCGGTTGAGGAATCTTCGGAGGAAAAGGACGGCGAAGGAATCGCAGTAAAATTCGGCACCGGTCGGATCCTGGTCATGGATGACGACCAGGACATCTGCGAAGTTGCGACCGGCATGCTGGAGATACTCGGATACGAATCCGAAGTGGCCAAGGACGGCGAAGAAGCGATCTCCATGTATCGGAAATATCACAACGTGGACCGTCCCTATGACGCCGTGATCCTTGACCTCACCATTGTGGGCGGGATGGGAGGAGAAGAGGCGTTGGCCAAGCTCAAGGACATCGATGAAAATGTTCGGGCCATCGTTTCCAGCGGCTACAACACCGACGAAACAGAGGCGGACTACCTCTCCAGAGGATTCACAGGCGTGCTTTCCAAGCCTTACCGCTCAGCTGATCTGGGCCGAGTCCTGAAAACGGTCCTCGGATAGGCGGGAGAGGTCGAAGGAAGAAAAACCCCGACGGCTGGAGTGTCCACTGGACACACGCCGTCCGGATCGATGACGGATACCGCTAATCCGGAGGCGGCCCGGGCCCGAAAAACCGGGGGATCAGATGCCTGATCACGGGCAAGGCCAGGTCCGCCAGATCCCGGCTGGCGAAACCCATCCACGAAACCGGGGCAGTCGTATTCAAAACCGACTTCAGGCTCCCCCCGTCCGGCTCCATCACCACGCCGCCCACTTCCTCGAGAAGCAGGGCCGTGCAGATGTCATAGGGGTGACAGACCAATCCTTTCGCGAGACCCTGCTTCTTCAAAGCCAATGGTCTGAAATCTACCACCATTCGATCACGCCCCGCGAGTAATTCGTAGATCTGTCCGCCCGTCGAGATGTACTGGTCGTCGAAAACGGTGGGGATCTCACCGGTCGACTGGCCAACCGCCTGCCAGAATGCTTCCTCCATCGATGCCAGCAGGCCCTTGCCCTCGGGGAAAAAACGGGCAAAGGACGCAAATCCATGGTCGAATCCCCTGGCCGTTGACGGTCGAAGTTCAATCGCATGATCCCCTCCCCGGATCAAGTCGTAGGCGCGGGCCCGGACCCCCCGGGGCCCGGCACCCCGAATTCCGCTGACCTGATCCGATCTCCACTGGCGGGCGGTCGGTATCTCGGTCATCACAGCGAGGAGCAGGTCTCCTATTCCGGTCAGATCGCCACGATAGGGAGCGACTCCGGTCAACACCCAGGCAGACCGCTTGTCATGGATCAATTCGCGGGTGCCATCGATGGGGTCAATGATGACCTTCAACCGGGGAGTTGCCTTCGTCGGAACGATGATTGTATCGGAATCCTCAATACCTTCCATCACCAACTCGGCCGGCCAATCCCGCGGCCATTCAGCCAGGAACCAATCCAGAACACCTTTCTCGGTCAGGCGATCGATACGATAAATCGTATCGGCCTCTGTCACCGCCGCGATCTCGCCCAATCTCTCAGCCGATTCCCGTTCCCGGCTCTCGATCACGTGTTCGCGGACAAACACCTGAAACCGGATCAACAGGTCGCGAAACAACTCCAGTTCTCTCTGCCCGATTTCAACCGATTCATCCATGTCTGCCTTTCCCCTCGATGCTGTTGGCCGGGATCCCGAGTCGTCTTTCAAGACACGGCGCCGACCCGCGCAGTGGTCTGGCCCACGATCATACGCCCGGCTACCAGGTTATGACGCCTTGGCGCGGAGGGATCCTGGATCCGGCCGAGCAGCCGGATCACGGCTGATATGCCCATCTCTTCATAGGGCACCCGGACCGTGGTCAGACGCGGCAGTCCGACCGGACCTTCGATGCCGTCAAACCCAGTGACCGAACAGTCCTCCGGTACTCGGATGCCGCGTTTTTCGAGATCGGTGATCAGCGTGAATGCCTGGTGATCTGCGGCGCAGACCCACGCCCTCACGCCGTCACGGCGAATTCGTTCCACGACCAACTCGGCCAGGTCCGACACATCCACGCGCTGACTCCGACGAACATTGATTACCCAGCCCGGATCGTATTCGAGATCAAGTCGCAGCAAGCTTTCGACATAGGCTCCGAAACGTCGGTGGACCCATGGCGTTTCCGTATGGTAATGCCAGGCCAGGAATCCAATTCGCTCGTGCCCAAGGGTTCTGAGGTGCCGGATCAGACTGAATATTCCGTTGGCCTGATCGGTATCGATGCAGTCCACACCGCAATCCAGGTAGTCATCAATAATCGACACAGCCGAACGAATTCCGGCCAGGGTTCGGATGCAATCATCAGGGAACGGATAGACCAGGATCATCCCGCTCCAATGTCCGGAGCGGATGCGCTGGAGGATGACCGATCTGCGACTCTTCACATCGAGCCGGGTCGAATCGACATAGCTGAGGTCGAGAGAAACCCTATCGGTGGTCGCGCGTTCGCTGATCCCTTTCAAAACAGACTGGAAGGTATGAGCCATCTCGTATTCCGACCGCGGTTCACCGATGAGCACTCCGATGGTATTGCCACGGAGGCGCTCGCGAATACGACCGGATCGCGGTACCGAATAGCGATAACCCAACTCCTCGGCCACAGCCAGGACCCGAGCCCGAGTTTCCGGGTTGATGGCCGGATGATTGGAGAACGATCGGGAAACCGTCGTGCGAGAGATTCCCAACCTCCTCGCGATCTCGTCCTGGTTGATCTTCATCGACTGATACGCACCCTGAATCATAGAGGGTGCTGCACAATTATGCACGAAGAAACGCCACCCTCCCGAAAGCCCGTCCCCTTTGCCAACCGTCTATTCCCGCATGAGATCACGACTCATCAGAGCGCCGATGGCCGCATCAGGGCGCAAACCCTCATAGAGGACGGCATGGATCTGGCTCAAAATAGGAGCCCGGAGTTCCCTCTGTACACAGAGTTCATGGAAGGAGGCGGTGGTCCGGTAGCCTTCCACCACCGTCCTGCGGTGATCGAGAAGTTCAATCGGAGAGGCACCCCGGCCAATCTCGAAACCAAATTCACGGTTCCGGCTCCAGGTCCCGCAGCAGGTGGCGACCAGATCGCCGAAACCCCCGAGTCCGTAGAATGTCTCCGCGCGAGCACCCATCGCGGACCCGAGCCTGACCATTTCGGCCAGAGCCCGAGTCAGGAGTGCCGATCTGGCGTTGTCCCCCAATCCCAAACCGTCGCAGCATCCGGCCGCTATCGCATAAACGTTCTTCAGACATGCCCCGAGTTCAACTCCGACCGGGTCGTGACTGAGATAGACACGCAGGGCCGGACCGCTGAGAGCAGTCTGCAAGGTGGCAAGGTCATAATCGGTCTCGTCCGACGCCAGGACCATCGCGGTCGGTTTCCCTTCCGCCACCTCCACCGCTCGAGTGGGACCACTCAATGCGATCGAAGCGAGACCGGGCAGGGTCTCTGAGATCACTTCGACCGGTCGAAGGTGGCTGCCGAGTTCGAGGCCTTTGCTCAGGCTGATCGCAGCGACCAACCGGGTGGCACCTGATCGCTCCGCCTGAACCTTCGAACACCAATCCCTGAGACCATGCGACGGCGAAGCCAGAATGACCACCTCCGCTTCCATCAGGACCGGCTTCAACTCATGTCCTAACTGGAGGTTCCAGGGCAACCTTACTTCCGGAAGGTAATCCCGATTCTCATGCTCACTGGTGATCTGCATGGCATGATCGAGCCTTCTCGCCACCAAGGTCACCGAATGCCCCAGTCGAACGAGATGAAGGGCAAACGCTGTACCCCAGGCACCCGCTCCAACCACACAGAAATTCATCCGGTCCTTTCTAATGATGGAACCGACGGATCGGAATAAAAAAACCACTCTATGCTGCGGTTCACCCACTCGTCCCCGCAGGGCCCGAGGACCGGACATCACCAGCGTAGGCACCGAGCGCCTCGCGGGTCGCCTTGCCCAGATCGGCATAGACCTTGGCAAATGAGGGGACTTTCCCATGACCGAGCCCGAGAAGGTCGGTCACGACTCGAATCTGCCCATCGCAGTCATCCCCCGACCCGATCCCGATAAGTGGAACTGAAATCGCTTCACGGATTGCTTTGGCCGTCCCTGCCTCGACCATCTCAGCCACGATAGCGAACGCACCGGCTTTTTCCAAAGCTCGCGCATCCGCGATCAGATGATCACGCTCGGATGAATTCCGACCAAACCTGCGGTAGGTGCCCAGGTCATTGATCCGCTGGGGAAGGAGACCGATATGGCCGAGGACCGGTATGCCTGCAAGGACGAGGTTGGCAACCGAATCGGCGATGCCGATTCCGCCTTCCAGCTTGACTGCATCGGCCCTGGCTTCCTGCAACAGACGTCGGCAGGAATCGAGCAGATGGTCCATGCTGTACCGTGCTTCCGCAAACGGCAGATCCGCAACCACCAGGGAGTGGGGCTGAGCTCGAACAACCGCTGATGTGTGATGAATGATCATCTCCAGGGTGACCGATACAGTGCTGGGCATACCCAGGACGGCATTGCCTACGGAATCACCGACCAGGATCAGGTCGATCCCGGCTTCGGAGGCATGACGTGCACCATTGGCGTCATAGGCGGTGATCGCGACGATGAGCTGCTTCCCTTTCATCCTTCGGATTGTCTGCACTGTGATGCGTCCTGGCATGGCTTCCACACATGCAGAAGATGGGATCATTCGCAACGTTGCTTCTGATTCAGCAGGAAAACTCACCCGGGCAGGGGGGATTAGATTTGCTTATTTACTACACATATATACGGTATACATCTAATGTTGCCCCAATTTCGAAGTCAGTCGCTCCAAGGGACCGGTAAGCACCTGCCGAACCCTGAGCGCGGCATCGGGTGGTTGATCCGCTCATTGGCGGCAACGGCCGGTTTCATCGGCCTGGCAACGACAGTTTTGGCAGTCCTGCCGACAGAAATCAGCGTCTTAAAATTCACGTTCGCGCCCCAGACCCAGCAGGAGGGACCCGGCTCAAGCGATGCCGCCATCCTGATTCAGGTTTCCTACCCCACCTCGTTACCCAAGGCCGAAGGCCGATTCTTCGGAAATGGCGTGTCTGAATGGCTCGGCCGAACGGATGATTTTACCCTGGTACATGACGAGGTATGGGGCTACCTCGGTGGACTTGAGAAAAAGTACCCTGCAGGCGCCTACACCTTGGAACTTGGTGGAGGGGTTGAAGGCACCTATACGATCGTTCTGGACGACGAGCCTCATCCAGCCATACCGGCCATCACCAATTTCGACGACCTGCAGCGCATCGAGGATCCAAACAGCGCGCTGATACAATGGGACCTTGGCCCGGATGTGCGCATCGGAGATGAGGTTACCCTATTGGTTTATAACTCGGTCGGGGCCATCCTCTATATGTCGCCTTTGCCCGGGATGCCTGGCAGCCTGAATATCGAATCCACCGAGGTTCGTATCAATCTGCCTCCCGAGCACCTCCTCCAGGCAGCCTTGTTCGTGACCCGGATTACAGACACTCAGCTGGTCAACAACCTGGCAACGGCCATCGTCGTCGCCCGGTCCGCCATGCTCGAATTCTCCATCCGCACATTGGCGTATAATCCGGTTGCACCGGAGTTTCTGGAGGGTCCAGTCGACGTCGAAGTGGACTTTGGAAAGCCCGTCTCACTGGGCATTTCGATCAATCCTGATGCCACCAAACCGGTCGCGTATGAATGGTTTCATGACGGATATTATGCGACTGACGACGACAACAACCCGGCAACATTCACTATCGACAGCTGCACGATCTACGATGCCGGAGACTACCATGTAAAGGTATCCAACAGGGCCGGAAGCTCGATAAGCCGAATTGCCGTGGTAACGGTCAGACCCCGACCCGCTCCGAGGATAACCCAACAGCCACTTGACCTGACGATCGCGGCAGGTGAACCCTTCAGAATAGGCATCCTGATCGACCGCTCCGACGGCGCGACCTATCAATGGCAGAGAAATGGCATCCCCTTGGCGGGGCCTCACAGCCACAGCCCTTACTTGAGTGTACCCGGTGATCTCACCACGGAAGGCGAATACAATGTCATCGTCTCCTGGGACGGGCAGTCCATGGTCAGTGATACCTGCCGGGTCATCGTGGATCCGGATCGAACACTCAACCCGGTTCTGGAGAATCGACTCTGTAATCTCTCTCTGCGGGCTCGTATCGGCGCAGGCGAATCAGCCGTGATTGTCGGTTATGTCATCGAAGGGACGATTCCGAAACATGTTCTCCTCCGCGGTATCGGCCCCAAACTGACAAGTTTTGGTATTCTGGATTGCCTTTCGGATCCAGTCCTTCAACTCCGCAGAAACGGTGTTCTCCTCGCCCAAAACGACGACTACACGGAAGAGGACAGTCTGTGGGACCTCGCCTCGGTCACATCCAGCGCGGGTGCGTTCCCTCTGGATTCCGGCGGCCGGGATTCCGTCCTGCTGGCTACGGTCAATCCCGGGATCTACACCGCCAGGGTTTTCGGCAAGAGTGACGAGGCCGGAGTGGGAATGGCCGAGATATATGAGGTCGACCGGTCCAATTCCGTTCTGACAAATCTGTCAGCGCGGGCGTTTGTGGGTACCGGCAGTGAGGTACTCATCCCGGGTTTCGTCTTGCGGGGGGACAGTCCGCAGACCTTTCTCATCAGGGCGATCGGACCGGGTCTCGATGCCTACGGTGTTCCCAACACTCTTGACGATCCGCATATTTCACTTCGATCGAGCCAATCGGCCGTCCTGTCCGAAAATGACAATTGGGCGGAGGCCGGAAATTCGGTGGATATCGTTGCGATTTCATCCGTCGTGGGCGCGTTTGGCTTGGATCCCGGCAGCCGGGATTCAGCCCTTCTGGTCGCCCTTAACCCTGGGGCCTACACAGTGGTCGTGTCCGGCGCCGACGGTGGAACCGGAATCACCCTGGCTGAAATTTACCTCGTCCGGGAGGAATGAGGACGGCCTCACACCTCATATGTGAGATAGGATACTAGACCACGAAATTTTCGTTGACGATGATCTGGTCGAGGGTCTGGCGACGCCGGATGACGGCTGGTTCGCCATTCGCGCGGATCAGTACCTCGGGCGCTTCCGGGAATGAATTGTAGTTCTTGGTGGCCATGGCCGAACAATAGGCCCCTGCCCCTTCGATCAC
>QNAI01000091.1 GCA_003641745.1 Verrucomicrobiota bacterium | reverse complement strand
TTTGAGACTGTGAGGTTAAGCACCGGTCTGGGAATTTTCGACGAAGAACAGCCGACGGCGTGTCCGCCATAGCTTTACGCGAAGGAGGGGGTCATTGCTCACTATCTTGCATGCCAATGCGAGTACCGAGGCAGCCACTCTGCCGACATCAGCCTATGTGCTTTGACCCCCTCGAAGCCAAGTTGACCGCAATTCCTCCTGGATACCCCTTAATATTGCCATTCCGGCCTGACCCCTTCATCCCTTGATCGCACCGGTCCCTATGCCGCGGACGAAGACGCGCATGCCGAAGATGAAGAGAATGATCAGGGGAATGGCCGCGATGATATAGGTGGCCATCATCGGGCCCCATTGCTTCAGGTTGACCCCGTCGAGTTGGTAGAGACGGACCCCGATGGGGTAGAGTTCCTCCCGACCCAGGACAACCAGCGGCAGCACGAAGTCGTTCCAATGATTGATGAAGTCGAGAATGGCCACGGTCACGATGATGGGCGTGCACATGGGAATAACGATGTGAACGATCTGCCGCAGGTCGCTGGCTCCGTCCATCTGGGCCGAGTCAAAGAGATCCTGGGGAATATCCTCGATGAAGTTGCGCAGGAGATAGATTGCGATCACCTGGGCACCGGCCGTGGCCGGGATGATGACGCCCGCAAAGGTCCCAATCATGTGGAGTTCCCTCAGCAGGGCGAAGAGCGGGATCAGGTTGACCACGCCGGGAATGAACATCTGCATCAGAAAAAGCATGAAGAACAGCCGCCCTCCAGGCATCTTGTATCGGCCGAAAAAGTACGCGGCACACAGCGAAACGGTCAGGTTGAAAGCGGTGGAGGTGAATGAAAGAAAGATGGTGACGTAGATCGAACCGCTGACCTGCTTCCACCCGTAGACCCAGTTCTCCCAATGGTAGGGAAAAGTCGGCGTTAGGGGGTCGTTGAAGAACTGGTCGTTCGTCTTGAGGCTGATATTGAGAATCATGTAGAGCGGGAAGAACGCGAAAAAGAGCACCATCAGGATGAAGGCGTGCTTGGGCACCTCCGACCGCTGGTTCTTCAGGCTTCTGGAAATTGATTTGAACATCTGCTCGATCAGGTCGGGTCGCCTATTTGTCCACCCGGACGAATTTCTGGTTCACGAACGTGAGTGCGAGTATGATCAGGAACATGATGATGCCCAGGGAACAGGCATACCCCATCTCCGTCTCCTTGTCGTAGAAGGCCCGCCGGAACATATAGAGCCCGGGCACGAGGCCCACCCCCCCGGGTCCACCGGTATGGCCGAGGAGCACAAGGGTGAGCCCGTATTCCTTGATCGTCCCGATGATCATGAGAATCAGGTTGATCCGGACCTGGGTGAGGATCAGGGGTAATTCCACGCTGAAGAAGGTGCGGAGCGGACCCGCGCCGTCGACCTTCGCCGCATCGTAGATATCGTCGGAGATTCCGGAGAGTCCGGACAGGTAGATGAGAACCCCGATCGTGCCCACCCAGGGGAATCCCCAGATGATGAGCGCGGGAATGATCAACTCCGGTCTCGACAGCCAGGCCGGCGCCGAATCCGCCAGAAACACCCCCCAGCCAAAAGCTCCATCCAGGGCGATCAGAGCGTCCATGAGGCCGGTGAATTCGAGGAATTCGTTGAGGATGCCGAAGTTGGGATCAAAGAAGTATTTCCAGATCAGGATCATCACGATGCCCGGGATGATCATGGGAATGACAAAAAGCACCCGATAGAAGTAGCCGGATCGCGTACTCTTGAGGCGGTGAATGACAACCGCCGCCGCAATCGACGGGATCATTTTGAAGAGGTTCGCGAATACCAGGATCGCGACCACATAATAGCCGTGCCGCACATAGGGGTCGCCCAGGGCGCGTACGTAATTGCCAAACCCGATGAACTCCTTGACGAACCCGCCATCCCAGTTGAAGAAGGAATAGTAGATCGCTCCCATGGCCGGGAAATAGGCGAAGGTGAGCAGCAGGCACAGGCTGGGAACGACGAAGAGGTAGACCCGCCAGTGATACTTGAGCTGCGAGACGCTTACGTTTTTCATTTCTGGCCGCCCCTATGAAGCATCTCCTCCAAGACATGGTCCGGAGGCGGAATGGGGTAGAGTTCCGCCGGCATCAGACTGTGCGGAGGGAATTGATAGGTGCCGTCCTTGATATGCGGATGGATGAACTGCCGGTAGTTGAAAGAATGCGCGAAAAAGGCCTGCACGATCTGCACGCCCAGCTGATAGGCCGTCCCTGAGCCCATGGTCTGCCCCGGGTTCATTTCTCCGGCCTCTTCGAAGAGCACCCTTACCCGCGAGCGGGAAAGGTTTCGTTCCCGGGAGATGTCCTCCTGCCTGGTGATGGCAAATCTCTTGACCATCAGCCACTCCTCACCCTTGGTTCGCCAAATTTCCTCCAGCCCGTCCATGAACTCATCGAAGGAGAGGTGCCCCCCGAGGAAGAGGAGAAAGTTGTGATCGAAGTAGAGTCCAATATCGGGACCGGTAACCAGCTCGAGGGAAGCCGATACGCCCTCGCCGCTCGGCGCAAAGACCTGCAGTTCATCGCTGGTCTCCGCCCCCCTTATCGCCGGAAACCAGTCGAGCTGCCGGCAAAACCACTCATTGTTGGGCAGCGAGGTCGCGAACTTCATGAAGTCGAGCGCGATCTCCTTGTGCGAACTCCTCTTTGAAAGACCGAAGAGAAACTTGGTAACCGGCTCTTCCCAGATCCGCCCGGTCACAAACCGACCGTACTTCGGATCGTCCGGATCCGGCAGCGGGATCCTGAAAACACCGACGTCGAACCTGGCGGTATCCCGGAAGAGAATCAGATCGTAGGTATTCCCGAGAAGCATCCCCGCACGACCTTGGATAAAGAGAAATCGAGCCTGGTCGGCGGTATCACTCATAAAGCCCGGCTGATAATTCTCCGCCAGTTCAAGTTGGATGTCATAGGCGGCCCGGACCCGCTCTTGGTCGAAATCGAGCGTGCCGGTCTGGAAGCCCCACAAGGTGCCCTGGGTGGTCGGCCCACCGCCCGCATTGACGTCGTATGGGATGGCCAAACCGCCGGTGAAAGCGGTGACGTAGAATCCGTTGAACCCGCTCAGGAGCGCATAGTCCCGGGTGGCCGCGATGGGGAAGATCGTCTCGTCCCGACCTTCCCCATAGGCTTGAATCGCGGCGCAGATCTCCATCCATTCACCGAAATTCCCGGGAGGACGATCGCTTCCCGCCGCCCTACGGAAGAGATCTTTGTTATAAAAGATCCTCGTCGATTCGATGGTCATTGGAATGCCGTAAAACTCCAGCAGCGAAAAGAAATAGCCGCCCTCCATGCCATCGGTATAGGTGTCTCTCCAGGGGACGCCTTCCAAATCGGTTCCGACGTTGTAGGGATTCACCTGACCGACCTGGGACGTGAGCACTTCCTGGAACTTCGAAGCCATGGTCCAGTCGCCCCTCGCCTGAAGCTGGAAAAGGTCCGGCGTGGTCCCGCCGATCTGCTGGGTATTCAACCACTGCTGGTAGGCCCGCTGGGGTACGGACTGGACCACGATCCTGGTGTCGGGGTGAAGCTCCTCGTAGTCCTTTGCGAGCTTGCTGAAGGCACTCTGAACGTTTTCCTCGCTGAGGAAGTGCGCCAGGCGGATGACGATGCGGTCATCGACCCCGATATCTCCCATGTTCCGGCGAATCCGTATGACGTGGACCAGAGAAATCCCGTATGAAACGAAGAGCAAAATCAGCCCGAACATAATCAGCGGCGAGATGGCCCTCCACCCCGTTTTGCCTGTCTTCGTCTTCATCTTCGTCTTCATTGCGGCAGGTCTGCGCCCGAATCGTCGGAATCCGTATCGGCTGGATCACGACGCAGGCCCCTCTGATCGTCGAGGTATCGATTGATCCGCTCAATCATCTGTTTTGCCGGAAACGCTTCGCGCGAAGTTGGCTTGTCGATGAGTATCTTCTCGAACCAGGGGAGCGCCTCCTCCGGTCGATTCAGCCGCATGAAATTCATGGCCGTATGCCAGTAATCCTCCGGCCACCGGTAGGGATCCTCCATCTTTAAAGTGCTCGTGGCCACCGAATGAGGAAGAGCCTTCTCATAGTCCTGGAGACAGGCGAAGTAGAAATAGCCGACTCGATAATGCATGGTGCCGACCAGTGGATTGTCCGGGTGGCGCTCGATATGCTTTTCCAGAACCGCCAGTCCTTCCCGGATCAATTCCGGATCAAGGGTCCTCCCAAGATAGGTGCCGGCGAGGCGCAGAGCGGTTTCATGTATGGCCAGGCTCTCCGGATATTCCTCCAGAACCCGCCCGAAGAATAATCGCGCAGCGACCCGACCGGCCTCCGTCTCCAGATCTTCAAGGGATCCCCGCTCCATCAACGCCCAGGCAGCCACCCTGTTCTGCGGAAATCGCGACGCGATCTCGTCAAAGCAGGCCTGCGCTTCTTCAAAGTTCGGCCGATGCATGTGGAAACGGTAACAGAGGCCGAGCCCGTAAAGCGCTTGAACGAGATCCCGCTCCCCGACTCCCTCGGCGGTCCGCACGCCCGCGAAGGCCCTGGTGGCCTCCTGAATGTTGAGCGCCGAATAGTGACTCCAGGCCACCGTCAGTTCGTCGCGATATTGTTCTGCGTCCTGACGGTCGGTCATCAGGACACGGTACTCACGCAGGCGCCGCTGTTCTTCCGACTCCCCGGCCCCATCGGCGAACATTGCGCTGCCGATCAGTCCGAGCAGGAAAATGAGGAGGAGACTCGTGCCACGGCGCACGCCACTTGCCGGATTGCGTAGGAGAGGGTTTATCCCTCGATCCCAACGGTCTGCCCCTGCAGACCGCAAGGCATCCGCCTGACAATCGGAATGTTTATCCAAAACCATCAACAATCGAGGCATAAAGCCTCTCCTACAGTTTTGACACCCATTTAGTTACGAATGCCCGCCCACTATGAGACTGTTTCGAACGTCCAGGTGGGAGGAAGCTCCTGGTCATAGGTGAGTTCACAATAATAAACGCCCGACGCCTCGATCTCGGGGCGCGTGGCAATGCCCTTGTAGTTGCCCATCGTATAAGCCCTCGGCAGGATGGCCCGGGTGCGCACGAAGAAGCTGGCCAGTCCGGTCGATCCTCCACCATGCGGCAGGAGCCGACCAAAGTGCATGGTTGGGGCATGCTTTTTCGGAATCGGCAGGCCTTCCTTGATGCTGTCGAACACGATATGCGATCGAGTGACCGCAAACCCATGGTCGGGATCGATGTCCAATAGGTTCAGTGGAATCCGCCTCTGATAGATGTCCTGATAGGGTGAATTCCGTTGGTCGGTGGTGAAGAGGCGGACCACTCCGTCCGGAAAGCCATAGACCGTGCGGGGACAATTGCTGCCGACCGCATCGGAAAAAATCGGAGTGGGTTCCGAACCGAAAAGGTCGCTGCACCGAAACCAGACAATCCCGAAGTCTTTTCCTCCCATGCGGGCCGCGGCCAACCACTCACCTCTGTAAGGTACAATCGAACCTTCCCCGATCCTGGCTCCGGAAGGTCCTTTCAGTTGCGGACCCGACTCCACCCATTCGTAGAGTCCGGTCTCGGGATTCCATCGGTAGCGAACGGGCAGGCAAACGCCCTCCCAATGCTGCATATGCGCCCATTCCGATCCGTCCTCATTGTAGGGGACGGGTGCGACAAACGAGTGGTTCATCGATCGTAATTCCTCATGCGAACAGAGTGCCTCCCCCTCTTCATAGCCCTTCTGACGCAGGGCCGTCTTCTGCTGCAGCAATTCGATGTCGTCCTCTTCGTCATTCAGTCGGAACTGGGCCCATGTGCAACGGGACGTACCCGGCGGTACCCCCATCTCCGACCTGGCCCAGAGGTAACCGCTCTCCGGGTCAAGGGCTCTGGCATGATTTCCCCATGCGACCACAAACACGTTTTCGTGGGGAACCCGGTGTCCCTCGAACAGTGCTCCTTTGGGAACGCCGAATGCAATCGAGTGATTGCCCTGACGAACAAACCGTCCGCCATTCCCAACCGGATCCCAGTCGTCGATCGACGGGTCGAGATAGCCCTCGGTCAGAACGACACCATCCGGGGTGTCGCGCCGAATCTGGTAGACAACACTGCAGTTGTCGTCGACCCCGCGGAATCCCCGGGTCTCGTAGACCACAAACCATCGGTCGCGACTGAGCTGAATGGTATTGTGCTGCGCCGGAACCCGATCGTCCGCCTTTGATTCGCCGGGCAATCGACATTCGTCGATATAGAACCCCTTTGACTCTATCTTTCTGATCATCTGGAGCAGTCCACCGATACTGGCAAATCCCTGCCCGTCCATCAATGACACCTGTTCCCCGTTTCTGCCAGACCGAAAACCAGATCAAGCTCTCCGCACTTGTCGAGGCACTCAGCTTCTGCATGCTTCCGCATGTCTCTCGGTCGACCCGAGCCCGGATGGCGGAATTGGTAGACGCAGCGGACTTAAAATCCGCTGACCGAAAGGTCGTGGGGGTTCAAGTCCCCCTCCGGGTAAATCAAAGTAAGAAGTAAGAATGATGAAGTAAGAAGTGGCTTTCGCTTCGGGAAAACGACGAGAGAGAAAGGATCAGGTCTCCTCGGGTTCCAACCGTCCGTCTCTCAGGTGGAAGATGCGGTCGAACCGGTCAACAATTTTCTCATCGTGGGTGACGGCCAGGATCGCTGCCTGCTGCTCAACGGCTACCCTGCGCAACAGGTCCATGACGATGCCCGCCCGTTGCGAGTCGAGCGCTGCCGTGGGTTCGTCCGCAAGGATAATGCGGGGCCGATTGGCCAGAGCACGCGCAATGGCAACACGTTGCGCCTCACCGCCGGAGAGCTTCGCCGGGAAAGCGCCCTTGCGGTCCCCGACTTCCAGATACTCCAGCAGCTCAACCGCCCTGGCCTTGGAATCTGCCGCTCCAGATCCCGCAAGATTCAACACAATGGCCACGTTATCGGTGCTGTCGAGGAAGGGGATGAGATTGTGGAACTGGAAAATAAACCCGATCTTTTCCAACCGCAGCTTACGCAGATCGGATCGCTGCCAATGCCCGTCATAGACAACGTCGCCGTCAAGACTGAGCATGCCGCGGCTCGGCTCCTGGATGCAGCCAATCACGTTCAATAGCGTGGTCTTCCCCGATCCGCTGGGGCCGAGAAGACCGACCACCTGGCCGGGATGGACCTCCAGGCTCACATCGCGCAGGGCATCGACCCGGGTCTCGCCTTCCCCGAAGTGCTTGGAGACGCCCCGCACGCTGACCAGCGGCTCTGATTGGTGAGAGATGTTCATGACACGAGTGAGTCTTTTGGAATCCCTACCCTCCCAGGGCCGTGGCCGGATCGATCTTCAACGCCAGCCGCACCCCCAGACCGCTGGCAAGCAGGCAGACAACCACGACCGCCACCGCAAGGGCGAGGCCGTCCTCCGGATGAAGAATGACCCGCCGGGGGAAATGGTCCTTGATGGTCGAGATCAGGAGCGCGCCAAAACCAAAGCCGATTGTCCCCATGGCAAGAGCCTGCTGCAGGATCAGGCCGACAATGGTGTGATCCGGTGCGCCAATCAGCTTGAGGGTGGCGATCTCGCGCAGCTTGTTCATGGTCATGGTGTAAATGATGAGCGCAATAATCACCGCCGACACCACCAACAAAAGACCGGTGAACAAGCCGATCTGCTTGCGCGCCTTGTCCACCACGGAGCGGGTCAGAATCGCCTCCTGCCCGGCTTGGGTCATGGCCGAAAGGTGCTTCCAGCGACGAGCGGCTTCAGCGACGCTTTCGGCTGAAACGTTCGGCGCCACCCGGGCGACCACCGCGTTGATCGTATTGGTATGGCCGGGTCCGGTGCCTCGCGCTATCTCGCGCCGCGCCGCAGGAGGCGCCAGTTCAAATTGAAGTTCCTGAGAGTCGCGCAGCGTGATGTAGATAACCGGATCGCCGCCGGATGAAACCTGATTGTCCATCAGACCGACGACCGTGAAGGTGTTGCGACCCAATTGCACGCGGTCTGCGAGGGAGAGACCGGAGCTCCGGTCGGCGATCATCTCGTAATGGCTTCTGCCGATCGATCGCCCCTCTGCGATGCGGTCCGGACCGCCGGGACGGCCCGGCTGATACCCGACAATATAGAGCCGCAGCTTTCCGCCCCTGAAACGGGTCTCTATCGACTGGTAGGTGATACTTCCAGCGGCACTCACCCCTTCAAGACGGGCGATGGCCTCCCGTATGTCTCCAGGCATGCGCGAGGCCTCCGCAAACGGACCTCGCGTTCCGGATTCCACCACCCAGACATCCACCCCGGGTGTGCGGGCGAGCGTGAGGGCATCCGCGACCAGACCACGATAGATGCCGATCATGGACAGGACCACGCCCAGTAGCAGACTGAGCCCGAAACAGGTCAGGAGAAAGTGCCCGAAGTTGTGTCGAATATCGCGGTAGGCCAGGTTCATGGAGTACTGCCCTCCAATACCCTTGCCGCGCGGCCTTCTCGCAACCCCGAACGCAGGACCTTGACCACGAGGGCGCCCGAAGGAAGGCCATCGATCACTTCAACCCGGGAATCGAGGGCCCGGTGACCAAACACAACCGTGCGTCGGTGAAGACTGCCGTCCTCGACCGTCCAGACTTTACCCTTCGTGCCGTCAAAGTCATCAACCGCGATTTCAGGAACCAGCAACGCCTCATCAAGAGCGGTCGTCGTGATGACAACCTCGACCTGTTCCCCGAGATGGAACCTCTCCAGGAACCGATTACAACTGATATACACCCGGCGCTCTTCACTCACCCGATCACTTTCAATATCGATGCGCGCCACTTGGCCTTGAAAGACCTTCCGAGGCAGGGACCGCAAGCGGATCTCGGCGGATTGACCAACCCGGATATTGCCCGCACGGGCTTCGTCAACATAGGCCAGCGCCCACACCGTTTCGGGAGCTACCAGCGTAAAGAGCGGTTCACCCGCAGTTAAGACCGAGCCCAGCTCTTTGTGACGCTTGACGACAATGGCGTCGTAAGGGGCTCTGAGCGTATGGTGGTCGAGAAGGATTTCTTCATATTCGACCTGTGCCGTGGCGTCTTCCATAACAGCCTTGGCGACCGCAACATCGCTGATCGCCACCGCCAACTCCGCAACCGCAACATCTTCCTCCATCTGAGCTTCGTCCGCATCCTCGGCAGAGATCGTCTGCTTGGCCACAAGCATCTTCCTGCGTTCGTTTGTCTGCTTTCTCTGCGCCAGAACCGCGCGCGCTCTGCCGGTTGCCGCCTCCGCCATCACGATTACCGCTTTGGCGTTGATCAAACCGGCGCGGGCCTTGGCGAGCCGGGCTTTCTGTTCGGCGCCATGAAGACGGGCCAGGGCCACGCCTTTTCTTACCCGGTCGCCGTGATCCGCACTGAGATCCACAAGGGCCGCTCCCACCTCAAAACCTATCTTCGACACAATGCGCGCCTCCACCGTACCAAGGCCGAAAACCTCGATCGACACATTCTTATCGGGACGGGCAACTTCGACCCGCAACGGTCGCTTGAATGCAAGAAGAATCAGTGCCGTCACCACGACGCCGACGCTCAGCAGAACCACAAGAACCCTGAGTACCCGATTCTTCATGACGCCCTCCTTTCGCCTTCGGCGGCAACCACACAGGCGAAGCCGCTCAATTGAAGCGCCAGCAAACGCTCTCCCTCTTTTCTCAAACTGAACGCACGACCACTGATCGACCACCTGACCGCAAGGCCCTGGACCAGCCCGACGATGAGAAAAGCAGCATCGTCCGGATTGAGATCCTCACGTAACTCTCCCGCTCTGCAGGCTTCGTCGATCAGACCGGCGACCAATCCATGAAACCGGCCCATGAGCCCGAAGAAGGCTTCGCGCAGGCCGTCGTTCATGGTGTGCAACTCCCGTGAAAAGAGGATGGCGGGAATCGCCGGAATGGTCTGGATCAATCGCAACTGCGCCGCGATGAGCGCGCGGAGTCTGCCTGAAGGTGAGGCGTCAGCTTTCCGGACCCTCTTCCAGCGCGTCTCCATCTCTGTGCCGATACGTGCGGCAACCGCTTCCCAGAGAACCTGCTTTTTCGGGAAATGCCTGAATATCCCCGGCTGGGTGAGACCGACGGCCTCGGCGACAGCCTCTGTCGTGAGTCGATCCGGGCCGAGCCTGTCGGCGAGGCGAAGGGTGGCCTCGATGATTTCTGCTTTGCGGGTTTCTGCGGGCTTGCGAATGCGCATGGAGAGGATTCTTAATTAGTTATTAATCACTCACTATGATCAGTCGGAAGGAAAGGTCAAGAGAAAGGGTTCAGACTGGTGAACGGGCCTTGATCCTGCCCGCTCGGGCTGTCATGACTACCACCACCATGAACGTGCTCGATACCTTCCGCCTCGACGAAAAGATCGCCATGGTCACGGGAGCCGGCCGCGGTATCGGTCGCACCTGCGCCCTGGCCTTGGCCGAAGCCGGGGCCGACGTCGCCTGCATCGACCTCAACGGTGAATCGGCGACGGAAACAGCAGAGATGATTCAGCGCCTCGATCGAAGATCGATCGGCTTGGCATGTGACGTGACCGACAGCCATGCCGTCGACCGGGCCGTGGCCCGGGTCATCGATGAGTTGGGCTCATTGGACATCGCGTTCAACAATGCCGGCATCTGCAACCATGCGCCGACCGAGGAGATGACGGACGAACAGTGGCTGTCCGTCATCGACGTCAACCTGAACGCCGTCTTCTACTGCTCCCGAGCGGCCGGACGTGCCATGCTGCGTCAGGGACGCGACGGACGTATTATCAACACCGCCTCCATGTCGGGGCAGATTGTGAATCACCCACAACTCCAGTCCGGCTACAACGCATCGAAGGCCGGCGTCATCCAGTTGACGCGATCGCTGGCCGCGGAATGGGCGCCGAAGGGAATCACGGTCAACTCGATCAGTCCCGGATACACAGGCACGGAGATGACCCTGGCAGTGAAGGAATATCACGACGACTGGCGACGCGATACGCCCATGGGCCGTCTGGCCGAACCCACGGAAATCTGCGGCGCGGTCGTTTTCCTGGCCTCACCGGCGGCCAGTTTCATCACCGGTCACGACCTGGTGATAGACGGTGGGTTCACGTGCTGGTAGCCACCAAAAAGGGGTCAAACGTAGAATTTAAACATCTGTAGATGTTTAAATTCTACGTTTGACCCCTTTTACCCCCCGACTCCGCCCTTGACCTCCCCGCAGGCCGCCCCAAAAATTCCCGTTTCTGAAGGACAGGGTTTGTTCCCTCAAGACCGCGGAATTGATGGCCAGAGGTGCGATGCCCAAGCCTTCGTTGATGACGAACAAAAGACAGAGATATTGAATATGAACAGAATTAGCCAAGGGTTGCTTATCGCAATCGCAACCACCGTTACGGTTGGACTCACCACCAATGCACTCGGTGTTGAACTCAAGGATACGGCAATCACGCAGATCGGCGCGTCCGTGCTTCACGTTGACAAAGAGAACCGTCAACTGCTCGTAATAGAACTTGAGGGGATCGTCGAAGCCGAACCAGCCGAGACGACGAGTTGGTTGTACCGCACGTACTCGGTGAACAAGAAGGTGGCCACCTTCGATTACGTCCGGGAGGGTGACAAAGTCATATTGGACGTCACCACCTCGCTCGCAATCGCCGTACGCAAACCGACGGATGAAGAGGGCCAAAGCCCCTACCAGTCCCACACTGTTACTACCAAGAAGGGCGTATTGCAGCATGAGATCACGGCGGTCTGTGAAGTTGCAGCAGTCGACAAGGAAACCGATAGGATCACTTTCCGAGGCCCCAGAGGCAAATTATTCCGCGTCAGGGTCTCAGAAGATTTCATGCTCGAGGTAGGGCAGATCGGCGATCAGGTTGTCGTCACCTACAGTCAGAGTGAGATCGTCGGACTGTCCCGGGCCGACTGAACCAGCCGGGCACTGAAAAGGGGTCAAACGTAGAATTTAAACATCTGTAGATGTTTAAATTCTACGTTTGACCCCTTTAAATTCACAACACCCACCGATACCGGCATTTCCGGTGTTCGCCGAGTTTGGCGATTTCGTGATCGGGGGGAACGTCGACCGTATCCACGTAGGCAGCACCGAGCCATTCGCAGATATTCCGCGAGGCGGAATTGTCGGGGTTGGCCGTGATCCAGAGTTCCCGGAGACCATGTCTCAGGGCCAGGGGTCGAAGGATGCGTGCCGCCTTACCCGAGTACTTGTGGCCGCGATGGGCATCGTTGATCGAATACCCGATATGGCCGGCATAGAGCCGGATCGATTCGGTATCCCCGATGCGAAGGGAGATCCGTCCGACCTCAACCAGATCCCTGCTCCGGGTGATCACGAAATGATAACACGGCACCCAATCGCGTTCCGGATCCTCCGGACTGATGGAGGTAAGCAGGAGCGAGACATCAACTCCGTTGACGACTTCGCCGGGCCTCAATGCAGCATCAAATAACGCGGTCACATTCTGATCTTATGTGGTCACTCTGGCTTTGGACGTCTTCCCCCCGCGTGAACACCGCATGATATGTATGTTTTCACGCGACCGGTCAATAGCGCGTCGAAAAGGGGTCAAACGTAGAATTTAACATCTGCAGATGTTTAAATTCTACGTTTGACCCCTTTTAGCTCTATCAGGGTGACGCCGGCGGCTGACTTCAGGTCCAGTCGACTGTCCTCGTCCATCGAATACGCCCGCACCTGATCCAATGCCTGAAAGAGGCGTTGCTCCTGGTCCATCAGCGGTGGCGGACAGGCCATGCGGGTCGCGGCCAGGGGGCCGAGAACGATCCCGCCGGCCTCAATCGAGGCGGAACCACTGAACGCATTGCATCCGCTGCGGCCGGAAACCCGCCCGTCCGCATCAAAACGGATTGTCGCCTCTGAATCCGCAATTACAGCGGAACCTTCGATTGCCTCAATGCGCCAGGCGGAATCTTCCAGGGACAGTTTGCTCATGGCTGGTGCCTTTTGCTTTGGGAATATTGTTGCCCAATCGTCTTTCATGCTGACAACCACCCAGCCTCGTTCTGGTGCCTCATCCAGCCCGCGATCGAGTTTACCGATGTGGGAATCCCGGTCATAGGCCCACTCGCGGTCGGTGTCGTCGTGGTGTATGTAAACACCGAGTGATGGCGTCCGCTCCATCGTCGTCCATTCCAGCATCTGAAAATCACCATCCGAGTTGCCGAATGCGGCGATGGGGCGGCGACCGATGTGCTGGTGGATGCCGACCGGTTTGCCATCCTTGTCGTTGATGAAGTTCAGTTCGGGGAGTTTCACCAGGGTGGGTTTGCCGTCGCGGATCTCATAGCCGGTCCTGATGCTGGAGCCAATGACCTGTTCCGGCGGGATGCCGTAGGTTTCCTCGGCGAATACGCGCACAAAATCGATGCCGCCACCGGTGACGATGAAGGGCTTGAAGCCGTTGGCGCGCAGGTAGGCGAGGACTTCGAGCATCGGCTGGTAAACCATCTCGTTGTGGGGGCGCCCGGTCTTCGGGTGGCGGGCGGTGGCGAGCCAGTCGCGGACGGACTGGCTGAACTCTTCGGTCGTGATCCCGGCGTGCGTGGCCATGGCCATTTCGACCAGACTCTTCTCCCCGCCCGCGAGCGACTTCTCCACATCGCCCTTGAGGATGGAGGCGAAAGGTTCCTCATCCTTCCACTCAGGGTGATCCGGGGCGAGCGCCCTGATCCGGTCGATCATGTAGATAAGCTGAAAGTAGAGCGGCTGTTCGGCCCACAGGCAGCCATCGTTATCGAAGGTGGCGATGCGCTCGTCCGGGACGACATATTCGGGCGAAGCGGCGGTGGTCGTGCGCTCAACGAACGAGACGATGGACTGCTTCGCCGGGCCTTCGTTCCACGAAGGCAGAGGATCGGCAGTCGCGGAGGCAGCGAAGCCGACGGCCAGAGAAGCGAGAAAAGAAAACGCGATGCGATTCATGGCAGGTGGGTGGGTGGGTTTCGATGAAAACGCCACGCCCGGGAAAATCCAGGCGTGGCGCGGTTTGATTCGTGGTGGGCGCGGTCGCCTACTGTGCGCCGCCCGGGTCGGTCATCATCTTCATGACCTCATCCAGGTTGAAACTGGCGGCCTTCTGGCGCGGCGGGAATTCCTTGAAGGTTCCCAGAAACTTTCCGACGTAGTCCGAAGCCGGCAGCAGCAGGAAAACGCGGTCGAGCATCCAGTCATAGTAGGTGTTGGATGTTATCTCAGCGCGCTCGTAAGGGTCGCGGCGGAGGTTGAAGATCAGCGGCAGGCGCAGCGTCACGAAGGGCTCCATCCAAACCCGGAAGGTGCCCACGGTTTGCTGTTCCATGAAGACAACTTTCCAGTCGCCGTGACGCAGGGCGGTCAGGTCGCCATCGTCGGAGAAGTAGAAGATCTCCTTGCGGGGGCTCTCGACCTTCTGCGGATCCTTGAGATGTTCGGTCAGGTCGTAGCCATCGAGGTGGACCTTGTAATCGCGGCCGAGAGCC
>QNAI01000090.1 GCA_003641745.1 Verrucomicrobiota bacterium | reverse complement strand
CTCCATGCCCAATCCCATGGTGAGATCTAAATTTCAAAATGCCAACTCAACGCAGCTTAACTCCCCGCACTTCTGGTCACACCCCCCGAAATCTGTAGTGATTTCGGCCATTGTGATTTCGGGTCTCCAGCAGGGCGTCTTTTCAGAAGAAGAGCGCATCACCCAGGGCCTCGCTGGTCGACAGCAACCGGACCACCGAATTCAAGACAACCTCTCCCGCACCGAGGTCTGCCTCAAGTCGTGCCCGGCCGGTCTCGAGGCAAACCGTCCAGTAGAATCGACGATCGCCCGCATACGCCCACCGCATCGCCATCGATTCACATTCCAATCGGGACGTGGTGAGCGTGACTTCAGGTGGCGGAGACACCGATGATGACAGCCGACGGCAAGCCTCGATTCGTGCCTTGACCCATGATGACAGTAACCGCGCCTCGGCCTCGCAACTCCCGTCCGCGGCCACTTCGACCGACTGCAAACCATCCACGAGCACACTCGGAGGGAAAGAACTGAGAAACTGACCGACCGACTGCCGGATCTGGAGGAGTCGGGCCGCGGCCAGGTCCCTGACTGTCCCTCCCTCGGGCCACTCAAAATCGGTGACAGACGAATTTTCGATGGCCGAGTCGATCACGATTCGCTTGGCGTGCTTGAGAAAGAATCCGTAGTCGCCCAATTTCGACGCGGAGTGAATTCGGGAAGGCCAGTAATAGAGAGGGAGATCATTCTCGATCAGGGTCGTCACCTGGTTTTCCAGAAATCCGCGTTGGGATTCCGGGTAACCCACGATGATCGCCTCGCAGCAACTCATTTCCTGGCGCGAGGATCCGATAAAACATTCACCAAATACCTTGGCCGAGAGCGTGTCGTCTCCACCTTCCGTCATCCTCGGGCAGAGCGCCACGATCCGGCAGGGGTAGCGCTGGGAAAACCGCAGGACAGCATCGAAGGTCTGCCGACCCGTTTCAGGGGTATGATCCACCCCGAAATGGAGCACAAAGGTCATCTGCGACGCCCTGTATTCGGAAGGAGCTGACTTCCCTCCGGGCCCTCCCATTTCCCACAACGCCGCCAATTCAGAGAGCACCGATCTCATCGGCACCTCGAGTCCGGGAAGAGCATCAAATATCGCGGGCATCAGGAAACCTCCGGATCAGGGCCGCCTCCATTCGTGACCATTCTCCCAAAGCAGGCGTTCCGCCGCCAACGGCCCCCAGGAACCACCGGCATAAGTTTCCATTCCCCGCCGCCCGACCGAACTCCAGAACTCGTGCAGCGGCGTGATCAATTTCCACGATGCCTCGGTTTCGTCTCCTCGGATGAACAGCGTGCTGTCTCCCACCATGGCATCGAGAACCAATCGCTCATAGGCCTCCGGTGTGTTCGATCCAAAGGTCGTACTGTAGCGAAAGTGCATTCGTACCGGCTGGGTCCGCGTCTCGAGCCCGGGGATCTTTGCGTTGAGCACGACGGTCGACCCCTCGTCCGGCTGGATCTGAAAGGCGAGGGAGTTCTGGGCGAGATGGAATTGCTCGGAATCCGAAAACAAGCTCCCCGGTGGTCGCTTGAAGATGATGGCAATCTCGCTGACCCGGCGCGCCATCCGCTTGCCGGACCGCAGATAGAAGGGAACCCCGGCCCATCTCCAATTGTTGATCGACACCCGAAGCGCCGCGTAGGTCTCCGTATTCGACTCGCTCTCGACACTCGACTCCCGGGTGTATCCCGGCACCGCCTGACCGCTGACCAGGCCGTCGGCGTACTGGGCGCGGACCACGTCGCCATGCTCCGGAGACAGGTTCAATGGCTCGACCGCCTTGAGCAACTTGACTTTCTCGTCCCGGATCGATTCCGGATCCAGCGACACCGGTGGCTCCATGGCCATCAAGCTCAGGAGCTGCATGGTATGATTCTGGATCATGTCGCGGGTGGCGCCACTCTGTTCGTAATAACTCCCGCGGGAACCGACCCCGATATCCTCGGCCACCGTTATCTGGACGCAGTCGACGTAACGACGGTTCATCAGGGGCTCGAAAATCGAGTTGGCGAATCGCTGCACCAACAGGTCCTGGACCGTTTCCTTGCCCAGGTAGTGGTCAATTCGATACACCTGATCTTCGCGGAAAACACCGGAGATCACCTGGTTCAATCGCCGGGCCGACTCGAGGTCGCGCCCAAAGGGCTTCTCGATGACGACCTTTGACATCTGTCGCGTCCCGAGGTGGCGCGCGGCCAGCCCGGAGCGACCGAGATTCTGAAGGATGGGCTCGAAGACCGACGGAGGCGTCGAGATGTAGAACAGGCTCTGCAGCTTTCGCCCGAGGTCCTTCTCCAACCCCTCGATCCGTTTCTTCAATCGATCGAAGGCCGCGGCATCGTCATACCCACCGGCGGTGTAAAACGTGCTCCGCCCGACCTTGTCCCAGATATCCTCATTGAGTTCGCGCCGAGAGAATTCCTTCACCGCGTCGCGGGCCATGGTCCGGAACGCGTCATCCGGTATCTCACGTCGCCCGAACCCGACCAGACGAAAATCAGCCGGCAGGAGGTTGTCGTACCCGAGATTATAGATGGCCGGCACGAGCTTGCGGGCGGTCAGGTCGCCCGAAGCGCCGAATATCACGATTACGGTCGGGGGGGAGCCGCGATGCTTGCTCAACCCGTCGAGAAATGGATGCCTGTTCTGGTCGATATCTGCCATGAATGCCCTTCAGTCTGAGGCCGTTGAAATGAAATGGCGGACGCAACCTCCGCGAATCACGGGCTCCTGGCAAATCCTTTGGAGAAAAGAGGGACGTTTTCGAAGTGCCGTACCTTGCCGGGTGCCCCTCCCGCCCATTCGACCTCCACAATGTCAAAACGAACGGCCTTGGGCTTGGGTGACACCCGGGCCCGGTAGGCTCGGATGGCCCTCATCAGCGCCTTTTTCTTGCGTTTGTTCACACTGAAGTACCCGGGGACCCGAGCCCCTGCCCCGCGCGTCTTCACTTCCACAAAGACCAGGATGTCCCCATCGCGGCAAACAAGGTCGAGTTCATCCTTACCGTGACGCCAGTTTCGCGCCAGCACCTGGACACCCCGCGTTGATACAAGATGCCGCTCGGCCGCCTTTTCCCCTGCAGCTCCCGTTTTCAAGGTCTCTCCTCCCAACCTCGACGCCAGGGCTTTGAGCCGGTCTATCATGCGAACCAGCCTAGAGGCTCATACCATCGGGGAAAGAAGAAATCGATCGGTCTCCTTCACATCGCCATCTCAACCCTTCAGCCCGTCTCCAATTCGTTCCCCTTCCTGCTCTTGAAGACCCGCAGCGCATTCAATCCTATGATCAGCCAGACGATATTGATGACCATTGACGGTAACGCATGATGATAGAGGGCGTTCAGTCCAACCAGAACGCTTCCACCGACGTTGCACAGGTGATACTTGAGTGAGCCCCCCGTCCACTTCTGGTGGGATACGAAATAATAGGCGATCACGACGGCAGCCGCGCCGATCCACCCCAAACCCTCGACGATCACCTGTTCAAATGACATCCAGCGGAACTTAGGGTCCGGTCCGCGGTTAACAACCCCTAAGAGGCTGTCTCCAGGAGACCGTTCAGGTTCTCATCCAACCTGTCCCGGCGCATCGCACAGAAGCCGGATCATCCACCCATCCATCTTGTCCCGGCGTATCTCAGAGTAGCCGGATCTTCCAACCATCCACTCCCCCCGTCTTTCAACTCTTCCAGCCGGTCAGTTCCCACCCACGGCCAGCTTCGCCATTTCCGCATCGTGATGCTCGGTATGGAAACGCATGGAAACGACTTTGGAAACGCCCTTCTCCTCCATGGTCACGCCATAGATCGCCTGGGCCGCGGCGATCGTACGCTTGTTATGGGTGATGATGATAAACTGCGAGTTCTGGGTGAACTGTTTGAGCAGCGTGGTGAAGCGGCCGATATTTGATTCGTCGAGCGGAGCATCCAATTCGTCGAGAACACAGAATGGACTTGGTTTGACCATGTAGATGGCGAAAAGGAGAGCCACCGCGGTCATGGTTCGCTGACCACCCGAAAGGAGCAGAACGCTTCGGAGACGGGTGCCGGGCGGCTGGGCCACGATTTCGATGCCCGACTCGAGCGGATCCTCGGAAGCCACCAGTTCGAGTCCCGATTTGCCGCCGCCAAAGAGAGTCTGGAAGGTCTGGGCAAAGTTGATGCGAATCTGTTCAAAGGTGGTCGTGAACTGCTCCTGCGAGGTTCGATTGATCTCGTCGATCGCCTTGAGCAATTGTTCCTTCGAGTTCACAAGGTCTTCGCTCTGGGATTGAAGGAACTCGTAACGCTGTTTGAGCTCACTGTACTCCTCAATCGCCACGAGATTGACCGGACCCATCGTATTCAGGCGCTGGCGCAATGCTTCCACCTCGATCCTGACCTCATCCCAATCAATCGCATCAAACGCCGCCAGTTCATCGGCTGTCGGCTGATCGGATTTCCCCTTGCCCTCGTCAGGGGAAGGAAGTTCGGAATCATCCTGGTCTCCGTCTTCATCCTCAGATTGGGCCTCCTTGACTTCGGCCTCCAGAGTCCGGATGCCCTCCGGCTGGCGTCCGGCCAGCCAGAGTTCAAATCGCCAGTCGACCAGTTTCACATCGGTCTGGTGTTCCCGATTCATCTCCTCGACCAGGAAGTGGATCTGAGACTGCTGCTTGGCGAGACGGATCTGTACCTGATTCAAGTCCTCCCGGGTCCCGTCCGTCTGGTCCCTGAGGTGTGTCTGTTCGGTTTCCAAGACGCCGATTGCCTCCTCCAGAGCAACCAGTTTGTTTCTAAGCCCGGACACCGACTCCTGTGCCGTTGCGACGGTTCGGGCCAATTCATCCGCCTTTTCCGTCTGCTCCTGCTGTTCGCGTTCCAAACCCTCAATCTGCTCGCTCCAGGTATCGATCTCCCGTTCGCGACTGCTGCGAAGTTCCTCCAGGGTCGCCCGGCTCTGTTCCATATCGCCCAACCCGCGAAGGGTCAGATCCAATCGCTGCTTCTTCTCGGCCAGTTCAAAGCGAGATTGGGCTACTTCGTCACGCTTGTGATCGCGCTCGGCGCGCAACGCCACGATCTGCACCTCCACCGTTTCAATGCCACTGCGGAATTGTCCGGACTCACTTTCCGCCGCCTCCAGTTTTTTTCGATTCGAATCCAGGCGCTCCGCCGCCTGGGATCGACTGTCCTCCAAAGCAGCGCCATCCTGGCCGAGACGTTCGATCCGGCAACGCAGCTCGTCCAGGGCATTCGCCGCATTGCGTTCCTCCGTTTCGAGACGTGCGGTCTCATGGACTGCCTCGGTCTGTTCCTGTCGTCGGTTCTCGACCTCCAATTCGGCCGCGTCGAGCGCCTTGTTCAACTGGTCGGCTTCGCTGCGCAGGGTCGCCAGACGTGAGGTGTCGGCGGCGATATCCTCGGATGTCTCGCGCAATTCAATTTCGCGCTCGAGGATGCCTCCGGTGCCTTCCTTCTTGTAGCCGCCGAAAACCAGGCCGCGACAGTCAACCAATTCACCATCCTTGCTCGCAACGAGCAGAAATGAGAAATCAGGATTTGCCTGCCAGTAAGAAAGGAACGCCCCGAGGTCATTCGTCACGTAACAGGGTCCAAGCAAGGCCGCAACCGGGTGGGGTCCAGAGCCCGTTTTGGGAGTGGTCACCAAGTCCCGGGCCGCCTGCAGGAAATCCGGAATCGACCCGTTCGTGCCATGGACGTCATCAGGTGCCGGAAAACGAACCACCCCAGGTCCGATCCTGCGGTCTTTCAGCTCCTTGAGCACATCGTCGGCCACTTTCTCATCGGCAACGGCGACCGCCTCCAGCGCTGATCCGAGAATCGCCTCGATTGCCCGGCTGTGGGCGCGATCAACCTTGATACCATCGGTCAAGCCCCGGAAGCGCTGACCCTCGAACCGCCCGCCCAGTTTCCCCTGCAGAAGAGCTTTTGATCCCTCACCATATCCCTCGAGACGGTCCTGTAATTGCTGGAGAAGCTTCTGTCGCGCTGTCTTCTGGGCGATCTGCCGGTCGAGGTTCTGGATTGCGGTCTGGGCGTCCCGAAATCGACCGAGGGCTTCGGCCGCACTTTCCCGCGCCGCCTCAATCGCCGCCTTGAGGGCATCGCGATTTGCCCGCACCTCGGCCAACTGGGCCTGGAAAGCGGTCAGGTTCTTTTTCGCGTCGTCACTGGCCGCCTCCGCTTCCACCCGGTCTTCTCCCAGTTTCTCGATCCGGTGTTCCGTCGTCTTGAGGTCGACCTCGAGATTGGCCGATTCGTTTCGGACCCGAACCAGAATACTGTCCGCTTCCAGCAACCGGAACTTTCGCTGCTGCAAATCGTCCTCGCTCGCCTTCAACCGGCCTTCAACCTTTTCGAGTTCCTGGCTCCGTTCCTGAAAGCTCGAATCAAAGGAACCCACCACATCGAGCTGGGACTGACGGTCCTGAACACCGGTATCAACCCGTTCGGCTAGTTCGCTCAGCTGGTCTTCGATCCCCACCAGATCCTGCCGAGCCTGCTCGATCCTTTCGAAAAGACCGGTCCGGCGCACCTCCGAAAGGTGGGCCTGATTGAGAGCCTGCTCCCGCTGCGATCGAAGGTCAAAAACTGCCTGCTGAGCCCCCTGAATGCGCTCGTTCAGGCCGTGCCGCTCTGTCTTTTTCTCCGCCAGCGAACGTTCGCGCAGGTCGAGTTCCTCCTGCATCTGGCCGAGCGCCTGGTCGGATCCGGTTGCCCGGTCTTCAAGCCCATTCACCGATGACCGAAGCTCACCCCACCTGAAATTGGCGTGCGCGAGTTCCAGATGCCTGCGCCTATGGCTCAGTTTCTTGAACCGTACGGCCTTGGAAGCCTGTCGCTTGAGACTGCCGATCTGGCGCGACACCTCAGTGATGACGTCGGTGATTCGATTGAGATTGGTATCGACAAGGGCGAGCTTGTTCAGGGCTTCACGCCGCTGGCTCTTGTACTTGGTGATGCCCGCCGCCTCCTCGAAAACGGCCCGCCGTTCCTCTGGCTTCGAGGAAAGGATCTGGTCGATCTGCCCCTGGGCCATGATCGAATAGGAGGTCCGCCCGATGCCCGTGTCCATGAACAGGCGCTGGATATCCTTCAGCCGACAGGAACGACCGTTCAGCAGGTAATCACTGCCACCATCGCGCGATACCCGACGGGTGATCTCGATTTCATGGTAATCGCTGCCGAGCTCGGTTTCGCATTCGGTCAGAAGGAGTGATACCTCACTGATTGGTAATGGCTTGCGGGTATCCGTTCCCGAGAAGATCACATCGTGCATCTTCCCGCCACGGAGAGCTTTGGCACTTTGCTCACCCAGGACCCACCGAATGGCATCGGCGATATTGCTTTTCCCACATCCGTTTGGACCGACCACGGCGGTAACCCCACGATCAAACCCCAATTCGGTCTGGTCGGCGAAGCTCTTGAAGCCGTTAAGTTTGATGGACCGGAGGTGCATAAAGGGCGCATTTGAAAGCCCGCTCCTGCGTCGATCAACTGAAAAAACGCTGATCCGGTAGATCGCCTCCATTTTGCAAATCCGTTCCGGCCGTCCCGACTGCCCTGACATCGCGTATCCAAACTCCGGAGGTCGAATCAACCATTCAAAACGGCACCGGACTGATCGGAGGGCGTTCCTTTCCCGGGTTGACACACCTGGGCCGAATCCCACAAATCGACGGCGGAGGTGGCTTGACTCGAGTCGTTGCCCCCCCGACCAGTCCCTTCCGAATTTTGGGTTGCTCTGATACCCGCCCTCAGTCAAATTCGGCCCGCTTTCCAATGAAAGTCTCCATTTCTACCCTTCTGGCCCAAAAAGGGCCGCAAAAGTTCGTCGTATCCGCAGATGCCACGGTGGCCGAGGCCGTTCACGAAATGAACAGCCACAAGGTGGGCTGCATCATGGTGCTCGACGGCGATAATCTGGTGGGCGTTTTCACTGAACGCGACGTCCTCCACCGTGTGGTCGCCGCGAACCTGCCGGCGATGACGACTCCCGTGTCACAGGTGATGACAACGCCGGTCGAGACGGTGAGGCCCGATATGTCCATCGACGAGGCCATGGTAACAATCACCGAGAAACGCCACCGCCATCTCCCCGTGATGGATGAAGGCAAACTGATCGGGCTTGTCTCGATCGGAGATATCACGCGCTGGCTGGTACAGGCCCATCAGAATGAGGCTCAGAATCTCTGGCACTACATAACGGGGAATTACCCAAGCTGACCGGCGGATCGTAAGAGACCCCCGACATCATCGATCATCGGGAAGGAGGATCAGAATCGACGGGTGGCTGGTTGCAGCCTCGTGGCCGGATTTTCATCCCAGGCAATTGGAACGTTGTAATCGACTTGTATACAATGTCTTACGAAAAAATCCCCTCATGGTCTTAACAGAAATCTGAAATCTGGGGCAATCAATGGGTAATTATTCGCAGATTTTTGCCGAATCTAGGTAAGACCAGCAGATCACTGTAGGGAGAAACCGAATGCGCATTCTTTTCATCGAAGACGAATGGGAACTTAACGAAGTTGCTTCAGAGCAGCTTCGATCCATGGGCCATCAGGTGAATTCCATGCTCGGAATCGAAGATGCCCGCCGTTTCATGGAAGATCATCCGGATGGGATCGACTTGATCGTCGCCGATCACCGCCTGCCCGACGGCCAAGGCGTCAAATTCGTGATCGAAGCCCGACGAGCCAACCCCCGACTCAAGGTCGCAGTCGTTTCCGGATGCCTGACTGACGACGATATTGCGCTCCTTCAACAGGAACGGATTCACTATTTCAACAAACCCCTCCTCTACAGCACGGTCCTGCGAGCACTCACCCGACCGCCAATGGGACCCATTGAGATGGATGACCCTGCGCCAACTGAGGACGAAATAGTTAAGCCCGCACCGACCCGCAAAACGCGATGGAGGTGCTGGCCGTTCGGGAAACAGCTTGTCGAATCGACCCGCGAGTAGGTCGTATTGTCCGGTTTTACCGCAACGGGATCAATTGCTCAGTATTTTGCACGCCAATGCGAGTACCGAGGCAGCCACTCTGCCGACATCAACCGATGTGCAATGACCCCTGCTAACGGTACGAACGGGGGGTCATTGCTCACTATCTTGCATGCCAATGCAGGATATGTGCTTTGACCCCTTCGAACGGTTTGACCCGAATGGCACTAAGTTAAGCACCGGTCTGGGAATTTTCGACGAAGAACAACCGACGGGGTCATTGCTCATTATCTTGCATACCAATGCGAGATATGTGCTTTGACCCCCTCGAAGCCAAGTTGACCGCAATTCCTCCTGGATACCCCTTAACTTAGTGCCATTCCGGTATGACCCCCTTCGAACGGTAAGGGCGAAAATCCCGTTCCGCCGGGCAGGGTTCGCTTCCACCTTTCCTTTTCCAGGATCCTGCCGCATGAGTCCAAGGCATGGAGCATGGAGCGATCGGCGTCCGCAAGGCAACCTGGGAACAGGATGCTGAGGCCATTCGCAGGGTACGCACCGAGGTTTTCGTGATTGAACAGAAAGTCCCGGTGGAACTGGAAATGGACGGCGTTGACCCTGTCTGCCGTCACGTGGTGGCGATCCGGGCCACGGGAGAGACAGTGGGGACCGCACGGCTCATGGACAACGGACAGATCGGACGCATGGCAGTCCTCAAGGCATGGCGGGGTCGCGGCATCGGCAGCCGGCTGGTGAAGACATTGATTGATTCTGCCCGGTCGGACGGCCGGCGGCAGGTCCACCTCCATGCCCAGTCCCACGCCATCGCATTTTACCAGAAACTCGGGTTTCGCGATATCGGAGAACCGCCTTTCGATGACGCCGGCATTCCGCACATCCGCATGGACCTGGAGGTCGGGGAATGAGGAAATGACTGTCTCAACCCAAACGTTTCAGAAAAACCATAGAGGACACCGGAGAGCACAGAGGAAGGAAGGGTGAGGTTGCGTGGATACTCTGTGTCCTCTGTGGTAAAAAATTAACTACACTTTGTATCTTCACTTTCAGTGAACCTGAAAACTCTGCCATATTTCCCGTAACCTATTGGAATGCAGAAATATATGGATATTTCAGTTTGATTTTATGAGACTATGAGGTTAAGAGTCTCTCAGGTTTTCCTCGCCGGCAACAGGGCGGCATCCCGCATGCCGTGGATGATCTTCTTGTCCGGAGGACAGAACGTGGCGAGTACGCCACTGAGAATAGGCTCACGATCGATCACGAAATAGTAAGGGCAGAGTCGCACCCGACCCTGTCGCTCGCGGAACTCTCCGTTTCCGTCGAAAAGCGGATGAAGCGCCCGACGCGGTTTGCGAAACCGTTGCAGAATGAACGGTCCGGACTCGGCGGCTGCAGCCGCCTCCTCAAGGGCGGTTCCCCACTCTTCCCGAGACACATCGCTGCCCAGGACCACGCTCCGGGCACCCCAGGCGGTCGGGTGAAATCCGGATCTCTTCAGGATGAGTTCGCGTTCCCGTTGGGAAGCCGCCGCCAGATCCCGCCAGTCACTGATCGGGTGACCACCGACTTGCGGTCCCTCCAGAATGGCACCGGGCGGGAGCGGCGACGGATCAATGATCCAGGATTCCGGGATGATTTTCTGGAGGATTTTTCGGCTCCGCTTGGGGAGCACCTCGGCCCAGAAATCGTGAAGCCGATGGTGATGAAACAGGGCAAGCGCGAGTTTCTCTTCCTGAAAAGGTCTGAGGGGAGGCGTCATCGCTATCTCTCCACTCTCCAACGCGTCGATCAGAAACTCCCGGCCGGCGATATTTTCCCAGTCGAAGAGTTCAAAGAAACGATAGACCACATCGACCTTTTCCGGCGTGCCGTCGTGATCGAAGCAAAGGGATCCCCCCAGAGGGAAAAGATCCTCCGGAGACATGCAGTGGACCCGGTATCCCCGGTCCTGCAGTTGTTTCGCCACCCACTTCATTTCCGGCCGGTAGGTGGCTGCCTCCTCGCTCACAACAATCCCGATGATCGGATTCTCGATCTCAGGACGCAGTCCGGCCAGGCTTCGCTGGAAGTTCAGGAGCATCTCCTCGCTGCCCCCAACGATGGCATCGTCTGCATACAATGCACACAGATAGGCGGTCAGACCGATTCCGCCCGGAACCGAATCCAATTCGGTCAGGGCGAATCCTTCGTCGGTCAGGAGCAGGTCCGGGCGCAGGACCGTGGGAAATTGGCCCCGGCGTCCGGGGGAACGTGCGTGTTCGGTCATCCAGACCGGCTTCCCGCGATCAATGTACTCCGCGACCCAAGGCGCCAGGAGCGGTTGATTACGAAGCAGGTTTCGCCCCGACGCACTCCGCAGATAGAGTGTCTCCAGACCCTGATGAAAATCGAGACAAGCACGCCCGATGGCTTCGATCTCCACCACCTGCGCTTCGGTCAACGAAAAGGCCGCCGGCGACAACTGCCAGGATTTCTCCTCAAACAGTTTTTGTGAGGCAAAAGCGCTCTCCAATTCCTTGAATCCAGGCATCAGCGACACTAGTGTAGTCCGCCAAACAGATTGGCACTTATGGATGTGGAGTTTTTTCGGAGTTCAAGGCGCGAGGAAGGAGCGAATCCATAGATTCGTGACTGACGAGCAACGCTGAAGTCGGGGAAAAGACCATGTCTGTTCATTGATCCCATATCCTTCCACTTTCTGACTCCATATGTCTCAAAATTGTCCTTCCCATAAGTTACAATATGTGCGGCGGCCTACACTAGTCCTCCATCACGATATTCTTGTTTCGGTGACGCGGACAACCGGCTCGCAGCCAGGCGGTGACGAATTTATCGAGGTCGCCATCCATCACGGCCTGAACATTTCCGGTCTCTGAGCCGGTTCTCAGATCCTTGACCAGTTGATAGGGCTGGAAAACATAACTCCTGATCTGACTGCCCCATCCGATCTCCCCTTTCTCTCCGTAGAATTTCTCCATCTCGGAACGTTTCTCGTCCTGCATCTTTTCGTAGACGCGGGCCTTGAGGATCTTCATCGCAGTGGCTTTGTTCTTCATCTGTGACCGCTCGTTCTGGCAAGCGACCACGATGCCGGTCGGCAGATGGGTCAACCGGACAGCCGAGTCCGTTTTATTCACATGCTGACCGCCCTTTCCGCTCGAACGATAGGTATCCGTCCGAAGATCGTCATCCTTGATATCGACGTGCACGGTATCGTCGATCTCCGCCAGAACATCGACGGCGCAGAAAGAGGTATGCCGTCTCTTGTTCGAATCAAAGGGACTGATCCTTACCAACCGGTGCACGCCGCGTTCCGCCTTGGCAAAGCCGTAGGCATTCTCGCCACGGATCGAGATTGTCGCCCGCGACAACCCCGCTTCATCACCGGGCTGGAGGTCATCGATCTCCACGTCATAGCCGCGCCTTTCGGCCCAGCGCAGGTACATCCGAAGGAGCATGTCCGCCCAGTCACACGCTTCTGTTCCTCCCGCACCGGCATGGAGGCTTAAAAAGGCGTTTGCCGCATCGTGTGGGCCGTTCAGGAAACTGCTGATTTCCAACTCATTAATTTCGCCTACCAGGCCCGAAACCGCCTCCGCCAGCTCAACGGATTCAGCCGAACCCTCGTCGGCTCCGGCTTCGTTCAACAATTCCGCCATCACCCGGGCGTCCTCGACTTTCGACTGATAGCCCTGGAGTCCGGACACGGCTCGTTTCAGCTGGTTCGCCTTGGCGACAATCTTCTGCGCCGATTCCCGGGAGTTCCAGAAACCGGGTTGGCTCATCTGGGTCTCAAGCTCTTCGATTTCCCTCTGCTTGCCCGGGACATCAAAGATACCTCCATAAATAACCGGCTCGGCGGGTGATCTCTTCGATCTGCGAATGGGTCTCGGGATTGATCATGGGTATGTTCCTCGAAAAGTCCGAAAGGAACAACAAGGTGGAACGGTCCGCAAGGAAACAGTTGCGATTTTCACTCGGCCCGGACCCGGCTATCCGCCAGCTCTTTCTGAAAAGCCCGATAGGTGGATTCGAGACCCGCTCGAAGCGCGGTCGTCGCCCGCCATCCAAGATCGGACAGGCGCGACACATCCAGCAGCTTCCGCGGTGTCCCGTCGGGTTTGGAGGTATCGAAAGTCAAATCGCCCTCGAACCCAACCACCCCTTTGACGAGTTCCGCCAGTTCCCGGATGGTCAGATCAACGCCCGATCCCACATTGATCCAATCCGGAGGATCCTCGGTCTGAAGGAGAAAGTGGCAGGCGTCCGCCAGGTCATCGACATGGAGAAACTCCCGCCGCACATTACCGCTGCCCCAAACCACAACCTCCCTGGACCCGTCTTCCCGCGCCTCGTGAAACCGGCGGATCAAGGCCGGAAGCACGTGCGAATTCTCCGGGTGGTAATTGTCTCCGGGACCGTAGAGATTGGTCGGCATCAGCGAATGAAACAGCAAACCATATTGCCGACGGTAATACTGGCACAGTTTCAGACCGGCGATCTTCGCGATCGCGTAGGCCTCGTTGGTCGGCTCGAGCGGACTGCTCAGCAAGCAATCCTCCGGCATGGGTTGCGGGGCGTGCTTCGGATAGATGCACGAGCTGCCGAGAAAGAGCAGTCGCTCCGTGCCCGATTGCCGCGCCGCCTCGATCAGGTGAGTGGTGATGATCAGATTCTGGTAGATGAACTCGCCGCTGTAGGTGTTATTGGCATGGATGCCGCCCACTTTGGCCGCCGCCATCAGGACGATCTTGGGCCGCTCGCGGGCAAAGAACCCCATGACGGCATCCTGGCGGGTCAGATCCAGTTCATCCCTCGATGGAAGCAGCAAATTCGCGTAACCCCGTCGACGCAGGTTGCGGACCAGGGCGGAGCCGACCATTCCCCGGTGGCCGGCCACAAAAATGGAATCATCTCGGTTCATAACTGGAATCGGTTTTTTTGGCGTCGAATTCGGAACGGGGCGAGGAAAAAGAATCCTCGCCACAGGCGCCCCGAGGCTTTCTCCATCGACAGAATCTTGATCCAATCGAATGGATTGGGTTGAATCCCGGCTCACTCGTGCCATGACCGTGCCAATCGACTCCCAAAGCATAACTCAGGTCACCCTTGTCGCCGTCCAGTCACTTGACGGTTGTATCACCCGGGGCGCAGAGCCCGGTGTCGGCTTTGCGTCCGAGGCGGACCAGGCATGGTTCAGGAAGGCGCTGAAACAATTCGATGCCATCGTGATGGGCCGGAAGACCTATGAACCGGTGCGCAGTCACGTGATCCGGGCCATGGAAAAGAGCTCGAAGACACTTCGCATTGTCATGACCCGCCGGCCGACGGACTGGCAAACCGACCATCGACCCGGTCGGCTCGAGTTCGACTCGCGCCCACCAGCGGAAATCGTGAGCGACCTCGCCACCCGAGACTTCCGGAAGATCATCCTGCTGGGTGGTTCCACCATCAACCGTCTCTTTCTGGAGGCCGACCTGGTCGATCGGATCTGGCTGACCCTGGAACCGGAGATTTTCGGAACCGGCCGACGGCTGG
>QNAI01000089.1 GCA_003641745.1 Verrucomicrobiota bacterium | reverse complement strand
GGATGGCGGCGCGGGCCGTGGCCGGGTCTTCGTTCGCCGCCAGCTCGGTCAGCGGGGCAATTGATTCCGCTGACTGTCGTCGTCCGAGTGAGCCGATAAGCCCAACCCGCAGGTCACCCTCGGTTCTATCGATGGCGGCAAGAAAGAGTCTGACCACCAATTCGGAATCGAGGGCCTCGAGTATCCGCCTGGTTCGATGGGAAAGGGCGGGGTCGATCAGGTAAGGCCCGAGCGTTTCCGCCGAAGCGGGACTGGCCACTAGTTCGAGCATGCGCAGAATCTGGATACGCCCCGCCGGCGATACACCCGGTCGATCGAGCAGGTTCAGGAGGACGGTTTCGGCTTCGATACGTTGTGGGAAGGAAAGCCCGCGCAGCGATTCCGTGGCCTCGGCGAAGGGGCTGAAATCGTCTCCGTTGGAATAGGTCAGAACGGCTGGCTTCAGGGTATCAAATGCCGCGATTTCCCCGGCGGCTGTGGGGTTGCTGTCGACGGCCAGAAGCCCGATGATGATCACCGCAATCATCCGGTAGTGGGAACGGGCGACTCTTACTTTCTGCCGGGTCAGAGCGTCCATGGTTGGCGGCAGGCGCGACCGAGGAGTGCTGAAGCCCCCGGGTCATCGATGATGGTTTCCGTGTCCGGGTCCCAGTGTATCCGGCGGCCGGTCAGCATGGCGATCTGGCCGAGGTGGCCGACACTGGCGGAGCGGTGGGATATTTCAGCCGGTGCAATCGTAACCTGGCGGTTCCTGACGCATTCGATGAAATCCCCGCGATGGTCACGGCTGAAGGTGAGCCTGGTTTCCCCCGGCCCGATCCGCTCGTGAATCAGACCGGCGGGCTCCGACTTGAACCCGCCGCGGGTCACCCAGATCCAGCCCTTGTCGCCGATCCACCGGGTGCCCATGTTCATCGGTTGCTGCGAACTATTGGCCACGATCATCTCGACCCCGTTGGCGTACCGGCAGGTGAAGCGGTAAGCGATGGGGGCGTTGAAGACCGCCCCGCCCGGGAATTCTCCGCTACCTTGCACTGAGACGGGTCCGGTCCGGTCGAGGTCGAGTCCCCAGTGTGCAATGTCGGCGTGATGACCGATCCAGTCCAGCATCTGGCCTCCGCCCCAGGCCAGGACCCAACGCCAGTCCCAGTGAGCGACGCCCCGGTAGGGCGTCCAGGGCGCAGGGCCAAGCCACCTGTTCCAATCGAGATTGGGTGGGGGGGGCTGGACCGGCGGGTCCTCGCGGAAATGTCCGTCCGGCAGCCCCACCTCAACTGTATGGACTTTTCCGATACGACCATTGCGAACGAGTTCGCAGGCAATATGGAAATTTTCCTCCGACCTCTGCCAACTCCCGGTCTGCCAGACCCGTCCGTACCTCGATACGGCGTCGCACATGGCGCGCCCGGCCTTCAGATCGTGTGAAAACGGCTTCTCCCCGTAGATATCCAATCCGCCGCGGGCGGCGGTGATGGCGGCAACGGCGTGCCAGTGGTCCGGGGTGGCGATCGATACGGCATCGAGACCGGGGTGGGCGATGAGATCCCGGAAATCGGCATAGGGGGTGCAGTCCTCATTCCCGTACTGGTCGTTGACCATCATGCGTCCCTTTTCGAGCCGATCGTGGTCGATATCGCAGACGGCAACGAACTGGACATCGTCCCGGCCCAGGAAACCCTCCATGTTGTTCGTGCCCATGCTTCCCAGTCCGATCGCTCCGAGAACGATGCGGTTGCTGGGAGCGTTGGCTCCGAAAACCGAGGACGGAACGATGGTCGGAAAGGCGAGGGCGGCGCCCGTGCCCATGGCTGCGCGCTTGAGGAAGGCCCGCCTGGTCAAGGCCGGATCCGGGGAGTTCAGTCGGTCAGAGGGTCGATGCCCGCTCATACACCCCAACCCGATTGGTATTGCTTGGTGACGAAGCGATTGGCGTCCGGGAAATTGGTCACCTCCATCTTCTCGCTATCCCATTCGAGGCGACGCTTGGTGCGGACGGCCAGGTTTCCGAGCAGGACGGTCTCGGTGAATGGTCCGGAATAGTCAAAGTTTGAACCGCACATCTCTCCGCCTTTGCAGGCCCGGATCCACTCCTCGAAGTGACCGCCTTTGACTCTCGGGTGGGCTTTCGGAATCCTGGTCTGCAGCACCTCCTGCATGGCGGATTCCGGTGCGATTCGGACGGTGCCCGCATAGCTGTTCGAGACGATGGTGGCTTTCTCACCGATAATGAATGCGCCGCCGCTCCGGTCGAAATCCTGGTCCGGGCTGACATCTGCGGGCAACGGTGGCTGGAGGTCTCCGTCGTACCATGTCGCCGTGACTGGCGGCATCGGTCCGCGGGCGGGGAACTGGTAAGTGACTATCGAGGCGGTGGGTGCGGTCTCTTCGTTTACCGGGGTGGCTATGGCTTCGACCGATGTGGGTGCGCCCAGGTTCAGTCCCCAATAGGCGGCGTCCATGATGTGACAGGCCATGTCTCCGAGGGCGCCGGTACCGAAGTTCCAGAACCCTCTCCAATTGAAAGGCACATAGGCGGGGTCGTAGGGACGCCGGGGTGCGACCCCAAGCCATAGATCCCAATCCAGAGTCTGCGGAATTACCGGTATGAACCGGGAGTGATCCGGGCGGTCGATCCCTTGGGGCCAGATCGGTCGGTTGGTCCAGAACTGGACCTCGCGGACCGGTCCGATCGCGCCGGCCTCGATCCATTCCCTGACCAGGCGAGTGCCTTCGTTGGCGTGTCCCTGGTTACCCATCTGGGTGACGACGCCGTTTTTCCCGGCTTCGAGCCTGAGTTTCCGGGCTTCCCAGATGGTATGGGTGAGCGGTTTCTCGACCAGAACATGCTTGCCCATTCGGATGGCCATCAGAGCCGGAGCAAAATGCATGTGATCCGGCGTGGAAATGGTTACCGCATCGATTTCCGAACCCATTTCGTCGAGCATTGTCCGGAAGTCCCGGTAGCGTTTGGCATCCGGATTTGCTTCATATGATTCGGCGGCTCGCTCGTCGTCCACATCGCAGAGGGCGACGATCTTCTCGTTCTTGACGCCGTCCACAGCTGCCCTCCCGCGACCGCCGACGCCGATGCAGGCGACACGAAGTCTGTTGGCGTCCTCATTGAGGATGGCCGGGGCGCTGGGCCCGGGTTCATCCTGCGCCTGAAGCACTCTCGGTAGAACGGCCGGAACCGCGGCCACGGCGGCGGCAGTCTTGATGAAATGACGGCGGGAAACGTCGGTCTGGGTCATGGCTGGAGACTGTTCAGGTTATCCTGTAATTGATTCTTGTGCGGCACGATCCTCCCTGGCGAGCCTTAGAGACTGTCTTAAAAATCTCAAGGCATGTCGCAGAGGGTGATTTTGGCTGTTGGGCAAGGCGGCCGCGAGGCGTCCGGGCCTGTGCGGCCCTGGTCCTCGTGGGCAACGCCGGCCACAGCCAAAAGCACCTCTGCCCAAAGGGTTTGGACAGAAACGACCACGGCGCGGCGTTGCCACCAGAAGAGATAGCCCTAAAGGGATACCCCATTCCGGTTGCGCCTTGCGGCGAGGCCTTTTCTGTTCAAACGACATACCTTGCGACTTTAAAGACAGTCTCTAAGCGTCGAGGATTCGGTGACATCTGTCCAGATTCATCGCCATTGCGCAAGGCGCACCGCCCAAACGCGTTGGTTGAATCGGGTCTATTTTTTCATCAGGACGAGATTCCGTTCGGACAATGCCCGGGTGTAATCGCCCGGTGTTCTGGCGATTCGGAACACCTGGCGGATCTTGTCCTTCACCACCCGATAGGGCCCTGTCTTGTTCCGGATTTCGGTCGGCAGGAAGGAAAAGTGGAATATCCGTGCGGTTTTGAATCCGGTCTTTTCGGCCAGGGCGATCACCTTTTCCGGGTGCATGTCCTTTTCGGTGATGTCGAACTCCTCGATGGCGCGACGCGAGTCCTGCGTTCTTGAATGCCCGGCGCCCGGTTCGAGAGTGATGCACACGCCTCCTGGTTTCAGCGCCTTGTAGACCGAGTTCAAAGCCTTTGGGCCGTCGATCGCATGGTGCAGGGAGTCGTAAAAGACGGCGCAATCGAATTCGCGGTCAAAGGTAAGCCCTTCAAAATCAGAAACCAGGAAATTGAGGTTTTCCGCCTCGTATCTCTCTCGATTCTTCTCGGCCAGAGCGATCATCTGGGGTGAGATGTCGACACCGGTGACCCGATAGCCCCGTTTGGCCAGGAAGACGCTGGTCCATCCGGTGCCCACACCGAGGTCGAGCAGACGGCAGGGCGAGGAAGGCAGAAGGGTCATGATAAAGCCGAGATCGATCAAGTAACGGCTGCAATCGGCGTCGGAAAAGGGCTTGTTGAAAGCGTGGACCTTCCCTTCGGACCCCAGATTCTCCAGATATTCGATCTCTCCTTGTTTCGACATACTCAGTATTTGGGATCCGTACTCATCACGCGAGGCTTTCGTGCCGTGAAGAAGATTCTTCGAAAGGGAAAAAGGACCTTGCCGTTACCGGCGATCGGATAGGCATCGACGATCTGCTCCAACACGAGGTCGGCAAAACGGTTTCTCGCTTTCAAATCGGGTAGTGCGCTAAGGAAATGTTTCATGCCCGTGCTCTTGTACCACTCGATCAGATCGCGCTGGGACTCAAGAATATGTATATAGGTCGTGATCCATAGATCAGTATTCAATCCGTGCTTCGAGAGGATTTCGTAGTAGAACGCGGGCTCTCGATATTGAATCATTCCCATGCAGGCGGCGGTCCGATCAGACCATTCCTCCCGACGAGCCACTTCAACCGTTGCCCGTTGGATCGGGGACGCGTCGTTTCCGGGAACTTGCACCGCGAGGATTCCGTTTGGGGATAGATGGTCGACAAGGCGTTCGATAAGCACCTCCTGGTTCGGTATCCACTGCAGAACAGCGTTTGAATAGATGACATCGTAGCTGCCTTCGTATTTGTGGGTCGCCGCATCGCCGCAGATCCATGCACCGCCCGGAAAGGCAGTCTTCGCCTTTTCGATCATCTCGGGCGAACTGTCCAACCCGGTGATTTCGGCCGATGTGAATCGATCACCGAGGACGCGGGTGCTGTTTCCCGGACCGCAACCGATATCGATCACCCGTTTCGGATCGGTCGTCTGGATTCTGGCCACCAGATCGTGCGATGGCCGGGTGCGTTCGGTTTCGAATTTCAGGTAGAGATCGGGATTCCAGGTATCCATCGTGAACGGGTGATTGAATGTGGGCATCAGGCGCGCGACAGGAAATAGGCGTCCATCCCGTCGAGAATCATCTGGACCGAGAGCATGATCAGGATCATGCCCATCAGGCGCTCGAGGGCGACCGCTCCTCGATGCCCCAGAAAAGAGAAGATGAATGGTGAAGCCACCAGCAGGATGGCGGAGGCCGCTGAGGCGATCAGGACGGCGGACGAGACCTCCAGGAGGGGTTGCTTCTCGGAAAAGAGAATGACCATTGAGATGGCGCTGGGACCCGCAATGAGCGGCATGGCGATCGGGACGATCAGCGGTGAATCGGTACTCTCTTCATCGATGACCCGCCGGGAAGGGAAAAGCATGCCGAGAGCGATCAGGAACAGGACAATCCCACCCGCAAGTCGGAGGGCGTGCTCTTCGAGTCCCAGCACGTTCAGGAGGGGACCGCCAACGAAGACGGCTGCAAGGAGAATTCCGGTGGCGATGCCGGCTTCCCGCAGGATGACCCACTTCCGCCGTTGCGAGGGGATACCGGCCAGGATGGTATTGACCACGATCAGATTCCCGAAGGGGTCCATGATCAAGAAAAGAAGAAGAGCGAGTGAAATCATGATTCCGTGTCCTGGTGGATGATAATTACTCGCCGTCGAAATAGTCGAGGCCTTCGGACCGGATCAATTCTCGAAAGGCACCGTTCCTTTTTCGTTTACGGTATATCCCCATTTCTCGAGATAGGCCGAGCTCGGCAAGAATTCATCGCCAAGTCGTTCGATTTTCGCAGTCAGCTTCCCATCCAGTTCTTCACGAATCTCGGCCGATGCCGGGTCTTCGACCAGGTTACACATCTGGAAGGGATCCACCTCGTTGTTGTATAAGAGCCAGGGGCCGTCGAGATCGCGAACGTATGTATGACGCCTGGTGCGCAGTCCGCGAAATTCCTTTCCGCCGTGGTCCTGCCGGGTCCACTGTCCGAAAGGGTGAGCACAGGTAAGGAGCGCAGCGTTGTCGGGGGCAGGGGTTTCTCCGCGGATGAATCCTGAATAATTCAGTCCTTCCACCGAGTCAGGGACAGGCAAACCAGCGAGCCCGAGCAGGGTGGGCATGACGTCGGTTGTCGTGATCACCGCGTCCGTCTCTCCCTGTTTCCAATTTGGAAGTTTCGGATATCTCAGGAGGAAGGGTATCCTGACGGACTCATCCCACGGGCGCTGTTTCTTGATCTCACCCTGCGAACCCAACATGTCGCCGTGATCCGAGATGAAGAGGACGATCGTATTATCGTCCGGACCGCGCGCGCTGATCGTCTGAAGCAAATCACCCATGCAGGTATCCAGAGCGGAGCAATGCGCATAATAACCGGCCAACCAGTCACGGGCTTCCGCTGCCATATTCTCAGGCACGTTGGGCCGCAGTTCGATTTGCTGAGGATCGTATAGACTCCGATACTCGGTCGGAGCCGTTTGATAGGGGGCATGGGGTGGCCCCCACGACAGAATCAATAGAAAGGGGTTTTCGTCTCCGTGGGTGGTGATGAATCGCTGCGCATCCCGTGTCTGGGCGATGGCGTCGTAGCCTTCCCAATGTCGTTTCTCATCTGAGTCACCTTCGAAATAGGCCGAATCATTATAGGCGTGGGTGCATTCGAGCACTTTCCAGTAATCGAACCCCAATTGACGTTCGGGTGGGATGACCTTTGACCGACCATGTCCATCGACATGCCATTTGCCGATATAGGCCGTGTCGTAACCGGCTTCGGAAAATGCCTCGGCAATACTTTTCCCGCCGGGGCGCAGGTTGACGTCGTTGACGAATACTCCGTGGGTCAGCGGATGCTGTCCGGTCAGGAGAGTGGCCCTGCTCGGCGAACACACAGGGCAGGTCGCCACGGCCTGGGTGAAATGAATGCTCTCTGCCGCGAAACGGTCGAGATTGGGCGTTTTAACATTTGGATCGCCCGCATAGCCGGTGGCCTGGGCTCGCCATTGATCGCCGAATACGAGGATAACGTTGGGTTTCATGGGTAGCAGGGAGGCGCGCCCGTGGCGTCGATCAGGATCTGTTCACAGATTTCGACTGATTGGAGGACCATTTCCGGCGACGGGTAAGGTTGGCGTTTTTCGCGGATCGAAGCAATAAACTCCACGGCTTCATCGTAAGCTCCGTTTTCCTCGAATTCGCGAGTCTCGTCCGTTCGAAGGACCTTGGTTTCAGCTTTTCCGTCTGCCCACGTATTCACCGTGCCCGAACCGTCGCCCATGAATTGCGCCTGCACTCGATAGTCAGGTCCCAGAAGCTCGTATTGTTCCGAGACACACCCGCAGGTGGGCATGACGTCGAGCTGTCCTCTGGCGCCGCCGATGAACTCCATCTCAACCGAGTACCATCGGACGCCCTCCACCTCGCGGGAGCGGGCGGTATAATCACCGATGTCTCCGGCAAGGTGACGCATGGCATCGAGGGCGTGCATGCCGGTTCCATAGAAGAATTCGGGCTCGACTCTCCCGGTTCTGAGCATGGTGGCACGAATCTGCTCAATGCGACGTCCGGCGACGGCGGTCCGGGCATGGGCGATGACCGGTGCAAACCGCCGGTTCATGCTCACCATGACCGGAATTCCGGACCGCTTGGCCTGTTCGTTGATCGCTTCCGCTTCCTTCAGATTCGCACCCGGAGGTTTTTCAATCAGAAGGGGAATGCCCTCGGCAAGGAGTCGGACGGTGACCTCCTTGGTTACCGATACAGGGGTGATCGCGATGCAGCCATCCGGCGATTCATGCGCCAGCATCTCGTCGATATCCGTGTAGCTTCGTTCGAAGCCGTACTGCCGACTGACCGATTCGACGTGGTCCCGGCGCAGATCGCACAGGGCCGAGAGCACCACCTCGCCGGGGCGCTCACGAACATATCGTTGCAGGGCGGACAAGTGATTGAGCCGGCTGTGGTCGCCTGCTCCGATTACGACGAGTTTTATCATGGGGAATACCTTGGATTGCCAGTATTGTCCGCCGATGCTGTGCCGTCGATCGAGGAATTGTCATGACAGGGAAATCTGATGGAGTAGGATCCGTTCCTGTGAAGGTGAAACAGAGGAAACGGTGCGAGTGGGCGGGGAGCGATCCGCTCTATGTGTCCTACCACGATGAAGAATGGGGCGTTCCGGTTTGGGACGATCGTGTGCTCTTCGAATTTCTTATCCTTGAGGGAGCCCAGGCCGGATTGAGCTGGATCACGATTCTGCGGAAGCGGGAGAGCTATCGGATAGCCTATGATGGTTTCGATCCTGAAAAAATCGTGCGCTGGACTGATGCGAAGAAAGCGAAGCTGCTGCAGAATCCCGGCATCATTCGCAACCGTCTCAAGGTTGCCGCCGCGGTGATCAACGCCCGTGCCACCCTCGATCTCAGGGATTCCGGTCAGACGCTTTCCGATTTTCTCTGGGGATTTGTAGATGGTGTTCCCACCCGGAATGCTTGGAAACAGATCTCGGATGTTCCGGTCAGCACGCCGGTATCGGATGCCATGAGCAGGGAACTCAAGCGCCTCGGATTCAAATTCACCGGCTCGACCATCTGCTACGCATTCATGCAGGCGGTGGGCATGGTCAACGACCACACGGTCGGCTGCTTCCGACACCGGGAATGCAGGAGAGGCTTTACGCCTCGATCAGTTTCGCCATCGAGGGATAAACCCTCTCCTACGCAACCCATGAAATGATTCAAGCCAGTCTATTGACTTTTCGGTAGTTGAGGACCGTCTGCTCCAACCCCTTCCGAGACATCAGGCAACATGCCCCGGGAAATCCCGGATCGAGCCGGTTTCAGGATAACCCTATCGGCCGTCCGCCGACCCAAGTGTAAATCGGGTTGAGGTCGTTGCCCCAGAGGACCAGATCGGCGCGGGCACCGATTTCCAGAGTGCCGCGATCCCGGAGTCCCGCCACTCGGGCTGGATTGACTGTTCCCATCGCCCATACCTGCTCGGTCGGAAGATCGAGCCAATCGAGCAGGTTCTCCATCCCGCGGTTCATGGTCAGGGCGCTTCCGGCCAGAACCCCCTTTGTCTCATCGCGGGGAGCGTCGCCTTCCCTGATGCGGACCCGGAAACCATTTGGTGTATCATAGACGTCCGGAGGCAGCCCGGCGCCGATATTCGAGTCGGTGATCAGTGAAATACCTTCAAAACCCTTGGCCGCAACAGCAGCGCGAATCGCTGTAGGATGAACATGGATACCGTCGGAGATAAAGTCGACTGTTGTCCGCGGGTCGGCCAGCACGGCTTCCACCGCCCCTACGGGACGGACTCCGGGGTCCTTCTCGGCCGGTGGATAGAAAACATCGTAGAAATGCGTGGCGTGCCTGGCTCCCGCCTCGATGGCAGCCTCGGTCTCTTCAACCGAGGCGCGTGTGTGGGTGAGAAATATCGCGACGCCTTTTTCGCTCAGGCGTTCGATCACGGGCAGGATATTCTCTGCATCGGGGCTGACGCTCATGGCTGTCACCCGGTCCCGGCAGGTCTTGAACAGTTCTTCGAGCAGGACGAGATCTCCCGGAATGGTCGCCGCGGCGGAACCGGGCAAGGCAAGAAAAGGGCCTTCGAGATGGAGGCCCGGGATGTTTACATTTCGGATTGACGGGAGTGTCGCGGCGACAGCTTCAAGGCGTTCCATGTAATGGTCGGAGACCTGGGGCACTGTGGTCGGCAAAACGGTTGTGACGCCGTAACGCGCCAGGCAGTCGCATCCACCGACCAATTGCTCGGGTCCCAACTCGTAGATGCAGTGTTCGATGCCGTGGGTGTGCAGGTCGATCAGGCCGGGGGTCAGGAGGCGACCCTCGGCATCGATGGTTTCGGCTCCTTCAAGCCGATCGGGGAGGGTGGACCGGAACGCGGCAATGCGCCCGTTTTCGATCAGGAGATCGCCGGTCGAAATCCGCCTGCCCGGCTCCACCAGTCGGGCATTTGTGATCAGGAGTGGTGGGAGGGGGGCTGGTCGGTCGGTCGCTTCATTCATCGAACTGACAACGATGAACCCCGTGAGGTGAGTGCACAAGCATGGGGATCGCGGTCCGGGAAGACTTCGTCGGGGGGCGGGGATTTGGGAGACCTCTCTCCTGTTTTTCCTGGGGGGTGATCCCAAGGGTTCGGTTTCAACTCGTAACCCCGGCGGAAACCGGCAACGCTCGGTATTCAATGGAGCGATTCAAGAAAGTCGTGGTCTTTGACCACGAGATTCAGGCGCAACGACTGGACGGTGTCCTCACGGAGCGCGGCATCCCCCACCTTCTCCGAAGCTACGACGATCTGGCCTACGGGGGGCTTTTCCAATCTCAGAAGGGATGGGGTCAACTCGAAGCCCCGGAGCGCTTCCACCCCGAAGTCAAAGCCATCTTCGCTGATTTGATCGACCCGAAGGATCCGGAACTCGGCGACGGCGACCGGGCATGACCCGGTTTTTGGGGAGGGTGGTCAGGGCGCTGCATACACTTCCACGATGGCGATTCCCTCGCCGCCGGACGCATCCGATATCAGGGCCGTATAGACACCGGGCGGCACTTCGATCAGGAGCACCGCATCAGGGCTGCCCTCCGTGAGCGGAAATGCTCCGACCTGCTGCGCCACCAAACTGATCATGCCCGCATCCGGGCTCAAGCTCCAGTCGTCGTTCGTCGCCACCTCATCTCCATCCTGGTTTGTGAGAGTTATGACCGGATCCGGCAACACATCGCCCGAACTGAAGCCGAAAGACGCAGCCAGCTCAGGCCCAACTCCACGTATCAGCAGACTTCGCGAGTTGTCTGTGACAACGATTCCGGGAACCATGACGGAGTCACCGGTCCCAACGCGGCCGCGGGTTGAGATATTCATCAGGCGGGAGTTATTCGAAGCCGACCCGTCGTAGAGTTCCACCAATCCGATGCCGGTCCCGTCCTTGCCGGCGAGATGCACACTGTAGGCGCCGGCTGAAAGCTCCCCGCTGAGCGCAGCGTCCCTGGTGTCCGTCGAAATCGGGAAAGCGCCCAATTGGTCAGCCAGGTTTGCGACGGCTTGAGGATCCGATTGGCTCCACCAGTCGTCGTTGCTCAGAATCTCGGTCGAACCGGAAAAGACCGACAGGATCGAGTCTGCCAACGCTTTCTCAGTGCCGACAAACTGACCCAAAGAAGGTCCGATTCCGCGTATCAGCACAGTCTTGGGATCTGCGCCCGCAATCACAAAACCAGCGATCAGGATGTTGTTGCCGGAAAGCACCTGTCCCCGGGTTGACAGGTTTGAAAGTTGCCCGGAATCGGATGACCACAGTGAAAGCAGTGCATCCGAACTCGTGGTTGAACCACGCTCACTCGTGATGACGAGGGTGTAGATTCCAGAGTCATCGTTCGATACCCCGCTCAGACTGAGGGTGGCACTCGTCGCTCCCGAGATGTGTCCGCCATCGGCAAGATTCACTCCGTCCTTCCGCCACTGGTACGATGCAGGTCCAAGAACCAGCGCCTGCACCCCAAATGAAGCCGCGCCGCCGCCGTTCACTGCGATACTGGCCGGTTGGCTTTCAATCTCCGGCACCGGAGCCGCAAACTCCTCCATGTTTCCATTCTCCCATCGGAATTTCGCTGGAATGGTATTCGCCCCCGCCTCGAACTCGGGTCCGATCGCCGGCCAGGGGTCGTCGATATTCCAGAATGCGGGCTCTTCGGCATAATAATAGGTGTCGGCCACAACCTGTCCCTCGTCGCTGCGCCATTGGATCCGACCGCCTTCGTTGTTACCATGCACGAATGCTCCGGTCGAGGTGTTGTCGACCACCACGAACGGCGAGGTGGGCGACACCAACTCGTTGCCGATGATGCTCTGATCCTTCGTTCCGTCCTCGATCAGGATGCGTTCGTGGGTGGTGCGGTTTCGGAGGAACATATTGTTTGGTCCGATTGGACCCCAGTAGTCGGCCGCCTGGATAAACTGAACGATATTTCCCTCGATCAGATTCCCGAATGCGTAGTGCCCGTGACCTGATATGTCCTTGGCGATAGGCGTGTCGGACTGATTCCCGTCCGTCGAGTAGTTGTAGGCAAACACGTTGCCGTTGGCTCCCTCCTTCCAAATCATGGAATGGCGGAGGTTTCTGAAAATATTATTTTCGACCAGACAGTGCGTGGTGGCGGCATTCAAGAGGGTTCCATATCCATGACCGCCACCATCATGGCGATAGGCATCGTTGAAATAGGAGTCACAGATGGTCAGGTTTGCGCTTCCCCACGCCCTCACATGATTTCGCATCGCCATCAGGCTGTGCACGTTGCGTATCCAACAGTTGGCGACATTCTCGAACCCAAAGTTGCTGCGCGACGGCGTATCGAGGCCGTTTTCGATCGTGAAATCTTCAAATCCGACCCCGCTCAGAGGTCGAATAACACTCGCAGTCGGGTTCGGCCAGGTGAAGTCAAGGTGCAGGGGGCGGTCCAGCGTGACGATGTTCCCGTCGACCGCCGCAACCTTGACAATCTGTCCGACCGTTCGTTTCGCCCACCCGGACTGGTTGTCGATGGAAGCCGCATAGTCCGGAATGGTCCGAATGGTGGCCATGGCATCGGGATCGTTGTCCTGACGAATCCAGAGCCAGCGCCCGACGGTTACGCCGGTCATCTTCTCCAGAGTCACCGAGGTCGATCCCCGGGTCAATCCGCCTTCGATGGGGATGTTCGGAACCGTAATCTGTCCATCAAGCTCAAAGAGTCCCTCGGACACTGCGTTCGGTTCCATGAACAGCAATTTGGTCTCACGGGTGCCGGCACCGCGAAAAATCACGCCCGGCATGGTCGGCGAGCGGGCTTTGTCTATGATGATCCGCCGATCGAATCGATAGACTCCCGCCGGGAAAGTGATGACCGTATCCTCCCGGAGCCCGCTCAGGATTTCATTCAAGAGAGGGGAACTGTTTGTCCGACCACTCGGATCTCCACCGGCGTCCAGAAAATCGATGACATTCGTGTAGGTTGGGATGCCCCCTTCAACCCCCGCCGGCGTCCAATCCAGAAGGCGTGCTTCAAGGTCGATGGACTCAAGCGGTCCGGAGTCCTCGACCGAGATCGAGATTACAACATCGTCCACGACCAGATCAACCTCGGTGCCGCCCGTCCCGATGGTGAAGTTGGTATATTCGCTCATCTCGCCACCAGCGGTTGCCGTGGAGATCTCCTGCTTCATCTCCTGATCGATGAAGAATCGAAGCAGGTTCTGTCCATTGCTCGTACGCAAAACTTCGATACGCACGGCATGCTCGTCCGTGTCGCCCAGCGCCCAGCCCGTGCCATTGCCAAGCGTGATGTCCGCACTCCCGCCCATGGCGCCACCACTGGCACCGGGCAGGTCCTTGAATATCCGCATGCCCGCCAATGAGCCCACCCCGCCGCGGAAATAGTAGCCATCCCAGCCTGCGGTCAGGCCGGACCAGCTCTCACCGACATTCTCCGATGTGATCGGCGCGCCATTATCATGGTGCAGGCCGAAGCGGATCCCTCCTTCATTTGCCTCGCTGAACCGTGTCATGCGCAAGCGAAGTTCCACCGTGATCTTGTCGCCGGCGTTCACCAATGGGATTGGCGCATCGAATGCGGCCGTCACCCGGGAGAAATTCCCTGTGCCCAGATACTGGAGTGCATTTCCGGCTCCCAGCCCTGCGGTATCGTCGATGATGGAGGGAGAGGCGCCGCCTCCCCTGAACCACGAGGCGTCCAGCTGATCGGCCCCACCGGCCAATTCTCCATCAGTGAATGTTTCATCCAGAAGTAATTGAGGAGTTTCGCCGGCCTGAGCCGACGCAAGGTGGCCGGCGATCGGGAGCGCAATGATAAGAGCGGCTAATTGAGCAATCGATCGCATGAACATCTTCTAGGGCACTTTGATTAATTGGAGATTGTCAGCGTTTTGCAGAAAACCAAGAACCGCAAGGCGATCGTGTCGAGGGTATCCCCGTAGGGCTATCCTCGATCCGACCAACGCCGCGGGCTTGGAATTTCTGCATAACCCGAAGGGCGGCAAGGCGTTGGGCGTGGGGCAGCGTTGTCCGGGCCGGGACATACCCACCGGGTATGCCCGCTGGACCGACCGCCTTGCCCGACGCCCAAATCCTTGCCGCGCTGACCGTCTCGAATTAATCAAAGTGCCCTCTAATGAGTATCAGAGGCCCTGCGGACCCTGTCCAGCGCCATCGGTTCCATCGCGAAAGCGATCGCGCGCCCCGGCCCTCCATCTGTCAAGAGTCAAGCGATGACCCGAATGGCACTAAGGGACCGTAACAAAATAACTCACACAAATCTGCTGGTCTTTTCGGCGGGCAACGGTGTTGGATTCCGGCTCAAATAGCCCGCTATATTCGCCCGAACCCGCCTTGTTGCTC
>QNAI01000088.1 GCA_003641745.1 Verrucomicrobiota bacterium | reverse complement strand
CTTCTTACTTCTTACTTCAGCCTTCTTACTTCTTACTTCTTACTTCAGCCTTCTTACTTCTTACTTCAGCCTTCTTACTTCTTACTTCAGCCTTCTTACTTCTTACTTCCCCCGTCCCTCCCCTTCCTTCCACATGCGTTTAGCGGACAAAGTCATCATCGTCACCGGGTCCACCACCGGTATCGGGAAAGCCATCGCCCGACGGTGCCTGGAGGAAGGCGCACGGGTCTTGATCCATGGTCTTGAACCGGATCTGGGCGACGATACCCGGGCTGAACTCGACCCCGGTGGCGAGCGAACTGCGCTTCTGATCCGAGATCTGACCGAATCCGCCGCGCCGACCGAAGTTGTCGAGACCGCTGTGAGCGCATTCGGTCGATTGGACGCACTCGTCAACAACGCCGGCAAGGTCGGTACGGGGACGTTGCAGGATACCGATGAGAAAAAATTTGACTCCTTCATGGCGACCAATGTTCGGGCGCCGTTTTTCCTTATCCAGGCAGCCCTTCCCCATCTGAAGAAAACACGGGGCAATATTCTCAATATCGGATCGGTCAACGCCCATGCGGGTGAAGCCAACCTGGTGCCCTATTCCATTTCAAAGGGCGCACTCATGACACTGACCCGCAATCTCGGAGACACCCTCCCAAGGGAGGAAGGCGTAAGGGTGAACCAGATCAATCCCGGATGGATCCTGACCGAAGGAGAATTTCAGCGGTACAAGGACCAGGGCCGGGCGGATGATTGGCCCAGTCATCTGTCCACCCTGTTTGCCCCGTCAAGACGTCTCTTCAGGCCCGAGGAAGTCGCTGCGGCCGCCATCTATTTTCTGGGCGACGAATCCGGCCCCGTCAGTGGATCGGTCCTCGACATCGAACAGCACACTTTCCTCGGACGGAATTTGCTGAAGTTTTGATTTCGTGACACCGGTCTGATTCTGTGGAAACTGGTGTCATGGATGTTCGTGTTGCAGAACTGCTTCCCCTGGTGGAGGGAACTCTATTGTCAGGCGATCCCGAATCGAGGATTCGCGGGTTTGCCTCCCTGAAAGAGGCTGCGGACGGAGACCTGACATTCTATGCCGATCCGCGCTACCAGAAACAGCTTCTCGCGTCGGATGCCTCCGTCATCCTGCTGCCCGTGGGCACGAAAGACCTCCCGGAGAACGTGGTCTGTATTGCGGTGACGGATCCTTCCCACGCCTTTGAGCTCGTAGTGGAAAAGTTCGGACTGCAGCCGGTGCCATTCACGGCCGGCCTACATCCCTCGGCCGCCATCGGCAAAGGCGTAACCCTCGATCCATCGCTTGTGGCGATCGGCCCCAATGCGGTAATCGGGGATGGAGCCATCCTGGCTGAGGGCGTGACCATCGGCGCGGGTGCCTTCGTGGGACCGGAAGTCAAGGTCGGCAGGGACTCAGTCCTGCATGCCAATGCCACCGTCCATCAGGGTTGCATCCTCGGAGAGCGGGTCATCATCCATTCCTGTGCCGTAATCGGAGCCGACGGATTCGGCTACGTGTTCGAGGATGGTCGCCATCGCAAGATCCGCCAGGCGGGCATCGTGCAGATCGACGATGATGTGGAGATCGGCGCGGGTACCATGGTGGACCGGGCGCGATTCGGCCGAACCTGGATAGGCGAAGGCACCAAGATCGACAACCTCGTTCAGATCGGGCACAATGTTGTCATCGGCAAGCATTGCATCATCATCGCCCAATCGGGAATTGCCGGCAGCGCCACCATCTGTGACTACGTGGTCATCGCCGCGCAGAGCGGCGTAGCCGGGCACATCACGATCGGCTCGCAGGCCACCCTCGCGAGCAGATGTGGGGCGACAAAGGATCTGCCGGGTGGGAAAACCTATTGGGGGTATCCTGCGGTTCCCATGCAGGACGAAAAACGGATGCAGGTCGGCATCAGGCGCATACCAGAGATCCGTTCCCACATTGCTGATCTGGAATCGCGACTGGAAGCCTTGGAAAAGGGCTAGTGGAGCTCCCGAGAAGTTTTTCGGGTCTAAACGGCGCGCCAGGGACGTCGCGCCCTACCAGGTGGCAACGGGGTCATTCCTTGCATTCGTGCATGCCAATGCGGGAATCAAGGTTTGACCCCTTCGAATGGCCCCTCCGTCGCTAAAGCTTCAGGCTTCGCGTGCTACGCCCAGACAAGATGGCGGGCAGGCAGGCCAGCCGCTTCGGGCTTGCCCCCAAAAACGTCGCGTTCAGAATTCAGACTGTAAATTCCAATGACACCACTCGAGCGAATTCGAAACACCCTCGTCGGAAAACCGGTCGACTGCCTTTCCGCGCAACCCATGGTCATGATGTTCGCGGCCAAACACGCGGGCATGCCCTATATCGACTATACCAAGGACGGTCGGAAAATGGCCGAGGCCCAGCTCAAGGTGTCGCGCGATTTCGACATCGACTGTCTTCTGACCTGCTCGGATCCTGCCCGGGAAGTCATCGATATCGCGGGTGACGGAAGCGTTGCGTGGTTCGAGGACCAGGGACCGGTCATCGACGAGGAGCGGGCCGCCCTGCTCGATACGCGACTTCTCAAGACATTTCAGATCCCCGATCCGCTGGGGGGTGGCCGCATGCACGATCGCATCAAGTCTATTGAGTTGATGGTTAAGGAAATCGGTGGTCACCGCTCAATAGTCGGATGGATCGAAGGACCGCTCGCCCTGGCACAGGAACTTCGCGGTCTGAACCACGTCATGATGGATTTCATCGAGGATCCCGGCTTCGTCGACGATCTCCTCGATTTCTCGGCCGATGTCGCGATTCCCTATGCCCACGCCCAGATTGCGGCCGGAGTCGATACGATTGGGATGAGTGACGCCGCGGCGAGCCTGATCGGTCCGGTCTTTTACCGGCGGTTTGTGCAACCCCGCCAGATGCGGGTCCTGTCCGCGATCAAGGCGGCCCATCCCGAGGTGATCACGCGTCTGCATATGTGTGGCCTGACCGATCCGCTGTTTGAAGCCATGGCAGAGCTTCCGGTCGACATCTTCGAGCTGGACTTTCCGGTGAATCTCGAGCTGGCCCGCCTGAAATTGGGTCCCAACCGGGTGATCAGTGGAAATGTATCCACGGTTTCAACACTACTGACCGGATCACCTGAATCCGTCTACCAGGAAGCCGGCCGCTGTCACGGGATTTCGGGCGCCAACCACATCGTGAATTCCGGATGCGAAGTCTCTCCCATGACCTCGCCGGAAAATCTCAGGGCTCTCATCCGTTACGCCCGCGAAAACCAACCCTGAAGGTCACCGACTTCATTCGTGCTCCGGCACGCATCAGTTGACGGACTCTGCAGTTCCGCGTGGACAGGGTCCCATCATTCTGACTGCAGGCGCCAAAGCTCCTGGAGCAAAGGTACGACGGGTCACGGCAAGCGACGGCCGCGGCTCAAAGGCCCATCTTCATCCCTCAATACGGTTTTCTGCGGATCGAACGTAACCGAACGCAGCACCGGTTCGTCTCCTGCCACGAACCAGGAGAAAGAAAACACCAAACATCTTCACAACCATGACACTACTGATCGTAACTCTTTTCACCGTAACCGCCGGGCTGATTGACTCCATCCTGATCGACCTCAGATTCGCCGGGCAAACCATCGGAAGAACCACCTTTCGATCCTGATCGACTTGAGGTCACTCGAAAGAAGTCACCACAAACGGCTGCCGTACCACCCGTGGGCAATGGTGGAATCCATTGGATGAATTGAGCGATCGGTTGCGGCCGGTCTGTCAGTCCCGGTTGACAGGCCGCACTTGATGAAGCAAATACAGCCGTTCGTGTGCATTTCCTGCACGCACCCAAAACCGAATGGCTGCCACACCCATAGAAAAACTAGAGCATTGGTTCCGTCCTTTGAAAGGTTCACTGACCGCCTTTTCCGGAGGGGTTGATTCGACTCTGGTCCTGTCTCTGTCGCGGCGCTTTCTGGGAAGCAGGGGCGTCGGCGTAATCTCGGATTCACCAAGTCTGAAGCGAAGTGACCTGCAGATCGCCCGCAGGTTCTGTGAGACTCATGACATCGCCCTGCGGGTAATCCACACCCGGGAACTGGACGATCCAAACTATTCGGCCAACCCGATCGATCGCTGCTTTCACTGCAAATCCACTCTCTACACCGACCTGGTGCGCCTGCGAAGTGAATACCCCGGCTTTACCCTCCTCAACGGAACCAATTGTGACGATCTTGGCGACTATCGTCCCGGCCTGAAGGCCGCCGAACAGAATGCGATCCGATCACCCCTGGCTGAGTGCGGCCTCGGAAAATCCGATGTGCGCCGACTGGCCCGCCAATTCGATCTCGCTGTCTGGGACAAGCCAGCCAGCCCCTGCCTCAGTTCGCGCATTCCCTATGGCCAGCCGGTCACGGTTGAGAAATTGCAGCAGATCGAGGAGGCCGAGAGCATTCTTGGCGGATTGGGTTTCGATCGGGTTCGCGTCCGGCACATTGATGGAGTCGCTCGAATCGAGGTCCCGCTCGCGGACGTGGCGGAGTTGCAGCAGGTGCTCGAGTCGGTCTCGGATCGAATTCTCGAGCTGGGGTTTTCATCCGTGGAAACCGACGACGAGGGCCTCGTCTCGGGGAAATTGAATCGGGCCATTCTTTGATGTGGATCATCTGAACCTGGATTTTGATCGAGAAGGCCGCCTGGGCTTTCCTGAAGTCATCTACGGAGCCTCCAAATCCGCCGGGATCCTGGCGGAAATCCTGGGACGGTATCACGATTCGGGGAAGAATGCCTTGATTACCCATCTCCAGGAGGAAAAGGCGGCCGCCCTGCTCGGGGACTATGCCGATGCTTTTTACGACCCGTCCTCGGGTGCCTTCATGCTCCACCTCAACGATCTCGCTGGAGCCGAGGAATACGTGGGTATCCTTTCGGCCGGAACCTCGGATCAGTTCGTGGTCAACGAAGCCTTTTACACCCTGAACTACCTGCAGGTCGGGTCCTCCCGTATCAACGACATCGGCGTCGCCGGTATCCATCGATTGATGACGCGAGTCGATGACCTCAAACGCTACAGGGTCCTGATCGTGGCCGCCGGTTTCGAAGGCGCCCTGCCCAGCGTGGTCGGAGGGCTCCTGCCCCAACCCATGATCGCGGTGCCAACCAGCATTGGTTACGGGGTGGCGGCCAAGGGCGTGACCGCGCTCCATGCCATGCTCTCAAGCTGCGCCAACGGGATCACCGTGGTCAATATAGACAACGGTTATGGTGCCGCCATCGCAGCCTATCGGATTCTCCAGCAGTTCGGTTGCACATGAGCATTCTCCATATCGAGCCTTTCTCCGGCGCCTCCGGCGATATGTTTCTCGGTGCCCTCGCCTCCCTGGCGGGCGCCCATGATGACCTCATCAATCTTCCCGCCCGGTTGCACCTTCCAGACGGCAGGATCGAGGTTCGCGAAGTCAACAGGAACGGGATCGTCTGCCGACAGGTCCGGGTGATCGATCTGGGTGAGGATCCCGACCGCAGCCACGGACATGACCATGCCCACTCGCATGATCACGGCCATCATCATCACCGAGTGAATCGCCACCTGTCTGACATTGTCGAATTGATTGATGGTGCGCACATCGAGGAGGGGGCGAAGACAATCGCCCGGGAGATCTTTCAACTCATCGGTGAGGCCGAATCACGAGTTCACAATATCCCGATCGAGAAGATCCACTTTCACGAAATCAGCGGTGTGGATTCCATCATCGATATCGTGGGCACAGCCGTACTCCTCGATCGCTTGAGTGTTACCAGGACCTATTGCGACCCGATCTGCACGGGATTTGGCAGGGTCAAGACCCAGCACGGCCTCCTGCCGGTGCCTGCACCCGCAACGGCGGAACTCCTGAAAGGGTTGGTCACTTTCAAGGGTGATGAAGAAGGCGAACGACTCACGCCGACCGGCGCCGCGATCATTCGCTGGCTGAACCCCGACTTCAATCCACCCGCCCTGGTACCCCGGTCCGTCGCCTATGGCCCCGGAGAAAAAGTTTTCATTGAAGCAAATGTACTTCGAGTATCCTTGGTGGACGAGCAGACTGTGGAGGACCAGTTTTTCGTCATCGAGACCAATATCGACGACTCATCGCCGGAGTACCTGGGAAGCGCCTTTCAGTCCGATCTTCTGGCAACCGGTGCGATAGATTTCTCGATCACTTCGGCCACCATGAAGAAAGGTCGGACCGGGCTCACACTTTCGGTTCTGGTTGAGCGTAAGCAGCTCGAAGTCGTTTCCAATTACATCCTGGAAACTACGACCACGATAGGGGTTCGTTTCTATCCCGTGGCCCGACGGATTCTCGAACGTCGGAAAGTGACGATCGATACCGGGCACGGTGCCGTTGAGGCGAAGGAGGTCACCACGCCTTCCGGCCGCCGCCGTCTGAAGATCGAACACGATGACCTTTGGGCCTATGGCAGGAAGGCCGGCCTCAGTCCGGCCGAAGCCGCGACTGCGCTGCAGAACCGACATCTCAACAAGTAACCAAGTGGTTACCCCTAGTGGAGCGTCAGGTCGATTCGGTGGTTGATTCTGTTTGCCTCGACTACATTAGGTGCTCGAATAGGCATTATAAGTTTCAAAGAGCCTGTGTTGAAAGGATCGGGGAACCCTTTTCGCTCGCGGGACTCCCTCACGAAAACTCACAGCTGTTGCTCCTTCCATGACACCTTTACGTTCTTTGCCCAAGTCTCGCTTCTCGGCACGTCCGCTCCGTATCTTCGCATTTTGCTCGATTCTCCTCGCCTGTGTTCAGGGCGCTTCCGGAGGTTGGCTCGAGGATCAGATCGTCTGGATCCAGAACCGGCTCAACCAGACCTATAGCAAAGCCAATACCGCGGCTTCGCAGGCAGTGAAAGCTGCCCAAAACACGAATGGACTCAAGGACATCGTAGTCCGGGCCCAAAATGCCTATCAATCCCTCGATGGCCCCATCATTGAGATGATCAATGATCTGGTTCAGATGATGATTGATTTCGTGCAGGCGCAGCAGGATGGCTATGAGGATTTTATCGCAGCTGGAGACGGGGGGAAGAGCCCGGCCGACGCTTTCCGGGCAGAATTGGAAGCGATGACCACTGAACTCGCAACCTTCCTGAACGAGATCTCGGCTCTTGATGGCGGCTTTTCGCTCAACCTCGATTTCCCGGCCATAGGTTCACTCATAGAGATCACCCCGGACAGACTGCTCTATCCTTTCCAGAAAGTGCTCGTGAACAATGCGGGGCTCATGGAATTGGGACTGCTCGAACGCATAGAGGAACTGCGTGAGGATCTACCACTGTTCCAGGCGGCCTATGCACAGGAAGGGTCCTTTGAACCGGCTTATTCGCCGGCCGGTATCGGAACCGGTGATTCTGTCTATGCCTGGTCTTCTTCGAGTCGGGCCGTTGCAAACCGGACGGGTCAAGGGTGGAAAGCGACCGGAACGGTTCTCGGCTTGACCGGGAAGACAATTTCCGCTCTGGGAGAGATGAGTTCGGTCGAAGCAAAGGCGGGGATTCATGGGTATGTGGCGGGGCATTTTGAGATCAATATCGTCGCCGTTATTGGCGGCCTGCTCGAAACTCTCGCGGATGCCGTCAGCAAGAATGGAGAACGCCTCGAAGGTATTCTGGCTGAAGCAGACACTCTGGATCGACACAGTCAGATCCTGACCGCGATCAGTGACTCCATCCCGACCGGTCGACTGGATGACCTCGGGCGTGATCATGATGACTTGCTGCAGGGTCAGCAAAATATTCTCGACGGTCAGCAGCGACTTTTCGAAGCCATGAAGCGTCTCGACCCCGATCTGTTTCCTGAAATCTCCCAGGTACCTCCGACCGCCGCCATGCAACTCGATGATCAACCCCGTCGGGTTCAGGTCGATGTGGGCGAACCGGTCACATTGAGCGCCATGGCAGTCGATTCGCCCAACGCGGTGTATCAGTGGCGCAAGGACGGGGTGGCCATTTCAGGGGCCGTCTACTCCTCATTGATCATTCGGCAGGCAACGAGCGACGATGTCGGTGAATACGATGTGGTCATCACCGATGAGTCCGGGAGCGAGGTAAGCGCCGCCGCCTCCCTCGCGCTCATTCCCGGTCGGGTGCTGAACGTATCCGTTCGCCAGGTAATCCCGGACAACGGCGTTCTCATCACCGGTTTTGTCCTCGACAGTCAGAAGCAGGTCGTGGTTCGAGGCGTCGGCCGAAGTCTGGCCGCGTTCGGCATTCCTGAAGCGCAAACCATGCAGGATCCAATCATCAGGATTTACAATGCAGCCAATGAGGTGGTGGCGGAGAATGACAACTACGAACGCACCTTTGACACCGACGCCGTCATGCAGGCAGTCGGTGCCTTTCCAATCACCGCTTCTTCAGATGCCGCCATAGTCACCACCCTTCCAGAGGGGCACTACACGGTGCATATGAAGGGCGCCGATCTCAAAGGCGGGGATTGCATCGTCGAGGTCTACGATACCGAGGACAGTTGAAGATGAAAGTTACCACGGTCCGGTCGGCCTTGCTATCGGCCCTATGACATCTCGACATTTTACAGGCGCATTTGCAGGACAGGATACTTGACCGTCGGACGGCCGAATCGGAACCCTTGAAGTTTCCATCCTCGACTCTTCCTCGATCATGCTGTTTCGGGTAAGTGGCGGCGCCTTGTCGGGAATGCTTCACCGATGGGTCCGTTCACCCCTATGAAACGGAAATCACCCAAACTCAGGATTGCCACCTGCCAATTCGCGATCGGGCCTGATATCAGGCGAAACTCACGTCGGATCCAACTCCAGGTGGAAGCGGCCAAGGCACAGGGTGCCGACGTCGTACATTTCCCGGAGTGCGCCCTGCCCGGTTACGCCGGGACGGCATTCCAGACCTGGGAGGGTTTCGACTGGACGACGCTCTCGAGCGAAACGGAAAAGATCATGACCCTCGCCCGGCGGCGGCGGATATGGATCATTCTCGGGACCCATCATCGGCTGACCGGCAGTCACCTTCCCCACAACTCACTCTACGCCATCGATCCGAACGGACGGATCGCGGAGCGATACGACAAACGATTCTGCACGGTCGAGGACCTGAAGTATTATACACCGGGCAACCACTTTCCTGTGATCGAGATCAAGGGAGTTCGATGCGGCATGCTCATCTGCCACGATGTCCGGTATCCGGAACTCTACCGGGCCTACCGGAAGCTGGACGTGGATTGCCTGTTGAACTCCTTTCACAACGCCTGTCAAAAGGGCCCCGGGGTGCTGACCACGATCATGCGGGCAACCCTCCAAGCCCGGGCTGCCTCCAACTTCATCTGGATCAGCGCACCCAACTCGTCCGCCAACTATTCCCTCTGGCCCAGTGTGTTTATTCAGCCCGACGGGATCGTCACGGGAACACTGACCCGCAACCGGGCCGGAATCATGGTCAATACCGTCGATACGGGGGCGCCCTTGAGGGACGCCTCCATCGCGTTTCGTCGTGACGCCATGGCCGGAAAACTTCACAGCGGCTCGCTCGTGAGGGACGTCCGAAGCCGGGACCGAAGACTTCATTGAAGAACAGCCCACGGGGTCATTGCTCATTATCTTGCATGCCAATGCGAGTACCGAGGCAGCCACTCTGCCGACATCAGCCTATGTGCTTTGACCCCTTCGAAGCCAAGTTGACCGTTATTCCTCCTGAGAACCCCTTAACATTGCCATTCGCTCATTGCCCCATCCCATGCTTTCGCCCCTGCCCCGATCGCTGAATCCCCTTACGCCCCTGGGGGAGCCTTCCGAAGTCCTGCTCGTTCCACCGGATCTGGATCCGGATCACGCCCTGATTCAACCGCTGATCGATGCCTTGAGGAGCGTGGGCGCAAACCTGAGAATCATCATCGATCCCGGGGAAAGGATACCAGAGCGTTCTTCAGGTCCCACCTTCCTGATCGGCAACCTTCGTGATAATCCGTGGGTCCGGGATCTGTATTACCGCTTCTTCTGTGCGACGGACTGCACCTACCCGGGTCCGGGAGGATACGAGGTCAGGACCTTGATGGATCCGCTGGGCACCGGACACAATATAATCCATCTCGGCTATTCGGATACGGATGGGTTCAAACACGGGCTTGGCCTGCTCATCGATTCCGTTGCGGTAACGTTGCCGTTTCTCTCAGAAATCAAGGCAACCAGGCTTCCATTGCCCGAGCACTACGCGGAGATGATCCGATCCACGCCCATGCCTGATCTGGACTGGAAATTGGAGAGTCACGACGCCTACACCCACCGCGGCTACCTCGCCTACCTGACCGGCGATCGCGATGTGCTTGAGTCCTCCCAGGAGATCTGGCGTGCCATCATCAACTATGGGGTCCCGGAGGGTGACTTCAATGTTCGCGACCTGCATCTTCGCATGTCTCACATCGTGTCCTCTTTTCGGCTTTTGGAATGCGTGGGCATGATCGGCGACGAACTGCGGGGACCATTCTTCCAGTTCATCCTCGATTGGATCCACAGCGACCAGGGGGTGTCCAAGACCGATGTCCCGCTCTACACGGCGACCGATTTCCCCCGCCAGAACCATGGCCTGATCCCGGGGCTCGCCCTGGCTTTCTTTTCCGACTACTGCCAGAGACACCATCCCGATCTCGAGAGTTGGCGGGATTGGCAGTCCATTGCTCAGCGCATCTTTCAACCCTATACCAACGGGAGTTGGAAGCCGCTTTGCGATGGACTCTGCCACGGTTGGTTTCTTTCCCAGCCGCCGATGCTCGATTATGCGATGCTTGAACCCGAGCATCGCTACTTTGAAAGTGATGGAGTCCGGCGGGGCGCCGAGTGTGCGCTGGCCATCATTAACAACCAGGGGTGGATGCCCTCTTCAGGCGATGGCACCATGCTCAGGGCCTTCCCCGGGCCCATTCTGCGAGCGGCCGCTGCCTGGTATCAGGATGGACGCTACCTGTTCGCCCATAGTCTGGCCGAAGGCTACCGGAGCAACCGTTCCCAGGTCTTTCTCCCCCGCGCCTTCGATCGCGGCGTCCAACCGGTCGAACCCACGGATTCGATCGGCCTGACCGTGATCGACCTGGATCCCATCGTGTACCGTGTGTGGGAGGACCATCCGGATCTGGTCGCGGGTATTTTCGACACGCCCCCGGACACACCGATCGAACGATGCTTCGACAAACTTGCCTTCCGGTCGGGATGGGGTCGGTCGGATGCCTACCTCCTCATCGACGGGCTTGGCTCCGGATCTCACGCCTACGCTGACACCCTGGATGTCATCGATTACTCCAGGCACGGATACAGCTTCTTGGTTTCCGAAAGCGGCATCTATTACCCGGAAACCGAAAACCATTCCGTCCTGACCGTTGTTCGCAATGGCCTGGCCGGGAAGGTCCCCAGCTTCGCGGAGCTGATCGAGAAAAGAATCGAACCGGACGGGAGCGGATACGTCCGGTTGCGTCTGAACAACACCAACGGAACGGACTGGATTAGGGAGGTCTTCTTTCTCCCTCAGATCGGGGTTCTGTTCCATGACACCGTCCGGGCCAAGGAAGCCGGGTCATATGTCCTGGAGAATCACTTTCGAGTTCCGGGGAAGGCCACTTTCAAGAACGAAGAGCTCCGTGCCCTTCGTGAGGATGAGGTATCTGGAACGGTCCACTTTCTTCTGCAGGGAACATGCAGTCACGACCATACCAAGACCTTCAAAGAGCAGGACAAGTCGCTCCAATACAGCAGAAAAGGCGAGCCGGGCATGCCGCCCGAGGAGAGCCTGGCCTTGGCCTGGAAGTGCCGCTACGGCACGGATGACCAGGTCGTCTCGGTGTTTACCTCGCGCTCGGTCCTTGAGATGAAACCGGGCCATGCGGTCTCCTTTACCCATTTCGCACGGATCCGGGCAGACGGCGAACCGCTCTATTCGCTGGATTCCGTTGACGGTTCCCGGGTCACCCTGACCGGTCCGAACGAACCGATTCTTCTGGCGTGCCACGAATCTCCGACTCCGGCCGAGCCATCCAGGACACCGCCGTACAAAAGCGGGGGCCGCAAGTCGCTCAATTTCGAGAACCTGTACGAGTGCGAATCCGACATCACCTCGGTCGTATCCGGTCCCGATCACCGGACCATCTTCGGCACAGAAAATGGATTGGTCGCAAAATGCGGCCCGAACTCAAACTTGGATTGGGAGGTCAGACTTGAGAGCCGGGTGCATGACATCTCGGCGGCTCCAATGGGTGGCGAAGAGACCTTCTATGTCGGACATGGCGACTCCATGCTTTCGAGAATCTCCAGGGGGCGGGTCATCTGGACCAGAACCATTGAGGCCATACCCTCCTACTCGGCGTGGTGGGCGCTTTATCATCCCACGGCGGTTCGTGTTGTCGTCGGTCGGCAACCAGATGATTCCATCATCTATGTCGGCTGCGGCGACAAGATCCTGCGCGGTTTCTCTCCGGACGGCGAGGAGCTCTGGACCTTCCGTTATGACAACGGAATTCCAGCCCGGTTACTGCCGATCGACCTCGACCATGATGGGTGTTCGGAGGTCCTGGCCGGGGGCGAGGTCATCAGCAATCAATCCACCTGTCGCATCCTTCGACCGACTGGAAAGTTGCTGGCTGAGATTCCGGTCGAAGGGTGGACCAGTCGCCTCTCTGCTGTGTCGATCGTGGAGTCGGATGATTCGTGGATCCTGGCCGTGGGCAGCAATCGCGGCGAGAACCTGCAGGTCTTTGATCTCTCCTCCAGTGGCGACCGTGAGGAACCGCTCCCTTTTCAGCGCCGGTTTTCCCTGAGACTCGGCGGCGAGGTGAACGGCCTGGTGATTGACAGGATGCAGAACTGCCTATTCGCGTCCACCGCCCAGGGATGCCTCCTCCGCCTGGACCTCGACCGCGGCGACCCTTCCTGGAACCGGACTTTTGCTCACCCCATAGCAAAATTGGAGCCCGCTTCAGGCCATCTACTGGTCGTCGATGCCACCGGACACCATCACCTGCTCGACCACGATGGCACGGAGGTGGCTGAAGTCACTCACGCCCGGAGGTGGACTTCCGGATACAGCACTGATTCAGGAGTCGTCTTTTCCAGCGGCAATCAGCTTCTCCGGATGTCCCTAGACGAAATTTAGGGTCAGTCGGGAACGACGGCACCGCGCCGTTGCTCTACCAGAGCCCAACTTAAATCGCTGTAACAACGCCGCTGTGTCGGCGTTCCGAAGTGCCCCTTTTCGGCCCTCAGAAGATGGAGAGTCGTGCTCCCGCGCGACCGCGGAGGTGGGGCTCAACCACGATCTTTTCTGAAATTCCGATATGACCCGCTCGTCCGCCTGATCCCTTTCGCCTGGAGAAAACCAGTAAGAATTAATCGACTGCCCCCTGATGACTCGCCTACCCTGCGTCACATGACACGACACGAACGCTGCCTGGCCGCGATCGAGGGACGTCAGGTCGATCGCCCGCCCAACTACATTCCCGCCATTGCCTGCGAAGTCTCCTCCCGTGTATTGGGACGTCCGGTGCATTCGGGTACCGGTTCTCTGCATTACGCCGAAACCTGCGCCCTGGCCCGAGGACCATCCGCCCACGCAGAATTCGTAAATGCCCTTTTCGAGGATATGGCCGAATTGTGCCGGGTCCTGGATATCGATGTCTACCGCATGCCCTGGCGCCAGACGATCAAGCCGACCCGTCAACTCGATGAAGTCTCGTTCCTGTTCGGGGACCCGGACGGGGATCATGAAGTCCATGCCTATATGCCCGAAACCGGTGATTATGGAGTGGTCGAATCGGTGCGTCTGGACCCGGGGGCCGACCCGATCGCAGTTCTTCGGAACAAGGTCGAAGCCGCTGAAGCGTGCTTGGGCGAGCTCGATGACTTCCCACTCGACCCCGATCACCGCCGTATATGTGAGGCCTATGGCGACGAGTTTTTCATCCCGTGCAATGGCGGCGAGATCACCATCGGCTACGACGAAGACATGTTGATGGCAATGATCACCGACCCTGGACTGGTTCGCCGATACCTCATGATACAGGCCGAAAAGGGCTTGGCCCTGGGCCGGGCTCTGGCCCGATCGCCCTACCCCAGGATCATGTTGGGCGGAGGTGATATGGCGGGAAATGAGGGTCCGTTTTTCTCACCGGCCGCTTTCCGTGAGGTTCACCTGCCGGCTCTCAAGCACATGGTGGATGGGCTGACGGAACTCGGTATTAATTACGTCTTCCGAACCGATGGCGACCTGTGGTCCGTTTCCGACATGATCTTCGAGGAAGCGGGATGTCAGGGATATGGGGAAGTCGACCGGGATGCCGGAATGACCACGGCAAAACTGCGTGCCAGGTATCCCGATCTGACACTCTGGAACAATGTTTCCTGCCCGAAGATCCAGCTGAATTCACCAGACTGGGTGCGCGACGAGTCGCAGCGCTGCATCGAGGAATCGGGAGGCACGCGGTATTTTCACGGAAGCTCCAACGCCCTGATCATGGGGACGCCGGCCGGGAATGTCCGGGCATTGTTTGGAGGCTGAGAAAACCGGTGGACAGGGGGTCAGGCTTTGTAGATTGTAGTTCAAGCCAGAATCCTCTGCAGCTTCCTGCTCGGGTTGCGATTCCAGGCGGCGACTTGTCGGCTGATTTCGAAAATGGAACCCATCGCG
>QNAI01000087.1 GCA_003641745.1 Verrucomicrobiota bacterium | reverse complement strand
GTGATGACCTGTTCGCGCCAATTCTGCTCCCCGCTGATCTCGGCTTCCACCGTATCATCGACGCTGACCCGGAAGAAATCCTTGCCCGCCTCCGAAGAGACTTTCCAATAAAACGACAGCTTTATCGGACCGGTGAACATGCCGTTCAGGAAACTGACGGCACCGTCGCCGACCGATCCCGAGATCAGCGCGCTCTCTCCGAACTGCACCTCCGTGATCTGCGAAGTGAATGGCGACGCCTGGTCCCGCAACCAGTTGATACCGACGATATCCAGGGCCCTACCCTCGGGGTCAGAGAGGTCGGGATTGACCGTCAGCGAAAACTCACGGCTGGAAACCAACCCTTGTGAGTCGGTCACGGATACGGTCACTGTAAACACACCCACATTGGCGGCTGTCGGGTTCCCGGCCAATCTCAGGGTACCATCTCCCTGATCATTGAACCCAAGCCAACTGGGTATCACCGTGGCGTGCATGGTAACCGAAGATCCATCTTCGGGATCCGAGCCAACGACATCGAATGAATAAGCATTGCCCTCTTCCGCATCGTCCAGGGCGTCCGTCGTGATCGAAGGCGGCTGGTTGGCACCGGCCGTAACCAGGTCAAGGCCCGTGCTGCTGACATTGGCCGCCAGGAATAACTGGCCGGGACGGGTATCCTGGTCGAAGTCGGTAAAGTGCAGGGCATCGATCGTCACGGAATAAGTGCGGTCGGCCTCAAGGGTGTCAGCCGGAATCGTCACTGCGACAGCATCTCCGTCGAGTCCCACCCCGTTGAGCAGCTTGAAACCGGATCTGAACACTTCGTCCTGATCGTCTTCGACAAAAACCTCGATGGCATCCGCCTCGGTCATATTCTCGATCGGGAGCCAGGTGATGGTGAAGGGTTCGGTCGCCAGAACCGATTGCGTCTCATTCCAGTTGGAGACCTGCGGGGCACCCGGTCGCACATCGCTGAGGTTCACGATGACCTCGACCTGGTTGCTGCCCGGCACCTGGTAACGAAGGGTGTAGTCACCCGCCGGAAAGTCAGCCAGCAATGCGCCGACCGAATCGTTTTTCGTTTCGCTGCCCCACCCGTCCCCGGGTTCAAACGACATGTTTCGGACGGCCCCGCCCGGTAATACGACCTGCGTATTGGTCAGGCCACCGAGTCCTTCCCCCAAAACCCCGGCAAAAGAGGTGAAATTCTCGTCATCATCGAAGTCGAGTACAGGTGCATCCGGTCCGGTTTGCACATAATAGACCTCGCGCCCGACCGCGCCGATCTTGACCGGATCTCCGATCACGGCGCCGGTATTGATGGTGAAACGCGTCTCGACTCCGTTGGCTGCGACAAAATAGGCGTCCGCCTGGGAATTGCGGTCAAGATCCGTCACCCGAAAGTAGGAGATCGATCCATCGTAGACCTGACCCGTGGTCAGGGTCCCGGCCGGAACATCGACCGAGGTATTCGTTCCGTTGAGACCCGCCCCGCTCTGCAGATCCAGATCCGTCTCGAAGATCAGATCTCCACTGGAGTCATTGATCTTCACGATATAGGCGTCACTCCCCCTTACGTTCTCCGGCGCCATCCAGCGGATTGGAGTCACTGTGTCGGCGGACGCACTCTGCAATTCGTTCCAGTTGGCCAATCTGACCCCGGGCAACGCCCCGCCGGTCAGTTCCAGGGTGGTCAAGTGCGAACCGCCCGCGGCAAAGCTGTAGTTGAAATCGTAATCGCCGTTCGAATAATTAGATTGGAGTTCCGCTTCATCAAAAGCGGATTCGAAATGGATCCAGCCATCGCCATCGGAGGATTTCACCAGACTGCGCCCGGCAAAATTCGCCCCGGTCAGGTCGTCCGGATTGTCGAGCCAGATGAAAGCGTAGAAAAAGGCGTTTTCATCCCCTACCAGAGGCTCAATCGTGTCGGGACCGATCTGCCTATGGGTCGTCCAACGGCTCAGAAGGCCCCAACTGATGACCGAACTGGGATGGCGGGTGACCGTTCTGATATTCAACTCGGTTTCGACTCCGAGCAACGAGGCGAAAAAAACATCAGGAACCGTCGCACCCTCATCGACCGACTCGATGTTGATGAACTGGATAAAGAAGTCATAGGTCGTATCCGGAGCAAGGGAACCGGAGGGAATGACCACCGAGCGCGCTGTCCCGTCGAGGCCATTCGGGTCCCCGAAATAGTGAACTCCCGTTTCAAAAAAGGTATCCCCGGTATCCCAATTTTCAATATCGACAACAATCAGGTCGTCAGCCGCGCCACCTGTCATCGCGTTCCAACGAACGGTCACGTCCTCACCAGCCGGGAAATGCCGCATATCGAACCAGTTCTCGATCACCGGCGCATTCGGGAGAGCTTCGGTGAGCGACAAGGTCTTCGAGATGGCGGATCCCGAACCGGATGGGGTGTAGGAAAGAACGTAGTTTCCCGCAGGATACGCACTGTCCATCGCCACTTGGCTGCCAAACTCACGGTAAAATCCGTAGGCTTCCTCATCGGAATCGAATTCGAGATTGGAAGTCGCCCCGCCAACGCGGCGCACGGTGGCCCCGCTCAGGTCGGACTGGCTGTCGACCATCACCTGTGCCTCAAATTTGAAAGGGCCGTAGGGCATCACAACCACATCTGCAGATTCCGGCCCCTGTTGAACGTAGAATTTATCCTTAGCGACAATGCCAATGTTGACCGCTGCCTGGACGGCGGCGGGAATGAGCAGGACGGATAGGGAAACAACTGCGATTCGGATGGATACTGATGTCGACATAAAGAATAAAGATGAGTGCTGATGAGTCCTCAGATTATAGGCAAACGAACACGAAAAGGCAACCTCGAGTCAGCGTCTGCCTGAAACAAATGAAACAGGCAGAGCACGGATCGAGGGTCCAATCGAAGGAATCCAGATGCTGATGTGAACTGTAAGGGGAGGTGTGTGAAAGGGCAATAACGGCGTCTGTCGTTCCCTTCCAAGGAAATTAGTCGTATTAATCGGTATTATTATTCGAGCTAATCTTAATGACCCATGCGGAAACACACTGCCTTATATCTGATTTTCCGGATTCCGTTCCGCGGCCACCGCTCGATCCATCCTACCTGCAGAAGGCAACCGAAGATCCGGACCTCGAGGCCATGCGAGGATCCGGCCTGATCATGTAAGCGATAGTCTCTCAGGGCACCTCATAGACCTCGGCGATGGCCACGCCGGTCTCCCCTCCCTTCCCGGAAATCTTCACCGTGAAGCCGGACGTAGTCGGCAGGGATATCAGCACCACCGCGTCCTTGCTGCCTCGTGGCAGGGCAAAAGCACCCAACTGTTGGGATAGCGAATGGATGGCATCGCCGGAAGCGCCCTCATCCCAGTCGTCATTGGTCGCCACCTCCGTTCCATCTGAACTGCGCACCACGGTAAGCACCGGGTCTGACAGCACCCCGTTCATATTGAACGGCGCTATACCCAAAGACGGACCAACCGCCCGGACGAGAAACTGGCGCGGCATATTGCCATCAGCCTTCAGGCCCAGGATCATGATCGATCCACCCGTTCCGATAAACCCACGAGTCGAGATATTTACCTGGCGGGCCTCCGGTGTATCCAGATCTTCAACAGTATAGACCTCGACAATGGCCACCCCGGTCCCTCCGCCGATCCCGGAGACCTTGGCCGTGTAGGTGCCCGGGTCCAATTCGGTCACAATCATGGCGTCCATGCTGCCGGTAGCGGCCGGGAAGGCACCCGTCACCGTGATGGCGTCGAGAAGGTCCTGCACGTTCTGGACGTCATTCCAGTTGTCGTTCTCTGCAATCGCGACTGAACCCAGCGGTATCACCTCGATCTTCGGGTCCTCGATCGCACCCGGAACATTGAAAGGATCGCCCGAGAGGGCCGGCCCCATCGCCCGGATCAACACCGGTTTCTTCCCGATGCCGTTGATCACGAACCCGGCGATCAGGTTCTGGCTCTGAGTCCCCACCCAGCCCCGGGTCGACAGATTGACCAGGCGGTTTGCGCCCGTTTGACCGGCGTCGAGACCGTGGAATTCGATCGGATCACTCGAACCCTGCGGGATTACCGTCAGTGCCATGCCCTCACCGGCACCCACCTTCAGGTCCGCGCTGCTCGAATTCGCCGTTGTCATCACGACATGACCGGAGGAGTCGATCTGTCCGTGGCATGCGTCCACCCCGTCCGGAGTCACGATGATAAGAACAACCGACCCATCAGTCCCAACGATGGCATAGCACTTGCCGGAGTCAGCGTAGAGTCTGTCGATTTCATACACGCCGAAGAGATCTCCACCTACGGATGTCACCGGATCGATCGCACCCTCCAGGGTCCCCCAGCCACCGAGTTCACCGGTAACCGTTCCGTATAGATCAATGTCAGCGACCAGCTCGTTCAACTGTATGTCCGCTGCAACCATCAACCCCGCAGAGCCTCCAGTAGCGATATCTCTGAACGTGGCGGAGAGGCTGCCATCATCTCCCATCAGGATATCAAGGATGAGAGGCGAATCGTCGATTGGCGACACGATCATAACTCCCGAACCCTCGGCATCCAGGAAAAGGTTCCAGGTCGCGACACTCGTCGTCTCGGATGGAACCACACTCTGTGCCGTCACCGATGTATCGGACTGGACCGTCCCGGAGTATGAACATTCGGTCTGATAGAAGCCGGAGGCGATCGCACTGTCTTCCAGGCCCTCCTTGGTCGCCTGGACCCAGATCGAAGCTGTCCGACCGATCGTCACCGTGTCGCCCAAACTCCATGATTCAGCCGGTGCCGATTCCTCGGATGTGTAGTGAATGGCGGGTCCCTCCGTCGCCGAAGCAAAATTCACCTCAATCGGACCCACGAACGGGCCCTCGCCCGCACTCGGACTGAGCGTCGGTTTTGCCACCCGTGCGGGATCTATGATCACCGTATAGGTCGCCGAAACATCCTCGCTGTTGAGATCCCCATCCTTGAACCCGTAGGCCCAGATCGTTGTCGTCTCGTCCACTACGATCGGATTCACCGGCACAAAGACAGTCCACTCACCCCAAGGAACAGAATCATCGAAGGTATACCGGACCGACGCACCTTCCGTGGCGGTCGACAGAGTAACCTCCACCGTGTCTGTGAACGGTCCTGTAGCCGGGTCGGGAGCGAATTGTGGCGATGCGACCTGTGAGACGGCTCCTTCAATAACGTAGGTTGCACTCACAACGTCCGTTTCGCCTTGCATCGCCTTTAATGCAAAAGCCCGGATCGTGGTTGTTTCAGTGATCACGATCGGCTCCCCGGGAGTGTATACGGGCCACAACGGCTTGTACTGCTCCGAGGCGTTTGGGTCGGTCGTATAGCCAATCGATGCTCCAAGGGTCGGTATCAGGAGACTCACATTCACCGATCCCGCAAACGGACCGTCTCCCGGATCCGGTGAGAACTGCGGCGCAACCAACTCATACTGCTCCGGGGAAGCGGCCGCCTGATTGATGGTGTGCGAGAACCCGCCAATCGGAAATACCAAGTCACGCTCCCAATCGTTTGGATTTGGGTATACCGTCACTGTGACCAATCCCGGTCCAGTTCCTTCTGTCGGAGTAGCAAAAGCCCAACCGAGAGAACCCTGAAGGGTCCACGCGGTCGGAATATTGACTTGAATCGAATAGCTGCCACCCACGGAATCCATCTCCTTGCTCTCAGGATCGATTCCCGACGCCGTCCCCGACGCCTCCTGGAGGATGGTGTGGGTCAGTTCGCCGACACTGACAATTCCCTCCCGGGCGCTCCCGGTCGTATTGGGTGAAACCGTCACCACGAAATACATCAGGTCGGAATTGACCACCAGTGACACCCAGTCGAGGGTCTCCGCAGCGGTAAATCCACCTGAACCATCAACATAAACCGTATAGGAATCGCCCTCACCGCTCACGGTCTTGGTCTTTGGGTCCAATCCATAGCCTGACGGCATGCCGAAACCGCTCATGTACCGTTTGACATCTCCGCCGTTCGCGTTGGTGGTAATGGTTAAGGTCCCAAACAGATCTCCCCGCTCGATCGGACTGAACCGAACGGTGTAGTTCTTCACACCGCCAACCGGAATGGTCACCGCTCCCGTCCAGTTGGCGCTGAAGTTCTCATTGTCCACTTCGATAAAACTGATCTCAATCGGGCGTGACCCCACATTGGTCACGACAAGGGGCTTTTCCTCATATTCGCCGACTTTGACCGGGTTGAAGAAATAGTCGTCAGAAGCGGTCAACTCACGCTCAACGACATTGAACGTCCTGGACTCAACATCACTCGGAGTCAGCCCGTCCTTGTACCCCCTGGCCTTGAAAACCACCTCGCCCAATTCGGTCAACACGGGCTTGTTCAAGCTGTCATAGAGGGTCGAGGCTTCGGTCGGATCCGAACCGTCCAGAGTGTAACGGAGCGTTGCCCCGGCCGTACCGCAATACAGCCAGACTTCCAGAGGTGAGTAGTGGGTCTCACCTCCATTCTGGTTGATGGCCGGTGTGGCCACCTTGGTGGGATCAAACCCGGAACCGGAAGCCGAGCGGATATTACTGCCACCGGCCGCATCGGACTCGACGGTAAAGACCGCCGAGTATTGTTTCACTTCGGTCGGAGAAAAAGTGATTTTGACTACGGCGGGGACGTGATTCAGCACAATCGGCCCCGAGAAATTGTGTGACCAGGCATCCGGATCATCCGTTTCCTTCGTGATCGACGTGATGGTAAGGGGCATGTCACCCCGGTTATAGATGTACAAAGACTTCTCCGAGGACCCATTGATCACCACCTGGCCGAAGCTCAACGTGTAAACCAACTCGATGACCGGGGCATGGATCTTGTACATCTGCCAGGCAACATCGCTGTCCTCCATGCCGCTCTTGACCGCCATGGCGCCAACCCACTTGGTGCCGGCCGCAGTTATTACGGGCTTATTCGCGGGATCATAAGGAGGAAGATAGGTGGGGATAGCACCCCTCTGATCATCGCGAATGATAAAGTAAATGGTGGCACCCTCGGTGGCCGTGGTCATGGTCACGGTGACCGGTGGGTTGCCCGAGCCCGGAGGTTGCGGACTGAAACCGTCGATCTCCTGCTGAGCCGTCGGTATCGGCTCGATCAGGGGCGCCGCAACTTGCTCGGCCAAGCCTGGTAAAATGGACAAACAGAAAAAGATACCCAACACGCATGACGAAAGGACGAAGAATGGAAAGGCCGGAAGACACTCCCGGAAAGCGACTGGCGATCGATGGTTCGATTTCATGGCGTATATATTGAGTTGATTGGAAGCTTACCCGTGAAAAAGTTTATATGGGAGGACGGAATCGCGGATCCGTATTCACCTATTGGTGACTTTTCAGGTTCGATGGAACCAGCCGGCCTCCAGTCAAACCCGCACAGCAATCCCGACTGCGCTGCCACGCTGGGCATGACCGCCGGGATGCAAAAGGCTCTGACCTGCCGGTATCCATCCGGCGGGTCACGCAGTCCCCAATGATCTGCGGTGAACCGACGCATATGCCACAGAACGAACCGATCTGGCTGAACGGTCCTTTCCCGACTCGATTGTGTCTGTCTCCACGCCTTTTTCGATCAAATTGAGGGTCGGTACCTCAATCATTAGCATTTTCACTGGCACCTAACAGTTTGCCTGCTACAGGGTTACGGGATCACACGCAGGCAGGCGGACCTGACCCGAACACACCCCCACCCGTGATCAGGGGAAGCCCGGGATCGTGAACTGGCACGACGTCGCCTCGACCGAAGAACCTTTCAAGACGGTCTCTTTCGGGGGCCACATGTGCTGCTGTCGTGATTTACGACCGGTTCGACGGATTCATTCTCTCTCGAGGGCGCACACAAGGCACGCCCCTACACCGAACCAATGCTTTATGTAGGAGCGTGCCTTGTGTGCGCCTTCGAAGAGCTTTTTGTAGGGTTGCGAGGTGCCGGGAAGATCGATCCTACAGAACCCTCATCACCTCAGACCGTTTCGTCCGATTCTGACCTGACTTCCGGATACGGTTTCTTCGCGGTAACCGAACACATCACCACCTGGCTGCGAGCCGCCTCCGGATTGATCTGCTCGAGGAAGGCTTCGACAAGTTCCTCGGTCGAGCGATCGTCATCGATACGGGTGAGAGCGATCGGAACCGCCTTGTGAAGTTTGTGCTGCCAAAGGCGTTGTTCGATCGAGTCCTTCCAATCATCGCCGGTCGGACACGACTGCACGGATACCCTCAAGTCCTCCATGCCATACTTCTCCATGGTCCCATTCAGCATCGAACCAAAAAAAAGCACGGACTGGAGTTCTCTCAGGACCGTATCGATCTCGGCCATGACCGGATCTGAAAAAGAAGTCGTGAACCACGGTTCTGTCGGTGGACCAGTAAGGTCCTGGAGTAGAACCGTACCTCCGGGTGCGCAGACCCGGATCGCCTCGCCGATGATGGGGTCAGGATCGAGGGGCAATGAGAGCAGGAACTGGCACCCAACGAGATCGTAGCTGTCGTGCGGGAATGACAGACGAGTCGGATTGCCGCGGATGGTCCGTAGATTGCGGGCTTCGGACGGCTTTCTGCGTCGGAACCAATGCCGGATGTCCCTCTCTTCGAGGATGGTGAAAAAAGTTTCCGGGTATACCGGAGCAATCGCTTCCATCTGCTCGAGTTCCCCCCCGCCGATGCTCAGGACCGATCGGGCCAGATCCCGCCTTGGTTCGAAGCGGTCTTCGATCCAATTCGGACCCGTACGGGATTGAGCCTGCAGCCCTCCGACCAAGGTTTGCATCCCTACATTATCGGCAATAAGCAATAATACTCAAGACGGAGGGCATCAGGGCCAAACCGGCGACTCGACTGCGCCGGAAGAGGCATGAAATCTGCACCAACAGACCTCAGGTTGAGTAGAAATTTGGACAGGATTAACAGGATTGACTGGATAGGCTTCTGCAGGGTCAGGAATGACACAGAACCCAATAGGCCCTTTTTTCATCATCATCTGCTCCTCTCAGTCAGGATCCTGTAAATCCTGTTAATCCTGTCAAAAACCACCGGAAGCATGGGCCGCCTTGGTTGAGACAATCTTGGGGCCATTCCATACCGACACTCCAAGTTTCGCGTTCAGGGAACGATCGATTCAACCGATGGAGATGGATTGCGCGTCTTTCCAAGGTATGAGTTCCAAGAACGGCAATTTGCAGATCATAGTTAGCGGTGCATTGGTCGGAATCGGCCTGGTTGCTGTGGCGACAGCCATTTTTACCCAACTGCCGATCGGCAGTAAATTCGTGAAGGCCCTTCGGCAGGGGAGTGAACGGCAATCAGGAGCACGCATCGCAGCCCCACACCCCACCCTCGCCTCAACTGAAGCCGAGTCGACGAGTGCCTACGACGTCCGATTGGAACCGGAACTTCCGCAAAGCAACTTGAACCCGGAACCTGAGGCCCTCCCGTCGAGTATCACGATCACCAAAGCCATCGAGATTTCGATGGGAATCGGCAAGATTGCCTTTGAAGTTGGCAATATCCTGACCGTCACCGGAAAGGGAGAAGGCGTATTTCTCTGTGATTATCTTGGTGACACGGTGGAAGTACCGATCTCGGCAACCAACTGGGAAAGTCCGACTGGAAAACAGGTCGATCGCCGATAGCAGGTTTTCGTTCGGCTTAGACTGAGGGCATTCTCAGATCAGGAGCCCGTTTATCCTGTCAATCCCGTCGGAAAAGACTGGAGGCATGAGCACATGAACCAATCTGCACCAACAGACCTCAACCTGAGAAGAAGTTTGGACAGGATTTACAGGATTGACCGGATTTGCTTCTGCAGGACCTGAAAAGACACAGATACCCGATAGCTTTTATTTCGTCATCAGAACCATTTGCTGTTCCAGATCAGGATCCTGTAAATCCTGTTAATCCTGTCAGAAAAACACCGGAAGCACAGGCAACACCGGCCAGGAACGTTCTGCATTGCATCCGGACGCGATTCCACCTACTTGAAAGTTGGTGTCTCAAACGGTCAATAAACGTGATTTTTATCGGACGAAGATCGGCCGGACCGAAAAGGTCATAGGAGGATTCATCCTTCTCCTACTGATCGGAATAGGTTTCGGAATCGCCAGAAAGGGGCATGATTTCGATCAGACCCGCTACACGGGTGACATCGAGGCGCTTGAATTCACACGGAATCCAGTTGAAGGGAAGGCCGCCACCTTGCGGAATGAATCCGATCTGCGGGCAAGCGAGTCCTTCGTCAGCGGTGACAAGGAAACCGGCAGTTCATTCCTGACCATTCTCCCTCCTGTCGACGGCCTGCTGCCCATGGGCGAAACCGAGGTTTACTCCGTCGACACGCTCTACGAGAAGATCAACGGCCGGGCACCCGCCTATTTCGAGTACAACTTCCAGGAACTGACCAGCCAATCGTTCTCGCACCAAACAGCGGAGGGCGAATTCGTGGACATCTATCTTTTCGAGATGGATTCGCCATTGAACGCTTTTGGCATATTCTCCGCGGAAAGGGATGCTTCGAGCCCTCCCTTGAATTTTGTGGCCGACGGATACAACAGCGGAACCGGAACCTTCATGCGATTGGGAAATGTCTACGTGCAGGTGCTGGCCTCGTCATTCGATCCTGCCATCATGCAATCGGCTGAATTCTTGACCCGGCGACTGGTCGAGGAACTGCCGGAAGATGATTCCGGTATGGAAGGACGAATGCTGCTGCCTTCGGAGAACCAGGTCGCGGGCAGCCTGACCTATATCAACGAGAATGCCTATGGTCAGTCTGTTTTGAAGGGCGTATTCGAAGCCCGTTACCAGGCGAACGGGGAGGAACTGACCTGCTTTGCGCAAGACAGTGCCGACGCAGGGATCGCACGCGGTAATTGGGAAGCCCTGCTCGATTTCTACGTGAGGTATGGAAGCCTTGATGACACCTTCGAGACTGGAGATGCGAACGTCTTCGTGGCCGAGGTTTTCGGACAATGGAATGTGGTCTATACCCGTGACAACACCGTCGTGGGCGTGGTCAATGCTGCGGGCAAGGAAGTGGCCGTGGCATTCGTGACGGCGCTGCTCGAAGAGGATTCGGAGACCACGGACGAATACGGATACTGAGCCCACCTGATAATGCCCCGCGAACCCGTAACGCCAGACCCCAAAGGGGTGAATCGCCGACAGTTCATCCGCCACCTGGCGATGACCGGGATCACTTCGGGAGGAGCCCTGGCGGCGGCTCTTCTTCTGTGGGAGCGCAGGCACTTTGTGCCCGGCTTCGGTGAAAAGTCGGGGATCACCCTGCCCAGTTTTTCCACCGGCCTGCTCAAAACCCAGACTTCTCTCGCCGTCGCACACGGGACTGACCGCATCGCGACCACCCGCGCTGCCATCGATGCTCTCGGTGGCATGGGACGGTTCGTCGAGAAAGGCGATGTGGTTCTGTTGAAACCAAACGTCGCCTTTGACCGACCACCCGCCCTGGCTGCCACCACCCATCCGGACAGCCTGCGGGCTATCGCTGAGTTGGTGCTCGAGGCGGGTGCAAAGCGCATCCTGGTTGCGGACAACCCGATCAACAGCCCGGCCGGTTGTTTCCTCAAGAGCGGACTCAAGTCGGTGGCAATTGATCTAAATCTTGAGCTCATCTATCCCGAACAGAGCGCCTTCACCGATCTGCAATTGGATGGAGAGATTCTCCGGCATTGGCCATTCTTTCACCGCCCATTCGAGAAGGCTGACAAGGTTATCGGCATCGCGCCCTGCAAGGATCACAATCTCTGCAGTGCATCGATGACGATGAAAAACTGGTATGGCCTGCTCGGCGGCCGCCGCAACCAGTTTCACCAGCATATCCACAGCATCATTTCAGACTTTGCCCTGATGATTCAGCCCACCCTCGTCGTCCTGGATGGAATGCATGTCCTGATGAGCAACGGTCCGACGGGCGGACGGCTATCCGACGTCAGGCAGGTGGGTTCGGTGGTCGCCGGCACCGACATGGTGGCAGTCGACAGTTACGGATACACAAATCTCCTCGGCCGCAACGTGGCGGACCTGGACTACCTGCACAAGGCACACGAACGAGGCCTGGGCAATATGAACTGGCAGGAAACGGCCTGGAAGGAGGTTCGGGCATGAGCTGTGGCAGCGGCAATTGCGGTTGTGGCGGGCAGGGTGGCAAACAGGAGCCGACCGAAAACACACCCGTCACAGACGCGATCAGGGCCACCGCGAAGTCCGCCAATCCCGGACCACTTACCAAAGCCGCCGGCTGGATCGGTCACATAGTGTTTGCTGACATGCGTATCACCCGGATCCGGGTGATCGCCCAGGCATTCTTCTTTATCCTGTTCCTGTTCTTCGTCATCATCACCGACCTTCGCTACCTCAAGGGCTACCCGGTTTCACTCTTCCTTGAGATGGATCCCCTGGTGGGTGTGGCGACGACGATCACCACCTGGTCCGTGTACAAGGGGCTGATCCTTGGTCTGGTATTACTCCTGCCGACACTTTTTCTGGGTCGCTTTTTCTGCAATTGGATCTGCCCCTACGGCACCTTGCACCAGGTGACCCGCTTCCTCTTCGGTCGTCGGGACGAGCAGTGGAACATCGAGGCCAACCGTTTTCGGAACCTGCAGCAGTTGAAATATATCATCCTCGTGGCCATGATCGTGGCGGGGTTTTTCGGGAGCCTGCAGATCGGCCTGCTCGATCCGATCTGTCTCTTCCATCGCTCCATGACGGCCGCGATCCTGCCCGGCATCAACCTGCTGATCCCCGACACATTCTATGTGAAACAGTATTACCATGTCGGGGCATGGTTGATCGGATTGATCCTGTTCTTCTTTGTCGGCATGAACGTGGTCATCCCGCGTTTTTTCTGCCGCACGGTCTGCCCCCTGGGCGCCTTCCTCGGCTACCTGTCGCGGTTTTCCATGTGGCGGATCGAACGCGATCCCAACAAGTGCATCGATTGCGATGCCTGCCTCAAGAATTGCCAGGGTGCAAGCGATCCGCATACCCAGCTTCGCAAGAGCGAGTGCTTTGTCTGCTTCGAGTGCATCGATGATTGTCCGGTCGATGCCATATCCTTCAGCTTCATGCCCAATAAGGATCATGAGGTGACGGGACCGCCCCTGCCGGGCCGCCGGGCGGCCATGGCATCGCTGCTGGGGATTGCGGGTTACGCAGTCGCCCGCGCTTCGGGAGACAGCGACGAGAACTTCAACAAGAAGGTGATCCGTCCACCCGGCTCCGTCCGGGAGGACGGTTTCCTCGAGCGCTGCATCAAATGCGACCAGTGCATCCGCGTCTGCCCGACCAATGTATTGCAGCCGACAATACTCGAGGCGGGCCTGGAAGGTTTCTGGACGCCAATCCTCAACATGAAGGTCGGTTACTGTGAGCTCAACTGCACCCTGTGCGGCCAGGTATGCCCGACAGGTGCGATCCAACGAATCTCTATCGAGGAAAAAAACGGGCGGGGCGGGTACGAGGCACAGGGTCCGGTCAAGCTGGGAACCGCTTTTTACGACCATGGCCGCTGTCTGCCATGGGCCATGGAGACGCCATGCGTGGTCTGCGAGGAAGTCTGCCCGACTTCGCCGAAAGCCATCTACTCCCGCGAGGTCACCATTCGCAAGCGCGATGGGAAAAACATCACCCTGCGCCGCCCCTATGTGGACCCCGCACTCTGCATCGGTTGCGGCATCTGCGAGCACGAATGCCCGGTCAGGGACCATGCCGCCATCCGGGTAACCGCAATCGGCGAAACCCGCTCTCCGGAACGCAGCCTCCTGATGGATGGCGGTGATCCTTCAAACCTGCTCGACCTCGGAACCCGCGATCGCTGAGGATAAATACCCCCGTGAAAAAGGATCCCAAGCTGCAACCCGCCACGCGCGAAAAGACATGCCAGGTCTGTGGCAGCACCTTCATCTACCCGGAAAAAGGCAGCAAGGCGACGCGCTTCCACTGTGAATCCTGCGCGGACCTGCCCGTCCACTTCAGAAAAACCCTGACCCGTCTCGGCAAACGAATCCGGACGCTCGAAAGAAAAATCAGAACCCTATAAACCCGCCGTATCCATGAAAAACACCAAACCTACCTCCCGCCGTGATTTCCTGAAATCCGCCGTCGTCCTTCCTGCCGCAGTGGCCGCCCTGCCCGCGACCGTCGTCGCCGCCGACAGAACCGAAGCGGAACCCTCGACCGCGCTGCCAATGCGGAAGCTGGGCAGGAACGGCCCTGAAGTCACCATCCTCAATATCGGGGGCATGATGAGCGCCCACAATCCGCAGTACCTTGACCTGGCCTGGAATATGGGTATCCGTTATTTTGATACAGCAGACTGCTATATGAACGGTCGGTCGGAGAAGAACGTCGGCGCCTGGGTGAATCGCTACCCGGAGCGCCGCAAGGACGCCTTCATCGTGACCAAGGACCATCCCAAGAAAGGCCCGGAGGAGCTCCTCACCATGATCGACCGCCGCCTGGAGAATATGGGCATCGACTATGTCGACATGTTTTTCATCCACGGGATCGGTCCCAAACAGTATGGCAAGGATTCCCTGGACTGGCCGAAGAGCGATCGATTGAAGGATGTCTTCGACGAGTTGAAGGCTTCGGGGAAGGTCAAATACTGCGGTTTCTCCTGTCACGACAAGAAACTGATCAAATACCTGCACGCCGCGGCCGAAGGCGGATTCATCGATGCCATCATGCTGCG
>QNAI01000086.1 GCA_003641745.1 Verrucomicrobiota bacterium | reverse complement strand
TCCCGTCGCAGGCAGTGAGGAGAGCGGTCTGCAGGTTACCGATGCGACCGTGGCCGATGGAATGACCTTGGGCGTCGGACAGAGTCTTACCTTCTCGAAAACGATTCAAGTGCCGGCCGGAGTCGAAGGAAGGTACGCCTGGGGCGTGACCGCCAATGCCCGCGGAGATATTTTTGAAGGTCAGAACCGGGACAACAACCACCGCCGTGCCGCGACCACCACTTATCTGTCCGTGCCTGAACTCGAGATTGGTGTTTTGGAGACGGGTGCATTCCTGTCGGTCGGGCAGACTGTGATCTACAAGATACAACCGCCAGCCGGTGCGGACATCGCCATCTCGCTGGATCGGGCAGGAAATGGAGGATGGACCCGTCTGGTGGCCTCGGAGGAAATCATGCCCTCCCTGGCCGAGGCTGAGCTGCTCAGTCCGCAGTGGAACGCGGCGGATGCCAGCCTGGCTATTTTCAATGCTTCGGGCGGCACCTGGTATATTCTGGCCATTCCCGTCCACCTGCCGTCTTCACCGCTGGGTTTCAGCCTGAGCGCTTCGAGTATGGTGTTCGGTATTGATTCGATCGGATTCGAATCTGGGTCGAACCGGGGCCAGGTCACGCTCCCGATATTCGGAACGGGGCTTAACGCGGGTGTGACAGCGTCATTGATCCAAGGGGGAACCACGATCACAGCCGATGAAGTCCATCTGGTCGATGCCATGCACCTGTATGCGACCTTCAACTTGGTCGGAGCTGTTACCGGAACCTATGATATCCTGCTGAGGCAGGATGGTTTCACGCGGGAACTGGAGGATGCCTTTGCCGTGACCAGCGCTGAGCCCGGTGCATTGCGGACCGCCATCCTCATGCCTGAATTCGTCCGAACCGGGCGTGAATTCACCGCCTGGGTCGAATACGAAAACACCGGTGGGACTGATCTGATCATGCCCATGATCGGGCTGAGCGGATCCCGCAACCAGGAGATGCGCCTGGAGGGACAGAATAATCCTGTGACGAAGATGATCTTCCTGGGGCTGGCTCCGGAAGGGGTGCCCTGGATTTTGGGTCCTGGCCAGAGTGGACGGGTTCCGGTCACGATTACTGCGCTTTCGGGTCGCAATCATATCATCACTCATCCGCTTACGGCAGCGTCGACCGATTCCGTGGATTGGGACCGGATAAGAGATACTGTGCGCCCAGGCAACCCGGTTGCCGATTGGGATGCGGCCTGGGAGATGATGGTGGTCGATTACGGTAACACCGCGGGTGGATTCGTCCGCTGGGCGCGTGATGCGATCGAACTTTGGCAGCTTAGGACCGGGCGTCTGTCGCCCAACCCGACGGCAGCGCTGAGACACTATATCACAGACAAGGCTCTTGGACTACGCGCACGTCTAGAGGGACAGGTGCAACTCGCTGGCACGGGTCAACCTCTCGGAGGGGTTAATGTCGCGTTGTACGATGAAGAAGGCGGTTTGGCGGACATCACCGTATCCACTCGCGATGGCTTTGTGCGATTCATGGAAGCCGGGGCCGGAACCTTTGATGTCGTTTTCGATGGCTACTTGCCGCCGGAGGATCTTGAACCGGTGGTATTGGTCGCCGACGTGAAAGCCGGTCCGGTCACCTGGGCCTTGGGTGGAGGCGCGAAGCTGCAAGGCAGTGTTCTTTTACCGGCGACCGTGGACCCGGGAGAACTGCTGGTAAGTGTTATAGGGGCCGACGGAACGTTGGATGTCTCCGGCCTGGATGATCTCGGCCGTTACTGGTTCAGTGGCCTGCCTGAAGGTAACTATGCGGTTACCTTCAGTGGTACGGGGGTGGTCAGCGAATCAGTCGATGGCGTGGTCCTGGAAGAGGGTCTCATCACCGAGGGGCCGATCTTCTCGGCCCGCGCTGGGGGAGTCGTGTCCGGCATGGTGGTTCGTGCATCGGATGATGAACCGATCGAGGGGGCACGAGTTGTGGCCAATGATGGAAACGGAAATGGTGGTGCGACTGAATCCGCCGCTGACGGAACCTTCACTATCGAAGGCCTGGCATCCGGAACCTACCGGGTGGCCGCTTTTGCGGACACCTATGCGTCATCGGCGATTTCCGATGCGACTGTTGTATCTGGATCTACCTTGATCGATGTCGACCTGTCCCTGGAAGCAGGAGCGAGTGTGTCTGGAACAGTAACCGCGGTGGCGATCCCCGTAACCGATATTTTCGTAGCACTTACCAATAGCGATGGGGTTACCCGGGAGGTCCGGACCGATGAATCCGGTAATTATGCTATTGGAGAACTCCCGGCAGGCGACTGGAACCTGACAGTGGCTACCGATCTGTTCGCTGACCACTCTGAAGTGATGACACTGGCGACGGGTGAGCAGAAGACCCTCAACGTGGCCCTTGTCAAGTTGGCTCACCTGTCCGGAACGGTTACCGATGGAACGAGCCTAGTCTCAGGGGTGCAGGCGAAGCTTACGGACCCCGATGGGAATGAAGGCCTTGTCTTCTTTGATCCGGACGGAAGGTTGAACCTTGGTCTCGAGGATCCGGGCGAATACGTCATTTCGCTTCTGGATGGATCCCAGCGGCAGGTGTTCACGGTGACGGATTCGAGCTCGGAACCGGAAATTTCGTTTGAATTGGAGGCGGGACGCCTGGAGGGAACGGTGGTCACATCGGACGGGGAGACTCCCCTGGCATGGGTTGAGGTTGTTCTTATTCATACCGGTCAACCGATTCTGGTGGCTCGGACCAATGGAGACGGAGAATATCGGTTTCCGAACGTGGCGGCCGGCACCTACTCAATTGAGTTCGCTGATCAGGATTCTTTCTTCAGCGGAATCGAAAGTGTCGTGGTGGAAAAGGGTGAAACGACGATACTTCCGACCGCCATCGCAGGGTCGTCTTCCTTGACGGTTGAGGTTCTCAGCGATGGCCAACCCGTAGGATCGGGCGGGCTGGTTGCTCTTGAGAAGGTCGGGCTGGACCTGGGTCCAGCCACGTCCCGGTTGGACATATTCAACGTTGGTGAGTCGGTAGGATTCACAGGCTTGAGCCTGGGCGAATATCGTCTCCATGCGATCACGGCGGGGGCCAATAGTGGTTATGTTACCGTGACGGTTGAAGCAGGAGAGAACTCTCTGCAATTACCTGTGTATCCGTCAGCTGAGCTGAGCGGGACCGTACGCGATGAAGAAGGAGACGGGATGGCGGGTGTTCAAATCTCAGCATATTCGCCTGCGAAACCAGATGATCTCTGTCAGGCCTATACGGAAGAAGACGGGCATTTCCAGATCAGCACCCTATTACCGGGGTCCTACGTCGTTGTCATCGCACCTTCAGTATACTCTCCGGGAGATGACCTCCTGAAACCGGTCGTCAGGAGCGGTGTTGTTCTGACTGAAGGGGAGACCACTCGCATTCATGCGGTGATGAGCCAGGGGGGAGCAGGTGTTGGCGGAACGGTTTCTTCAGATGATGGCAGCATTCCTCTGTATGGATGGGTCGTCCTCCGCAATTCGGACGGCGTTGTTTTTTCAAGGGCAGAGATGGCGCCGGGTGGCCAATACACGCTTCCGGAAGTCCCGGCAGGAGACTATACCCTGTCAGCGACCACCTCCGGTTTCACTGTTGAAGAACGAGATCTTGCCTTCAGTGGCACTGCGATTTCCGACTATGTCCTCGAGGCCACTTGGACTGCTGGTTTCCTGCGCTCGGATTCTGGAGATGAATCACAGGTCAGCTACAGTATTCTCTGGGGCGAAGGGCTGTTCAATATCGGTTGGCTGAACCGGATCAAATCAGCGTTATGGGAAGGTTTGCGAACTCTACTTGATGCCCCTCCCAAGAAGGCGCGGAACCTTCCTCATGTCGAATGGCGCGATGAATGCGATTGCGCGGACGCAAAGGCAAAGCTCCAGGAGGCTTACCAATGGCAGAAAAGGGCCTTTGATCAATGGGATAATTGGAACAAGCAGTGGGAGGCTAACCAGGATATCCTTTGGTCCCGAATTGGAGAATTGGGAGTGAACCTGCTGCAGTTTGCCGTAAACGGAATCGACGTGGCTAAGGACGCCCCCGCGATAGTGGACGGGCTAAAAGAGTCACGCGAGGCATTGTGGCATTCGGTCGATGATACCCTATCGAAGGGTAACTATGACAGTGACTTTTTCAATGAATCGATGGAGCAGATAAAGCAGTTGGATAGCCTTATCCACGAATTCTCAAATATGTTTACCGCATCAATTGCTAAAACAGCTGCTGGTAGTTATGGGTCGATTCTGGACCCGAATTCGGGCCTCAGAGGAACCATCGGGAGTATAAGCAAATATATCAATGAGCCTGGGAGTTTGCTCTCCACCAAAGGTGGAATCTGGAATATGTTGAACGACATCAATAGTTTTGTAGGTAACCTGAATACCGTGGCCGGACTGATCAACGATCTGGGTAAGATCGGTGGCAAGTTTGGGAAAGCGACGGGTGCTCTCTCAAAAGCAACAGCGATAATTGATATGGTGACAAAGAGCCTTGAGACAATCAGGAGTTCAATGATGGCGATGGAAGCTGAGGCAACAAGTTCGGACTTATACGACCAGCTTCTTGAGAAACGCGATGAGGCTTTTGATGAGGCGATGCGTCTCCGCGATGAATGCTTCGAGGATTGCTGTGATCCTCTGCTTAAAGACTGCTGTGATCCGGAGGTTGAAGAGTGCTGTGATCCGTCCAAGGAGGATTGCGACCCTCCGCCCGACGAGCCGGAGCCCCCGAACGGCCCCAGTGGCACCACAAACGGCATTGGGTCTTTCGATCCCAACGAGAAGTTGACCACCGGTGCGGGTATTGGCGGATTCATTACACCGGAATCGGCCATCATCTACACGATCAACTTCGAGAATGTCTCCAGTGCCACGGCTGCCGCCCAGGTGGTCACGGTGACCGATCCGCTGCCCGACAATCTGGACTGGTCGACGGTTGAACTGTTGACCGTCGGGTTCAATGGCGAAACCTTGGTGGCCCCCATGAGCGGGTTGCAGACCTGGTCGACCCGGGCGACGGTGGAGAGCGACCCCTACCCGGTTGAGGTGCTCTTCGCCTTTGATCCGGATACCGGACTGGTTGAATTGGTGATCCGCTCGGTCGATGCGATCACCGGCGAATTGCCGGACGATCCTTTTGCCGGGTTCCTGCCGCCCAACGACGATACCGGGCGCGGCGAGGGTTTTGTCAGCTTCGTGGTCAAACCGGTATCCGGTCTGATCGATGGTACGGAAATCCTGAATACGGCCGAGATTGTCTTCGATGTAAACGAACCGATCGTGACCAACGAGTCGGTCAATACCATCGACTCAAAGGCGCCGACCGCGCTGATCGTGCCCCTGTCCGAACGCTCCGGTGAGACCTTCACCGTGACCTGGGCGGGTGACGACTCGGGTGGCGCCGGCGTGTCCTTCTATGATGTCTATGTTTCGATCGACGGAGGCGCATGGAGTCCATGGTTGATGGGCACCGAAGAAATCAGCGGTCGCTTCGAGGGCGAAAGGGGATCGACCTACGCGTTCTACGTGCACGCGACGGACAGCCTTGGCTATGCCAATCCCGTGGCGCCGACGGCCCAGGCCCAGACCATCGCCGGGGTCTCCTTCCTGATCAATATCTCCAACCGGGGAGGGGTCGGGACCGGGCCCAATATCATGATCCCGGGCTTTGTCCTCAACGGCACCGGAACCAAGAGGGTGCTGGTGCGCGCGGTTGGCCCGACCTTGGGCGGCTTCGGTGTTCAGGACGTGCTCGAGGATCCGCAATTGAAAGTCTTCAGCGGTCAGGATGAGATCGAGTCGAACGACAATTGGGGCGACTCTTCCAATGCCACCGTACTGGCGGCGGCCGCCGCCAGGGTGGGGGCATTTCCGATGGACAGCACCTCAGGTGATGCCGCGACCCTGCTCGACCTGGTTCCCGGGCCCTACACGGTAAAGGTCTCCGGGGTGGCCGATGGAACGGGCGTGGCCCTGGTCGAGGTCTACGACGCGGACGAAACGGACAATCCGACCGTGAAGATCGTCAACATCTCAAACCGGGGTGAGGTCGGGGTTGGGGCCGCCATCATGATCCCCGGCTTCGTGGTGGGCGGCGAGAATCCCAAGACCGTGCTGATCCGCGGGGTAGGGCCGAAACTGGCCGGCTTTGGGGTGCAGGGGGTCCTGGAGAATCCGATCCTGACCGTCTTCAGCGTTAGTGATCCGGTGGTGACGAACGATGACTGGGGCGATGCGACCAATGCGACCGAACTGGCGGCAGCCGCAGCGGCGGTGGGCGCATTTCCCCTGGACATCGGCAGCCAGGATGCGGCCGTATTGATCACCCTGGATCCGGGCGCCTACACCGTGAAGGTCTCGGGCGTCGACAATACCACAGGAGTGGCCCTGGTCGAAATCTATGAAGTCGATTGATCCCGAGGTGGGCAGACGCCCGCGCTCGGGGTGCAGGAATAGGTCCCGAGGCGCTCGCGCGCTCGGGACGGAGATCGAAGATCTGCAAACAGCGGCGCGCCAAGGACTGCGCGCCCGGGCCCAAATACGCCGTAAAATGTAAAAACCCCCGTGCCCTGGTAATCCGAATCCTCACAACGCCATGGGGGTCCGAGCATTTCTAACGGTTTTGGAACGCCCCTGACCCTTTTCGATTGTGATAATAGGGCCATTCCCTAGACTCAGGAGATGGCGAACGAACGCCCGGCGGATTTCAGGTGGAGGAGATCTAATGGGTAGGGTGCTGACGAAATCAGTCATTTCTTCGGTGGCACCTGCCTCTCCTGCCATGGACGGAACAGCCTGCGAATTCCCCTTTAAAATGAAAAACCACGTGCAATCGACAGTTACACGCTCTTCCCTGATCGGCATCGCCCTCCTGAGCATCCTGATTCTGGGTGGATCCTTGGCCCGGGCGACCGATGTTTCCGGAACGCTCTCCACAAACACGACCTGGACCGCCTCGGGCAGTCCTTACAATGTGACCGGCACGGTCAGGGTGGCAGCCGGTGCGACGCTCACCATTGAACCCGGGGTTCGTGTCGTGGTGGCGCACTACAATGGAATAATCGTCGAAGGCTCACTTGTGGCCATTGGAACATCCTCCGATAGAATTGAATTCGATGGATCGACGGCCAGCCCCGGATGGTGGGCGGGGGTTCATATACGGGACGCCGGATCCGCAACCCTGGACTATGTGGATATACTCAATACCGGATACAGCTACTACGCAGGAGTCTATAAGGTTGGAACGGGCAACCTGAGTCTGCGCCATTCAACCATCAGTCGGAGCAGTGCGGCCGGCCTGCGCCTCTCGAGCGGATCTGGATCCTTCACCTCCGAAAACAACAGCTTCCATGACAATGTCGATGGGGTTCGCCTGAGTCCCAATACCTCATTCAAGGACACGACTTCCACTTTCTCGGGCAATTCCTTCGCCCCGGTGGCGGCGGATGGGGGCACTCACAACTCGAATGTCACCTGGGAACTGTCGTCGGCCTACGCGATCGTGATTTCAGGCACCCACGTCATTGCAGCAGGGACGACCCTGACCCTCAAACCGGGCCTGGTGGTCAAGAGCAAGCAATACTATGGCATCTATGTCGATGGTCAGCTCCTGGCACAGGGAACGGCCCAGAAGCCGATTCATTTTACCAGTCATCGTGACGATGCGGTGGGCGGTGATTCCAATAACGATGGGACGGATACCTCACCCTCCAAGGGCTGGTGGGCCGGCATCATGGTACGGAACGACGGGTCGGCGACCTTTGATTATGCAACCATCGCCTATGGTGGTTACAGCAACTATGCCTGTGTCTTTAAGGTGGGCACGGGCGATCTGAGCCTGCGTAACTCAACCCTCCGTCAGAGCAATTATGCCGGCCTGCGCCTGACCAGCGGGTACGGGTCCTTCACCTCCGAAAACAACAGCTTCAACAATAATGCCGACGGCGTGCGTCTGGGTCTCAACACCTCATTCAAGGATACGACCTCCACCTTCTCTAACAATTCCTTCGCCCCGGTCGCGGCGGACGGAGGCACCCACAGCTCGAACGTCACCTGGGAACTGTCGTCGGCCTACGCGATCGTGATTTCAGGCAGTCACACCGTTGCAGAGGGGGCGATCCTGACGCTGAAGCCGGGCCTGGTGGTCAAGAGCGTGCAGTATAACGGTTTCTATGTCGATGGTCAGCTCCTGGCCGAGGGAACAGCCCAGAAGCCGATCCATTTCACCAGTCACCGTGATGACGTGGTGGGCGGTGACTCGAACAACGATGGGACGGCCACCTCACCCTCCAAGGGCTGGTGGGCCGGCATCATGGTACGGAACAAAGGATCGGCGACCTTCGACCATGTGACCATCGCCTATACTGGCTACAGTACCTATGCAGGAATCTACAAAGTGGACACGGGCGATCTGAGCCTGAGCCATTCAACCCTTCGTCAGGGCAGTCATGCCGGCCTGCGCCTCACCAGCGGATACGGGTCCTTCACCTCCGAATTCAACAGCTTCGATAATAATGCCGACGGGGTGCGTCTGGGCCTCAACACCACATTCAAGGACACGACCTCGACCTTCTCGGGCAATTCCTTCGCCCCGGTGGCGGCGGACGGAGGCACCCACAATTCGAACGTCACCTGGGAACTGTCGTCGGCCTACGCGATCGTGATTTCAGGCAGTCACGTCATTGCAGACGGGGCGACCCTCACATTGAAACCGGGCCTGGTGGTCAAGAGCGTGCAGTATAGCGGTATCACTGTCGATGGTCAGCTCCTGGCCGAGGGGACCGAGGGGAAGCCGATTCATTTCACCAGTCACCGTGATGACGCGGTGGGCGGTGACTCCAACAACGATGGGACGGCCACTTCGCCATCCAAGGGCTGGTGGGCCAGCATCAAGGTACAGAACAATGGGTCGGCGACCTTTGACCATGTGACCGTCGCCTATGGTGGTTACAGCAACTATGCCTGTGTTTTTAAGGTGGGCGCGGGCAATCTGCGCCTGCGTCATTCAACCCTCCGTCAGAGCAGCAAGGCCGGCCTGCGCCTGACCAGCGGATACGGCATCTTCGTATCGGAGTCCAACCGCTTCAACAATAATGACGACGGGGTTCGGCTCGGCGTAAACACCTCCTTTGTCGATACGACCTCCTCTTTCTCCGACAACCGGGTCGCCCCGGTGGCCGCGGACGGAGGCACCCATACGGCGGATGTCATCTGGGGGCTCTCGTCCGCCTATTCGGTTTATCTCACGGGCTCCCATCATGTCGGAGCGATCGGTTCTCTCACCTTGCAGCCGGGTCTTGTGATAAAGGCCGCTCATTACACGAAGCTGTCGGTCGACGGCGTGCTCAGCGCCGCAGGCACGGGAGGCAGCCCGATCCATTTCACCGACTATCGTGATGATGCGGTTGGTGGCGACACCAACAACGATGGCGCTCTGACTTCACCCGCGGGGAATTGGTGGGCTGGGGTCAAGATCAACGCGGGCGGTCAGGCAACACTGGGAAACTGTATCCTTGGGTATTCCGGCTACAGCGAGTCCGCCGGGTTCAAGGCGGTTGGCAGTGCCGACCTTACCCTGACCGACTGCACCGCCTACTCGGTGGGTGGAAGCGGCCTCTACCTGGATGGCTTGACCGGCAACGCCGAGATCATGGGCTGCCGATTCACTGAAAACACCACCGGTGTCTATGTCAGGAATACCTCACAGGCCATCTCACTGGTGGATTGCCAATACGAGTCCAATACCAATCACGGTGTATACAACGGCAATTCGACCGAAGTGGACGCGCGTTCGAATTGGTGGGGCGATGCCAGCGGACCTTTCCATGCCACCCTCAATGCCGAGGGGACCGGCGATCCGGTCACCGATGGCGTGCTCTTCGAACCCTGGCGCTCCAGTGCGGGTTTTGAGGGGATTCTCGCGCCCCGCCTTTCCGGCACCATCGTGGCCGGGGATTCCCTGCGTTTCATTGGATCGGCTTCAGGTAATTCCCTTGACGGGTATGCATGGGATTTCGGCGATGGCCGCACCTCATCTGTCCAGAATCCGGGCCTTGTTCTCTTCCCTGAGACCGGTACCCGCGAAATTGAATACGCGATCGTTGTCGATGGCGAAGCCGATCCTTTCCTCGAAGGCAGGAGCTATACCGTGGTCGAGGACAGCGGAAGCCATCCCGACCTGCGCCTGGGTGCTCTGACCGTGCCTTCCAGTGCGGGAGTCGGCGAGACCGTCACCGTGGAATACTCTGTGACCAACAGCGGCCCCGGAGATCTGGCCGAAGCCACCTGGACAGACGCAATCTATCTTTCGGAAGACGCCTTCCTCGATGCCACAGACACCCCTATGGCTTCGATGCCTGTCACCCGCAGCCTTGAGAGCGGTGAGAGCTACCCAGGAAGTCTCGACGTGACTCTTCCGGCGATCGAGGACGGTGTGCGCCACCTCATTGTTTCTGTAAACGACGAGTGGCAGGTGCTCGAGCTTCACCGCATGAACAATGAAGGTGCGGAGTCCGTCAATGTCACTGTCCCGGCACTTCAGATAGGCCAGCTCCTCGCGGGGAACCATCCGGCAGGTCGATCTGAGCAGTATTTCCGAATCAGCGCGACGGGCGGGAAGAACCTGCTCCTGGCCTTTGGGCACGATGTGCCGGGTCTGTCCATCTCGGTGCGATTCGGGAGCCTGCCGACCCGGAGCATCCACGATTACCAGCTTGCGGATGGCACACTCGTCATCCCCGCAGCGACCAGCGGGGACTGGTATGTCCTCGTATATGGGGATGCCCTGCCGTCCGCCGGCGATTTCACCCTGAAGTTCAGCGAGGCGGACGTGGCCCTGACCGGGGCGACGCCCGCATTGCAGGACAGCGCTGCTGAACTGGAACTGAGCCTGACCGGTGCCGGCTTCGCCGATCCGATCGAGGTGGCACTCCTGTCCTCCGGCGGCACGGACTACACGCCTGACTCCCTGGTCGTCGAGTCCTTCACGACCATGACGGTTGTTTTCGAAGCGGGCCGCCTTCCGGCGGGTCGCTACGATATCCGCGTTACCCGAAACGGAAGCGAAGCAATCCTCGCCGCCGCGGTCGAGATGGTTTCCGGCGGAGCCCCCGATTTCTACGTAGACGTGATTTCACCCGGGGTCATGGGCTACCATCAGCTGGCGACATTGTTTGTCGAGTATGGCAATCGGGGAACGGCCCCGATGCAGGCGCCGCTTCTGTTGGTGACGGCGCTGCAGAATGAGAGCCCCGGAGCATTAATGACCCTGGATCAGACCCGGCTCTCAAGCGGGTTCTGGACCTCGGCCATCCCCAAGGGATTCTCGACTTCGATCCGATTACTGGCCGGTGGCTCCAATCCGGGAGTACTCCAGCCAGGTGAACACATACGTGTTCCTGTCTACTACGCCGGATGGCTCAAACCGTGGGATTTTTCGTATCCGCCGTTCGAATTCAAAGCCGTCGCACTGACCGCGGACGACGATCGTGTGGTGCCGTGGTCGGCCCAAAAAGCCACTCTGCGCCCGTCCGACGTGGGCGACGATGCCTGGTCGGCCATCTGGCAGAATTTCACCTCAACGGCCGGATCCACAGTCGGCGATTTCGTCTCCATGCTGTCTAGAAATGCCGTTTACCTCTCCAGGATAGGATCGGATGTACGCGACGTGAATGCCCTGCTCGCATTTGAGGTGATCAAGGCGAGAGGGTTGATCGGTCCCCTGTCGGAATTACACGGCGAGGTGGATCTGGATGTTCACCATGGCGTGATCAGCCTGCAGTTCATGCGCACGTTCCCGCGCAGCATCACCCCGCGCTACCGGTTGGGCCCGATGGGCTACGGATGGAACCATGGTTGGGAAGTCCGGGTGGACAAGGAGCCCGACGGCACAGTCGTGCTGACCCGGGGCAATGGCGCCACCCAGGTCTATCAGCCTGACAGTCGGGGAGGGGCCTACTTCTCCGGCAAGGGAGACCAGTCTCGACTGACGGTGTCCGGCGGTGTCTTCACGCTCACCTTGGGGAATGGCACCCGGCTGCGTTTTGACGCGTCGGGCCGACTGACCCGCAACGAAGATCGCTACGGCAACGCCGTCGAGCTGACCTATGCGAGTGGACGCCTGACCCGCCTGACCCATACCAACGGTTTGGAAATCCTCATCAGCTATAACGCCTCAGGGCTGATCAGCAAGGTGGTGGATTCGATGGGGAACCAGGTCGCCTACAGCTACGATGGCAACAAACACCTCGCGTCAGTCGTCGATTCGCGCCGGGGTGAGACCGAATACAGCTATTCGGCCGCTTCGGATCTGCGAAAACGTCATGCGCTGACCGGGCTCACTCAGACCGGCGGCATCGAACAGACATTCAACTACGACAGCCGAGGTCGGTTGGCCTCCATCATCCATGCCCTGGGCACCATGAGCTACGCCTACCGACAGGGCGACCTTTCCGTCACGGACGGGACAGGGCACACCTCAACCGCCTCGTTCAATCATCTCGGCGCCATGGTTCGGATGGTGGATGCTGAATCCGGCCTGACGACCATCGAATACAATGAAGCGGATCGCACGACAAGGATCCGCTCGGCAGACGGCACGGCGATTCAAACCACTCGCGACCGAAAGGGCAACCTGAGCCAACTTGTCAATCAGAAGGGTGAGGTCTGGACCTATGATGCCGGGGCTTTTGGACGGACCAGGAAGATCGTCACCCCGGAAGGCAGGGTGCGCTCGATGCAATACGACGCAGCGGGCAATCTCACCAAGCTGACCCGGCCGGACGGCGGTCAGATCCGCTTTGAGCATGACACGGCCGGCCGGGCCACCAAGCGGATCACCGCTGCGGGCATCACCGAGACAACGACCTACAACTCGGTCGGCCTGGCCACAAAGAAGGCTTACTCAGACGGGACTTCCCGGGTTTTCGAATACGATGGGAAGAATCGCCTGGTCAAGGCCACGAATGCCGAGGGCGACACCAGGTTTACCTACGACACGAAGGGCAATCTGCTCAAGGTGGCCTATCCCAACACCCTGTTCATCGAATACGAGTATGATTCAGCCGGCCGGGTGACAGCCGCCATCGACCAGAATGGCCGGGCCAGTCGCTATGCCTACAATGGGGCCGGGCTGCTTGATCGACTCGAAAGTACCGACGGAACCACCCTGGTCGAATATGACTACGATCGGGCTGGACGCCTCGCCGCTAAAAGCTTTGCCGGCGGCGCGCGCACCCTCTATGAACGCAACGGGCGGGGACAGATCACCGGTCAGACCACCTACGATCCGACTGATGCCGTGCTCGCCGACTTCACGGCGGCATACAATTCCAACGGATTCCTCTCGTCCTACGAGACGCCCCAGGGCGTGTCCACCTATGCCTACGACGCGATCGGGCACCTCGAAGAGATGGTTCACACGCCGGTCGCCGGAGAGGTTGAAACCCGTCGCTACGAGCGCAGTCCTGACGGGCAGTTGACGAAACTGACTATCAATGGGGTGGAAACCACCTACACCAGCGATTCAGGCGGGCGCTATACCGCAGCTGGCAACAGTCCGGTCGGCTATGATGCAGACGGGAATGTGCTGACCAAGGGCACCGGTTCGGACAAGATCGACTATGTCCGGGATACAGTCGGGCGCGTGACCGAGGTCGAAACATCCGCGGGAACCTATAAGATGCGCTACGATGCGCTCGGGACCCCGCTGGGATTCGAAGCTCCGGGCATGTCTGTCAACTATCTCTATGACGGCATTGGCAAGGGAATGCTCTTCGGCGAATACGAAGCTGACGGCGATCCCGTCCGCACCTATCAGAACGGTCTGGGCATGGCGGTGGTCAACTACGACGGATCCAGCTACTTCCCGGAGTACGATCCCATCGACGGGGATACCATACTCGCCCTGCCGAATTCCGTCTCGACCGCATCGGTTGGAGGACGACCGATGGCCATGGATAAGCCGTCGAGCTATCTGCCCTTCAATTCCCCCTACGGATACCCGACCCCGGGGATGCCGTTTCCGGGCAACTTCGGCCTGAATCTGGCCGCCGACTTCGTCGAGTTTGTCTCACCCTATGCCAAGCGGGCCGCCCAGTCCTCGGGGTTCGGAGTCGACGGTAGCCTCATCGACCAGGTCCTGGACCGGATGTCGGACGGCAATACTCCGGAAGGCGAAGCCATGGCTGACTCCTCCTTCAATGCAGGGGCAGTGGGTCTGTTCGGCGCATTCAATACACTGGCCGACGGCATCGCCCGAGCCGCCGGCACGGTGGTTGTCATCACGGATATACCCGAGCCGATTCTTGATGGTATTAAATTCCTGACCAGTGATGGCCTCGGAAACGCCCTGGCAGGCTTCGGGCTTGCATTCAACGGAATCGAGGTGGTGACGGGGATTTCTGAAACCTGGAGCGAAAACCGCTCCGTGGATCTGTGGGATGTGGCCAACCCGTTTGGCAGTCTCGACAGTGGAACCAGCAAGATCCGTCACGGCCTCGCCTCGGCTGCCCTGACCGTCATTGGTCTGACCGCCAGCGTGGCGGTGGCCCCGGTCGCCGCTGCAGCCGGTATTCTTGCCTTCATCAGCGACAATACAGGCGGGTTGCAGGAATCCTTCTGGATCTGGTGGGATGACCTCGATGTGACCGGCGAACGGTTGCAGGGCTCCGCCTTCAGCGGCTCCCGAGATCCGAATCAAAAGCTGGGG
>QNAI01000085.1 GCA_003641745.1 Verrucomicrobiota bacterium | reverse complement strand
AGATGGCAGATGGCAGATGGCAGATGGCAGATGGCAGATGGCAGATGACAGAGAACAGATGGCACTTCAAACGGTTCGAACGGTTCGAACGGTTCGAACGGTTCGAACGGGGGGTCATTGCTCAACATCATGCCTGTCAATGCGTGATTTGTGCTTTGACCGCTTTGGACAGGAAGTAGGCAGTAGGCAGTAGGCAGTAGGCAGTAGGCAGTAGGCAGTAGGCAGTAGGCAGTAGGCAGTAGGCAGTAGGGAATGTAACTATGTCAGGCAACTTGGCGAAGGATTTCCTCGGATGCAATGCCCACGGGGTCATTCCTTGCATTCGTGCATGCCAATGCAGGAATCAAGGTTTGACCCCTTCGACCCCTTCGACCGCTTCGACCGCTTTGACCCCTTCGACCGCCTCGGAATGGTCATTCGACTGCCCCATAGACAGTCTCAACCGCCGACAGCAAGTCCATTTCGAGAAATTCCCGACCGCTCCCGGGATCGGCGATCGGGCGACCGGTCTGACGAAAGACGGCCAGAATGGCATCCGGAAGAGTCGGCCCGAATCGCCTCCAGTCAAAGCCGGTCTTCTCGATGGCTTCGCGCAGGATCATCGAACCGGCGACCGCAAAGGCGTTCGAGGAAGATGTGGCCGCAGCGGTCACCAGGAGATCCGTGCCCGGACCACGATCAAGATACACTTTGTGTTCTCCCGGAACCGTTGACCCAATCCCGAAGCAACCGGGTTGACAGGCCGGCCAGGAAACGCCCTCGGCAAAGTCGTGATTACCGCAGGGAGCACTCACCCAGACATCGGCCGTTCGGAGCTCTGCCAATACGCCGTCGATCTCCGTCGGGATCGGTTCTGCATGGGATTCATCGTCAAGGGGCGAGAGATTGACCGCGGTGATATTCAGCCGACGATGGTTTTCCAACACCCACCGCAGGCCCGAAGCGATGGTCGTGGCTTCCTCCTGACCCCGGATGTGCACGACCGAGACGCAGCGCACGTGGGCCACGAAGTTATTGTAGGCAATCCCGCGGACACCGTCGAGATTCAGCGACGACGGGTAGCCGACTGAAGTTCCATGGTAGCCCGGAAGGACCGGCGTGGGGTCGTCATTTCCGTCAATGCTGTTGTGTGCCGCAATCACTTTGGGCCCCCAGGGCAGGTGGACTCGCCACGCCGGCGCATTCAGATCGCAGCCGTCATCAAGGATGGCCAGGCATTGACCGCGACCCCAGGTCAGGCGATCGCCGTACCTGCTCCAGGTATCCTGCACCCGAATCTGTCGAAAGCTGGCCGCGTTGTAAGGCACCGCTTCCGACGAAGCCGCGACATCCTGCGGATCGATGCCGGTTCGAAACCGCTCCCGGTCTGAGCTGGCAGAATCCATGGGAAAGAGCAATCAGCTCACCGTGGCCGCATTCTCCAACCGGGTCCGCCCTCCGTTCATCCGATCGTAGAAGGGATCTCCCGGCTCAATCGAATCTCGCACCACCGGCTCCCCGGTGAAGACCGACTTGTACAGGGCTGCAATGAAAGCGATCGTCTCCCGAGCACCCGGACCACTGGTCAAAGGGCGCCGGCCCGCTTCCATGTCATCCAGGATCGCCCCGATCTGAATGCCATGACTGACCGGCGCATCGTCCGGCCATCGATTCAAGGCGGTCACTCCTTCGGACTCCTCCTTCCCCGGCGCCGGTGTGATACGCCACTCATCCTTGGTGAAGCCGTAAAGGTGGTTCAGCTCCACCGTCGCCATCTGTAGATCCAGCCGCAGGTAGGACTCCTCCCGCGGGCATAGGGCGCTGTTGATGACCGACCCAAAAGCACCATTGCGGAAGCGCACCATGGCAAGCGATGTATCCTCAACTTCGATCTTCCGATCCAAGGTCCCCGCCATGGCGCTCACCTCGACCCACTCACCCATCAATTCGAGAAACTGATCCATGGCATGGATACCGTGCCCCATGGTGGGGCCGCCCAATTCCGACGCCCAGGTACCGCGCCAGGGAACCGCGTAGTATTCATGATCCCGATACCACAAGGTATGGCATACCCCGACCAGGATCCGGCCCAGGTCGCCCGAATCGATCACCGCCTTCACGTGGCGATGGGACGGAGCGTAACGCATCTGCAGAACCGACGCACAAAACCGGCCGGTCCGTTTTTCCGCATCCCGGATCCTATCGAGTTCGGCCAACGACGCGCAGAGCGGCTTCTCGCAAAAGACCCAGGCGCCGGCTTCCAGGCTGCGCACCGCCAGATCACAGTGAAACTGCGGGGGAGCCGCAATCTGCACCAAGTCCGGTTTTTCCTTCTCCAGCAACTCTCCGAAATCGCCGTAACAGCGCTCGATGCCGGATCTTTCACAGAACGCCCGCCCCTTCTGAAGATCAACGTCCATCGCTGCGACCAGTTCGAGTCGGTCCTCCTGGCTCCGGGCCGCTTTCACATGGGAGTCTGCGATTCCTCCAGTCCCGACCAGGACGCACTTCTTTTTTTGCATAACACTCTTTCCAGCAACGGGGTAACCGCACCCATTCGAATATTGGAGACCCCGGAGAGACAACCCGGAAAGACCCAATCCCGGCCTCCGAGTCAGCGAACACGTGCGATCGGGGGCCCGAAGACCGCACTCCGAGCCACGATCGAGGAGCGATGAGGCGCCAATCAGAGGCGCAAACACCGCCTTCTCCGCAATGCCGCGGGGTCACTCTGGAAGTGTTTGCCGTTCGTGCGGCCTCACCCGGATAAAGTGACCATCCGAAAAAAAGCGTCTTGAGTTTCAGGACCGTTCAACCCTCAATTTCCGACCCATGACCCAATCCCTCTCGCGCGCCTGCGTGCTGCCCCTTTTCGTTTTTGTCCTTGGTTTTGGTTTTGCGACCCATGCCAAGGGTAAGGTTTCGCTCAGCGCCACCCCGGTTTCCGTCGAAGAGGCTCAGGAAATAGCCGTCGCACCCCCAACCGCGTTGTTACCTGAACTCACCGATGCGGCCGCCGACCTGACGCCGTTGAGCCGGCTTGAACACAATGGCTCCCTCTGGTTGCTCGCAGACACCCCCGAGGGCAATCAGGCCTGGCTGAGTTACGATGAAGATGGCTGGCAGAGCCAATCGAGTCCTCCGGGCAAACTGAGCAATCTCCAACCGGGCGGCCAGGCCCACGTGCTCGCACTTGGGACGAATGACAGCGGCAACCCCTCGTTTTACACCTATCACACCATTACGAATACTTGGGCGGATCTCGGCCCCATCGCGATCGATGGGTCGGTGCAAAACGTGCGCAATGCCAGGGACGGTTTCATTATTACTTCCCGAGATGATTCAGGAACCGATATCAACACTCACAGTAGTGTTGCCCTCAATAAAAGATTACTGAAGCCCATAGATTGGTCGCTTATCGCCTTCTACCTCTGCTTCACCGCCGCCATCGGTTTCTACTATTATCGCAAGGACAAGCAGAGCACGGACAACGCCGACTTTTTTCTCGGCGGTCGCAATATCCCCTGGTGGGCAGCCGGCGTAAGCCTCTACGCCACCGGGACCAGTGCGATCAGCTATATCGCCACTCCGGCCTATTCGTTCGGGAAAGAATGGCTTCTTCTCGCAAACAACGTCGTTGGCATGGTCGGCACCATATTCGTGGCCATCTGGATTGTTCCCCTGATTCGCCGTCTGAGCCTGATGTCGGTTTACCACTATCTGGAGATGCGGTTTCACCCCCATATCCGGGTGTTGGCCTCAGGGCTGGCCATCGTACTGCAGCTCGGCGGGCGCATGAGTATCGTGCTTTATCTGCCTTCATTGGCCATGTCGGCCGTGACCGGCATCAATGTCACGCAGGCCATTCTCATCATGGGTGTCGTCACCATCCTGTACACCGCGCTGGGCGGAATGAAGGCCGTTATCTGGACCGATTTTATCCAGGTGGTGGTGATGCTGGGTGGTGCCTTTGTGGCCTTTGGCTATATCGTGATGCACGTCGACGGCGGTCTCTTCGGGATGTTCGATATCGCCAATGCGGACGGGAAGATGCGCACCTTCGACTGGGACTTTAACCTCACTCAAGCCACCGTCTGGGGCTTCCTGATGCTGAATATCCTCGGGGTCCTCGTTTATCCACAGGATCAGGTCATGATGCAGCGGGTCCTCTCCACGAAATCGGACAAAGCGGCTGGGCGCTCGGTCTGGACCCTCGCCGCGATCGTGGTGCCGGGCAACCTGGCTTTCTTCGGCATCGGCACCGCGCTTTACGTTTTCTACAAGCAGCACCCCGCCAACTTGCATCCGATGCTCAGCGTGGACTCCACTTTCCCGCAGTTCATTGCAGCCGAGTTACCGCCGGGTATCACCGGACTCATCATCGCCGGTATCTTCGCTGCATCCATGTCCACCCTGTCCAGTTGTATCAATAGTGTGGCCACTCTGGTTTCAGTCGATTTTTACGAGCGCTACGCAAAGAAGGCGACCCAAAAGAAAAGCATGGTCCTGGCGGAGTTCACCACCGTGATCGGCGGCTGCATCGGCATCGGCACCGCCCTGCTCCTGGCCCGGGCCAACATCCAGTCGGCCCTCGAAACGTCCTTCGCCCTCGGTGGTCTGCTGGGCGGCGGATTCGCCGGCTGTTACGCCCTCGGCATGTTCACGAAGCGAGCCAACTGGCAGGGTGCCATGATCGGCGTGGCTGCGAGTATCGCACTCGCGTTGACCGCATGGTTCTATGACGCCGTCCATCCGATTTTCTATCTCCTGATCGCCAATCTGACGACAATCGTCGTCGGATACATCGCCAGTCTTATGTTCCCGGCCCCATCACAATCGCTCCTCGGGCTGACGGTATACACCCCACGCAAGGATACTGTCGCGGTGGGAGCGAACTGATTGGGTATCCCTGCGTCGGGCAACTCATTCCTACGCCGAAAAGCCGGGATACCCCTTTATGAAGCCAACCATCATCCTTTCATCCGATCCCGATGCGCGGAAAGAACGACTTGAAGATATCCGGCGGGTGATCGTCTCCCGTCCCGGGCAGCACATCTGGAGCGAAATCCAAGCTGCTGCGCAGACGGAGCGAGACATCGATCCCTACCTCGCCGATTCAGTCTTCCCCGGTCGCGACACCTACAGCGCAGAACTCAGGGGAATCGACTACTCCCTGTGCCGGGCCGTCGGAAACCGGATCCTTCGGCATGCCCTGGTCTACCTCATCGATGGCGACCGAGCCTGGATTGATGCCGCCCTCCGCCAGGCATTCGTCCTCTTCGACGACGAGGCCTACCCGGCCTGGAATCACCAGGCGCTCATGGACCCACCGCTCCGCGAGGTCCATCTCCGCACCGGATTGCTGGCCAAGGATGTTGGGCTGATGCTGAACTGGCTTCGCCCCCACCTGACGCAATCGGAGATCGATACCCTCGTCGCCGGACTCGAGAAACGCGCCATCAGGCCGTTCCTCGATGTCATCCAGACGAATCCCTGGTGGATCGAGGTCAATAACAACTGGCTGACCTGCATCGTGGGCGGACTCGGGGTATGCGGCATGGCCCTGGATGGCCTGCATCCGGAAGCACAGGGACTGATCGACTTCGCCGACCCCCTCTTGGAACGGCACCTGGAGGATTTCGGCCCCGAGGGCGAATTCAACGAAGGCCTCGGCTACGCCGGGGCCATCGGCCTGGCCATCGACTACTACGCCGCACGCCTGGGCTGGAACGAGGGGCTTGGAAACCGTCTCGGGGAGTCGCCCTTCCCGGAAATGTCACGATGGTACATTCATATGACGGTACCGCCCGGTCACCTGCTTTCATTCGGCGACGGTCATATGGGCGCGCCACTCAAAGCCGACTGGATGGCGGCCGTCGCCGCCGCCGCCCGGGACCCGGTCCTGCAGGACTTCTACCTTCAACACCGTTCAATTCAGGCGGACCCCCTGCAGATTCTCTTTCTCGATCCGGATCTGGAACGATTTTCCCCTGACGGACACCTCCCGCTGGGACGAGCCTACCCGGGTCAGGGCGCCTGCATCGTCAGCCGGACCTCGTGGGATTGGGATCGGACGGCGTCGCTGGTCGGGAGCAAAGCCCGGAGGGAAGACAACCACGAGCACAACGATCCCGGCCAGGTCGTGATCGACGGCGAAGGGCACCGCCTGATCGTCGACTGGGGAACCCCGCCCACCACCTATCCGGCCGGTTTCTTCACCAAGGACCGGTTCCGTTACTTCGATACCCGGGCCTTCGGGCATAATGTCCTCGTCTTCGGCGGGCGGGATCTGAAGTCGTGCTATATCCTGCATCCCAAACACACCGAGGGAAAATTGCACGGGAAACGCGCCGGCCTGGCCCAGGGCCGCATCGTCAGCTCGGAATTCGATTCCGCATGGGGCGGTATCTGGAAACTTGATACGACAGAAGCCTGGGACGGCGTCCGGCAATGTGTGCGGACGGTCCTGCATGTTTTCCCCGGATTCGTGATCGTGCTCGACGAGGCCACCCTGGAAGAAACCGAGACCATCTCTCTGCGATGGAACACCGCCTTGAAACCGACCATGACCGGCCAGGACGGCTTTGCGCTGCAACTCGACCAGGTCGGACTTGCCGCGCGCGTGCTCAACCTGGGATCCGAGCCGACCATCTGCCGGACGGCAATACAGCAGTACCAAGCGCCCTGGAACATGGATCAATTCGGAGGGGTCCTGCCCGAACGCAATTGCCCCTACTTCGAGACACTTCTGGAGGGCGATCGCTGCCGCCTCCTCTCCCTCTTCGCCGTCCAACCAGGCAACCAGACCAGGGCCTGGTCAGAAAAAGACGGTGTCCACCTGGGCACGATCGGTGATCAACGCCTGGAGGTCATCGCCACAGTTACCGGGGTCTGTGTTCGATCACCTGACCACGATCGACACTGGGATATGGGATTCATCTGAGAGGGATTGTCTCTCGTCGAGGCACTGAGTTTTCCGAACTCGGGATCGATCACCAAAGCCAATGGACTCTGTCGCTGATCAAGTGAGGAGAACTCATTCGGCACATCGAAACACCGCCCCCCACCTGCTCGCCACTGGTAGGGCGTGACCGCCGGACGCGCCGCTCCACAGGACTGAGCAGGACGGTCGTTTAAACCTTGGACGGACGGCCCGGCGGTCCGTCCCTACCTTCCGTCCTTCCCCTCTTCCTCCTTCTTACTTCCCGTTCTTCCACTCGCTGACCCGATAGCCACTGCGCTTCGAGTCGAAGAGATCGGGATTGAGCTTCACTCCCAGGCCCGGACCCGTGGGAAGGGCCATGTATCCGTTACGGATGTCAGGCTGATTATCAATGAAGTCCTTGTAAACGGTCTGGATCTGGGCCCGGCACGTCTCCTGAAAACAACACCCCGGCACGGCGGCGTTGACATGGATGCCGGCCATGAGAGTCAGCGGTCCGGAACAATCGTGCATCGTCACCGGGACATTGAAGCCCTGGGCCAGGTGAGCCAGCCGAACCGTCTCCGAGATGCCCCCCGCCCAGGTGGGATCAATCATGACATAGTCCATCGCCCGCTTGTTCAGGGCTTCGAGAAAATCGGCTCGCGTGAGCAGCATCTCGCTGGCCGAAACAGGCACCGGGCACTTGGCCCGGAAATTCGCCAGCGTCTCGATACTGTCCATCTTGAGGATGTCCTCCACCCATAGGGGTTTGATCTCCGCGAGACCCTCGGCGATCCGGATGGCGGCCGGCAACATGAAGAAGCCGTGGCCGTCGACCATGATCTCGAGTTTGTAACCGACCTCTTCGCGTATCCGCCTCATGGGCACCAGTGCCTCTTCGACCGCTTCCATACCGATGCGCATCCCCCCGTGCTGGTGGGCGGCATAGTCGAAGGCCCAGGTCTTGAAGGCGGTGTAGCCCGATTCCAGGAGATCATGGGCGAGGTCCTCGGGATGATTGAAGAAGTTGTAGCAATCCTGCAGCGGACCCGGCTCTCCAATTCTGCCATAGCCCGGCCAAGTTTGGACGCCGTCTTTTCGCGCCCCGTAATTCGGATGCCCAAGACTGTTGTATACGGCCACGCAATCCCGGACCGGACCGCCGAGCAGGCGATAGATCGGCTGGTCCGTCACCTGTCCCAGGATATCCCAGAGCGCCAGGTCGATGGCCGAGATGGCCCGCAGTTCAGTCCCGCGCACCCCGAAATTAGCAGCGCGTTCGTAGAGAAACCGCCAATGGGATTCGATCGCGAGGGCGTCACCGCCGAGTAATCGCGCACCCATCCAATCGTGCAGCATCGAGGCGACGGCCCCGGGGGCGTAATAGGTCTCACCGTGCCCGATCAAACCGGTGTCGGTGTGGATCCGCACAAAGAGCAGGCTCGGGTAGATATGGTCGGGATTGACCGTTTCAATCTTGACGATCCGGTGCTCGCAGCCATCGAGCGGGACGGCCGGAAGGTAAGGCTTGGGGGAGTATTCAGGCATCGTTTGCGTGCCTACCGGCAGACCTCCATTATTGCAAGAACCACAAACCACACCCGGGTCAAAAACGCACCAGAAACTGGACGGTCACAACACCTTCGGTCAGGTCACCCACCGGAGGGATCAAGATCACCCTGCAATTCACCGGAAAGTCAAAAGTGGTCTCCAAGAATGGAAAAAGGTAGGGGTGAAGATACCACCCGCTCTTGTCCACAAGGTTATCCTCATGGATAAGGCCAACCTGGAGCCCGAAGTCGATCGGTCCAATGAGTCTGTTCTGGAGGGCCACCCCGAAGGCGTAACCCAGATCGTAAAACGAATCTCGATAGATATCCGCACTGAAAGTGAAGACCGCATTGTTCAGGACGCGACTTCCACTGGAGAGGCGACCCAAGTCATAGGAAAAGCCCAACCCGTAGTTCAATTCGTTCAGGTCATTGGAACTGCCCCCAATGTGAAAAGAAAGGCCATTCAAGTGGAGGACGAAACGCTCCCTGAACGGATCCTTGATCGGTTCATAATCAAAGCCATCCGCCCGTTTGATGCCCGGAAGAAGCAAGAGCAGACCGATCCATAAAACCACCCGTATGCCCGAATGATACCAAAAAAGGCGCCCTCGACAGCCTGCGTCGTTCTTTCGAATAACCTTCGTCATCCATCGCAGGGGGTCATTCCTTGCTATCGTGCATGCCAATGCAGGATGGCAGGGTTTAACCCCTGCTTTCGAATAACCTTCATCGTTCATCACAAGGTTTGACCTCTTTCGAATAGTTTTCGTCGTGCATCGCAGAAGGGGTAGCGCACGTCGCGAGAATCGCCCGACCAGAGCAAGCATCCGATGAACCGTCGAGGAAAAATCTGATCCGGGTTGCTCAGGACAGGGTCCGCTCAAACTGGTGTCGCCCGCCGCCGACCACTATCTCCTTTTCGGCAGCGGAACCTTCAGCTTCGGGAAGATCGATCACCGCCTCCGTGTTCGGCGGGACATCAAAGACAAAACGAATGCGTTCCCCATCCTTCTCCCAACGGGAGCGGATGGCCCCCCTGACCGAATTGTAGGTCGCCTCCGCCCAATCCAGGCCGCCTCCCGGTCGCGGGGCCAACCGGAAACGGGAAAATCCCGGATGCTCCTCGTCAGCTTGAATACCTGCAACCCAACGGTAAAGCCACACACCCATCGAACCGAGCGCAACGTGATTGAATGAGTTCATGCCGGGATTCTGAAAACCCACATCAGCTCTCCAGGCGTCCCATCGCTCCCATATGGTGGTGGCACCGTTGCGAGCCATGAACCGCAGTGAGGGGCAGTCCACGCTGTTGAACAGTTGGTAGGCCAGGTCCATTCGCCCCGCCCGGGCCAGGACTTCCGGCAGGTGGGCGGATCCCAGGATGCCGGTGTTCAGGTGACCCCCGTTTTCTGCCAAAAGCTGAATCAGGCGCTCTTGAAAAGCCGTTCGCTTCGCGCCGGAGACCCTCCCAAACCGCAGGGCCAGCACATAGGCCGTCTGCGTATCGGAGGTCAGTCGGTCACCATCTACAAACTCGCCGTCAAACGCCTTGACCACCCGTTCCGCCTGGTCCGCGTAGCGCCGAGCGTCTTCCGCCCGGCCCAACACCCGCGCCATTTTTTCCATCAGCCATGCGCATTCCACCCAGTAGAGAGTGGCGATCAATATCTTGTCGGTCTCAGAACCCAACGACACCCAATCCCCGTAGTTTCCGTTGAGGCGATGGCGGCGGATCCCGTCGGGATTGGCCTTTTCCATATAGCCCAGCCATCGCTCCATCGCCTCAAAATGCATCGCCATGGCTTCGACCTCTCCGTACATCTGATACAGGAGCCAGGGCAGGATGATGAAGGCATCACCCCAAGCCGGAGCAGCGTCGAGAAACGTCGAAATTCGGGGACCCACTTCCGGAATGCCTCCCTCGATCGACTGCCCGTCCGCCAGGTCGACCAGGAACTTCCGGAAAAACCCCACGCACTCCATGTTGTAGGTGGCCAAGGGGGCAAACAACTGGGCATCGCCCGTCCATCCCAGACGTTCATCCCGCTGCGGGCAATCGGTCGGCACGCACACATAATTTCCGCGCTGGCCCCAGACCGTGTTCCGCCAGACTTGGTTGAGCTCCGGATCCGAACATTCGAAGAGGCCGGTCAAGGGAAGATCGCTGTGCACCGCCCGAGCCGTGAAATCGTCCGGAGACGGGTCCGCCGCGAGACCTGTCACCTCAATGTAACGGAATCCGTTCAGGCTGAAGGATGACTCGCGGGCAATCACATCCGTATCATTGACCTGAATACTCCCTTCCTGGGTGGCATCCCTGAGATTCTCGGTGTAAAGCCCGCCCTCGTCATCCAGCACCTCGCCGTGCCGGAGCCGGATCGGCTTTCCGGGCGTGCCCCGAAGCTTCATCCGCACCCAACCGCTCATATTCTGTCCGAAGTCGACCAGCCATCCCTTCGGGCTTCTTCGGACTTCGGCCGCCGGTATCTCCAAGGTGGCTCGAAGCGGCGGGGTCGGCGACACCCTCAACTCTGCCCGATCGAGGTCCTCAAGGCTGACCGGCGACCATCCCCCGGCTTCGAAACCCACCCGATCCCAGCCCGGCATCTCGAGCCCGGCGTCATAGTCCTCACCCTGCATGAGGTCGGACGACACGATGGGACCGGCCGAGGCCACCCAGGTTCCATCGGTCACCGATCGCGAAATCACACCTTCATCACAGTCGACTTCCATCTGTCCGAGGAACCAGGGAAGCTTGCCATAATGAAAACGTTGGCCGAAAAAACCGATCGAACCGGCATACCAACCGCCGCTCAGGACGACGCCGATCGCATTTGGACCGACTTCGAGAAGATCCGTGATGTCAAACGCCTGGTAGTAGTTTCGCGCCTTATAGTCACTCCAATCAGGTGAAAGTGCATGATCCCCCACACGACGACCATTGATAAAAGCCTGATAAAGACCGCGGGCCGTCAGGTAAAAGCGTCCGCGCGTCGCCTTCGTTCGCAGGTTGAACTCGTGGCGCAGATAGACCGTCCACCCTTCCAATCCCCGGCCCGCCGGAGGCGGCAGGCCGATCCACTTCGCCCGCCAGTCCATGCGGTGAAGAAGCCCCATCTCAAAGGTGGCCAGATCGCTCCAACCCGAAACCTTGCCCTCTTCAGGCCAGACCCGCACCTGCCACCAGCACCGCTGACGCGATCGCAAGGCCTGCCCGGAATAAGCAATGAGATGGCTGCAATTTGACTCGATCCGGCCACTGTCCCAACAAATGACCTCCGTCTTCTTCCCAATCGAATCAGGATCACCGTAGACCTTGATCTGGAAGGCGATCTGACGTTCCCCGTCGCGAGCTGAATCAAATAGCCAACTCAACCTTGGCCGCTCCGACTCTATGCCTATCGGATCAGATGAATATTCACACCGAAGTTCTGTCGGATTCATGATACAGGGCGGGCAAATTGAAGGTGATCAGGCGGGTTTACCATTGAAAAAGCTTCGGGAAACCAACTAGTTACCTCCTGGATCTGTCACCGGCAAGACACTTACCTCTTACTTCTAACTTCCCACTTCTCACTTCTCACTTCCCACTTCTAACCTCCCTCCATGCCTGCCCATCTTGACGCCATCGACAACCGAACCGGATCGCCGGTCCGGTTGACCCACGAGAACGGGATCATCGTATCGCTCGAACCGATCGAGGCGGACCCATCTTTGCTGCCGCGCCTGCTGCCTCCATTACTCGACATCCAGGTCAACGGCTATGCCGGAGTCGATTTTCAAGGCGATTCCGCAGGTATTGAAGAATTGGAGACAGCGGCCCGCGGTCTGGCCGATGCGGCCTGCAGCCGGTTTCTGCTCACGGTGGTCACCGATCGCTTTGACCGGATGCTCAGCCGCATCGACCGATACCGCGCGGCCCGGACAGAATCCGAACTGCTTTCCAGGCGGATCGCCGGCTGGCATCTGGAAGGACCGTTCATGAGCCCTTTACCCGGGTTTGTCGGTGCTCACCCTGCGGAGTTCATGGAGCCCCCCTCTCCGGCCAGAATACGGGAGATCAAGGCCCATACCGGGGACGACCCCGTCCTCCTGACCATCGCGCCGGAATGGCCGGGGTCGCCCGACGCCATCCGCGAGGCGCGGACCTTGGGATTCCGCGTCTGGCTGGGCCACTCCGACGCATCCCCCGAACAACTGGCCGAAGCTGTCGCGGCCGGAGCGGAGGGATTCACCCACCTGAGCAACGGCTGTCCATCGGAACTGCACCGGCACGATAATATCGTATTCCGCGTCATGGATCAACCCGGTCTTCGGGCCAGCCTGATCCCCGATCGCATCCACATTTCCCCCCTGCTCTTTCGAATCCTGAATCGCGCCCTGGGGCCGGACCGCATCTGCTATACGACCGACTGCATGTCCGCGGCCGGATCCGGTCCGGGAACCTATAAGCTCGCACGTTTCACACTCGAAGTGGGTGAAGACGGCATCGTCCGGCAGCCCGGCGAGTCCAATTACGCCGGGTCGAGCCTCGCTCCCCTGGAGGGCGTCAAACGGGCGGCCCAAATGCTTGACCACCCCATCCACGAAGTCTGGCCGTTTTTTTCCGACCAACCCGCAAGATTCGTGGGCCTGCCCAGGGGACTCGAACCAAGAACACCCGCCGACTACTGCCTCCTCTTCACAGGCACCGAACCGCGAGTGGAAATCCACTTTGCCGGCGATCCGGATAGGACGGTGAGGCTCTGACCGGCGCGCAACCTATTTCAACCAGTATCCTGAGGGTAGGGAAGGACTGCCAGGCCGTCCTTCGAAGGAATAGGCCTTCGTCTTATCCAATCGAAACATGCGGCGCGTCCGGCGGCCACGCCCTACCCAAAACACACATGATTGGAAAAGAGGCAGGGGGGGATCCCGCTCAGCGCATGTGCCGCATGGTTCGATTCCGACTTATGGGCACCTTGTTTCCCAAATACTTGCTTCAATTCCCGACATCTTCTCTACTCGCATAACGGTATGAAGACCCTAGACGCGAAACTCAACGCCATCCACGCCGATCCCCACGGCTCCAACGAATTCATTATTGCCGATGCCAAGGACGCCGACATGGCCTTCGGGATCACCGCTCCGGGCCCTTATCAAAACGGCGCCTGTAAGCACGGTTACCACGAATCGGAGGGTTGCTTCAAGACGCTGGAAGACTACAGAAATCAGATCCGCAGCGTCGTCCGCCAGGAATTGGTCGACATCGTGCTGCTGTCCGCGTCCAACGTCGAGCAGCTGGCAATCAGAGAAGGAATCTTCGAGAACTCTCCCATCACCCCGGCGGCGCGAGCCAACGACACGACCGACATCTGGGTCGTCCGTGGTGGCAAATACCCGACGCATCATCCCTCGCGCTCATTCCGAACCGCGACCCTCGACCATATCAAATACGGACGGCTGGAAACCGACCACAACCAACCCTTCACAGGGGCCGATCTCGGGCTCTACTCCATCACCTTCACCAATGAGATCGAATGGGACTATCAGGCGCTCCAGGCATTCCACGACTTCCGGATCGAAGCTGAAGAGAAGCGATTCCGCTATTTCCTCGAAGTCTTCAACCCCAATGTAAATCCGGGTATATCCGACCGGAAGGTCTCCGCTTTCCTCAATGACCACATTATTCGCTGTCTGGCCGGTGTGACCGAAGCCGGCCGGCCGATCTTCCTCAAGATCCCCTATAACGGCCCCGGGCCACTCGAGGAATTGGTGGCCTACGATCCACAACTCATCGTCGGCATCCTGGGCGGCAGTTCCGGCACAACCCTCGATGCTTTCCAACTGATCCACGACGCCCGGAAGCACGGAGCCCGCGTTGCCCTCTTTGGCCGGAAAATCAACCTCTCTGAAGACCCACTCACCTTCATCTTCTACCTTCGACAGATCGTGGAGGAAACAATCACACCGAAAGACGCCGTCGAGGCCTACCACTCCGAATTAAGGAAACGAAACATCAAACCCCATCGCCCCCTGAATCGCGATCTTACCATGACCACGAATGCCGTGAGCTATCGATGATGGGAGATGGGTAATGGCAGATGGCACATCAAACGGCTCGAACGGGGGGTCATTGCTCAATATCATGCATGCCAATGCGTGATATGTGCTTTGACCCCTTAGAACAGACAGCAGGACAGATGACAGACGGCATCCGGCTCCTCGGTGATACGCCGAGACATGGAGAACAGATGGCACTTCAAACGGCTCGAACGGGGGGTCATTGCTCAATATCATGCATGCCAATGCGTGATATGTGCTTTGACCCCTT
>QNAI01000084.1 GCA_003641745.1 Verrucomicrobiota bacterium | reverse complement strand
CGCCCTCGCCCGCAGGGCCATGCGCTATCGAGGCTCACCCGCGTTCGCGTGACCAACAGGGGCCTATGGCCCATGAATGGTCACGCCGCCTTGGTGATGACTCGATAGCGCATGGCAGAAGATGAAAGAACTTATTGGGACGCCCACTAGACCACCGTTTCCTCGTTGACGATAATCTGGTCGAGGGTCTGGCGACGCCGGATGACGGCTGCTTCGCCGTTCGCGCGGATCAGTACCTCGGGCGCTTCCGGGAATGAATTGTAGTTCTTGGTGGCCATGGCCGAACAATAGGCCCCTGCCCCTTCGATCACGAGCAGATCTCCAATCTGAGCCCGGATCATCATGCGCGGATCCAACACGGAAGGGTCACCCTCCCGGGGCGTCAGCATGTCACCGGATTCACAGCAGTGACCGACGGCGACATAGGAAGCCGAGCCGCGCCTCTCATCACCATCGGCGGGGATAAGGATCATCGGATGCTGCGATCCATAGAGCGACGGACGGGTCAATTCAGTCATCCCCGCATCCAACTTGATAAAGGCGTACCCCTCCTCTCCGGTGGTCGATATGTCCTGCACCGTCGTGAGTACAGCGCCGGCGTTGGCGGTCAGGTAGGTGCCGGGCTCGATTTCGAAATGCAATTCACGTCCTGTTTCACGGGCGAATCCCTCGAGGAGTTCGCGGACCGGTTGGCCGACGAGTTGGAGATCGGTACCCGTCTCACCGCTCATCCGGGCCACTTTGAAGCCCCCTCCGAGATTAAAGCTGCACACCGTCTCGTATCGCCTGACATGGGCCAGGGTCAGTGAAGCCGCCGAGATCCAGACGGCCGGATCGCTGCCACTGCCGATATGGGAATGGATCCGGACCACGACCGAGCCGTGTTTCCGAAGGATCACATCGGCTTCGTCGAGCGTTTCGTGCCAGATACCGAAGCTGGAGGCAGGTCCGCCCACATTCGTCTTCGTGGTACCGCCGGAACCAAGCCCCGGATTGAGACGCAGCCCTATCTCTCCACCCGGGAAAGCCCTCCCATAGCGGTCGATCTGATCGAGGGAGCAGGCATTGACCTTGACGCCGCGCCGCACCCAGTCCTCGAACCCGGGGGCCAGCTCCTGAGTGCTGAGGCTGATTCTGTCCGGCTCGATGCCGGCCCGTACCGCCCGTTCCACTTCCCAGACCGAGCTCGCATCCACGTGCAGGCCCTCGCGATCGAAGATCCGCAGGATATTCCCATTCGGGCAGGCCTTCATGGCATACCGGACGGTCAGGCCGAAGGCATTGGGGAAAGCCAGCGTTTCATGGGCTCTTGCGACGAGCGTCTTCTCATCGTAGACATAAGCCGGTGTGCCCACAAGATCGCGAATGCGGCCGGCGGTTGACGGATCGAGGGTGCGAAGGGTTTCCAAGTGGGTGTTCATTGAGAGGATCGAGCGAATCCCCGGTAAATCCCTTGTCAATACCCGCTTTTCATACTATGTTCGTCTTCACTGCGTGTTCTGGACTGTCGATCCACTAGGTGTCCGTATCCAGAACACTGATTCTCAGTTCCCATGGTCCGCTATTTTTTCAACCGCTTCCGCCGCCCGACAATCAAGTCCGGGTCGCTGCTGTTTGAGGATATCCATCGGACTGCGACCAAGAATGCCCAGTTTGTCAGCTTCCTGGCTGAGAGCGGATTCCGAAAGGTCGATCCGAATAAATACGAACAGAGCCTCCGGCGTCGTCGAGTGGTTGCCCACGCTCTGATGTGGGCCATTCTGGCCGGATTCGGCTGGGTCGTGATCGAAAGCGCTCAGGCTCTTTCCCTCTTCTGAGCAGAAGGGGATCACTGATTTCGAGCGATGCCGTCCCTATGGACGGTTTTTTTGAGGGATCTTGAGGAACCCCAGCTTGATTCGCCCTGCTGTTTGCCTGATCAGGCGCCGCCAACCCGAATTCAGCCAATCAGGGTCGAAGGCTGGGACTTGAAGGTCCGTCGCAGATTGGCCGCCACGAAATCACGATTCAACTTACTGATGAAATCGTGGCTGATCAGCTTCGGGCATACAGCTGAGCATTCGTATTGGTTGGTACAGTTGCCAAAACCGGCTTCATCCATCGCCGCCACCATACTGAGTACCCGGGCATCCTTCTCCGGCTGACCCTGGGGAAGCAGGTTGAGCTGACCTGTCTTGGCTGAAACAAAGAGCATGGCCGAGGCATTCTTACAGGCCGCGACACAAGCGCCGCAGCCTATGCAGGCCGCTGCATCCATGGCCAGTTCGGCGGTTTCTTTCGCCACCGGCAATGAGTTGGCATCGGGAGCACTTCCGGTCCGGACCGAAATAAAGCCGCCCGCCTGCATGATCCTGTCGAGTGGCTTTCGGTCGACCACCAGGTCCTTTATCACCGGAAATGGATCGGCCCGGTAGGGCTCGACCGTGATGACGTCGCCATCCTTGAAACTGCGCATATAGGTCTGGCAAGTGGCCACACCCTGGTGAGGGCCGTGCGGCTTCCCGTCGATAACGAGCGAACACGTTCCACAGATACCCTCGCGGCAATCATGATCGAAGGCGACCGGTTCACTCCCGCTATTGGTCAGGTTCTCATTGACCACGTCGAGCATCTCAAGGAACGACATGTCCCCGTTGAGATCCGGAGTCTCGTAGATCTTGAACCCGCCTTTCTGCTCCCGGTTTTTCTGGCGCCAGACTTTAAGCTTAACTTTCATCGTTCGGAAAATCTCAGACCATTACTTGTAGGACCGCGTCGCCATCTTGATCTCTTCGTAAACCAGGTCTTCCCTGACCAGATCCGGTTCCTTCTCATCGCCCAGGTGGCGCCAGGCCGATACGAAGCTGAACCCCTCGTCGTTTCGGAGAGCTTCTCCATCCTCGGTCTGGTGTTCCTCCCGGAAATGTCCACCGCAGGATTCCTCCCGCGCCAACGCGTCCCGACACATCAATTCGGCCAATTCGAGAAAATCGGCAATACGACCGGCGCGTTCCAGGGATTGATTGAACTCCTGACCGGATCCCGGGACATTTACCTCATTCCAGAACTCCTCGCGAAGCTCCGGAATGAGTTGTAGCGCCTTTTCGAGACCTTCCTTGTTCCGGGCCATACCGCAATATTGCCACATGATCACACCCAGTTCCTTGTGGAAGGAATCCGTGGACCGGGAACCCTTGTTATCCAAAAGTCGCCGAGTTCTGGCCGATACCGATTCCTCCGCTTCACGGAAGGCTTCATGGTCGGTACCCGGGTGCGGACTCCTGATTTCAGCCAGATAGTTCGCGATCGTATACGGTATGACGAAATAACCGTCGGCCAAGCCCTGCATAAGCGCACTGGCTCCGAGTCGATTCGCTCCGTGATCGGAAAAATTGGCCTCACCCAGGACGAAGAGCCCCGGCAGATTGCTCATCAGATTGTAGTCCACCCAAAGACCGCCCATGGTGTAGTGGACAGCCGGGAAGATACGCATCGGAACGGTATAGGCATCCTCGTCGGTGATTTCTTTGTAGATATCAAAGAGATTGCCGTATCGTTCACGGATTGTGCCTTCGCCCAGACGGTTGATGGCATCTGCAAAATCGAGATACACGCCAAGTCCCGTTTCACCGACCCCACGACCTTCGTCGCAGACCCGCTTGGCGGCACGAGAGGAAATGTCGCGCGGCGCCAGGTTGCCGAAGGCCGGGTACATCCTCTCCAGATAATAGTCGCGTTCGTCTTCAGGAATGTCACCCGGAGCCCTTGTATCGCCGACCTTCTTCGGAACCCAGATACGCCCGTCATTACGGAGCGACTCCGACATCAGGGTCAGTTTCGACTGATAGTCCCCCGAAACCGGGATGCAGGTGGGATGAATCTGCGTGTAGCAGGGGTTGGCGAAGCAGGCACCCTTCTTGTAGGCCCGCCAGGCAGCGGTCGCGTTCGATCCCCGAGCGTAGGTCGAGAGGTTGAATACGTTGCCGTAACCTCCGGTGGCCAGGACAACGGCATCCGCCGAGTGCAGGCTCAACTCGCCGCTCTCCAGATTTCGGACCACGATGCCCTTGGCGTGGCCGTCAATCACCACGAGGTCGAGCATCTCGGAGTGGGTGTGCATCTCGACCGATCCCAGGGCGATCTGCCGCGAGAGTGCCGAGTAAGCCCCGAGCAGAAGCTGCTGTCCAGTCTGGCCACGGGCATAGAAAGTGCGGGACACCTGAGCACCACCGAAAGAGCGATTGGCCAGCAACCCTCCATATTCGCGGCCAAAGGGCACGCCTTGGGCGACACACTGGTCGATGATGTTCCCGCTGACCTGGGCCAACCGATAGACATTGGCCTCCCGAGACCTGAAATCACCCCCTTTTACCGTGTCGTAGAAGAGGCGGTAAACACTGTCGCCGTCATTCTGGTAATTCTTCGCGGCATTGATTCCACCCTGAGCCGCAATGCTGTGGGCGCGGCGTGGGCTGTCATGAAAAACAAAGCTCTTAACCCTGTAGCCCAGTTCCCCAAAGGTGGCGGCGGCCGAACTCCCGGCCAGGCCTGCCCCGACAACGATAATCTCGTATTTTCGCTTATTGTTCGCGCTGACCAGTTTGCTTTCGATCAGGTGGCGGTCCCATTTTGTGGTTATGGGTCCGGAGGGAATCTTGGAATCTAGGTTCATCGAATATCCTATCGGTTACTCTCCTGAAGTGCCCTGAGAGGCTGTCTTAAAAGTGCTGAAGCGTGTCGCAGAGATTGATTTGGACTGAAACGACCTCGGCGCGGCGTTCCATCCGAAAGAGATAGCCCTACAGTCCCGCGGCCGCGGGACCATTTCGGATGTGCCTTGCGGCGAAGCCTTTTCTGTCCAAACGACACATTTCATCATTTTTGAGACAGCCTCCTAGAGACTGTCCTTCAGGACGAACATACAATAAAGAGGGATGGCCGCGTTTCCGAGGAAGTAGCCCCAGGAGAGAATCACCGCCAGCTTGTCCAGAAATCCACCCCACCCCTCTGTTCGCAGACCAAGGGACTGGAAGAGGCTGCTGATTCCGTGACTCAGATGCAGGCTGAGCAGAGCGATCGAAATGATGTAGAATCCGGAGACGATCGGACTGGCAAAACCAACCACGATCATCCTGTAGACGTCCCTGACAACGGTCCCGTCATGCAATTGAGTCGTCCACTGGTTGAATTCCGGATCGGTCACTCGAACCGTGAAATGGGCGAGATGATAGAGGATGAAGGCACACACGATCACCCCGCTCCAGCGCATGGTTCGGGATGCGTAGGAGGCCTGGATGGTGGTGTTTGCATTGTAGTTGGCCGGTCGAGCCTTCCAGTTCTCAACCGTCAGGACAACGGCGGCCCAGATGTGAAGGATTACCGATCCCAGAAGGACAGCTCGGACGACCCACAATCCCGCTCCAAGGCTTTGGAGAAAGTGAGCGTAGTGGTTGATCTTCTCAGGCGGTCCAAAGATCTGAAGGTTTCCGACCAGGTGGCCGAACACGAACCCGATCAGGATGATCCCGGTGAGAGCCATGACCACCTTCTTCCCGATCGAAGTTCCAAAAAGAGCAGTGAGCAAGTTCATCGAAGGTGCAAACGAAGAGAGGATTGCGCCAGATCAACCGGAATACCGGACCCTCAAGAGGTATATGATCTAGCTTAAACAACCCCATAAGGTTCTCGCGAGGGGGTCAAATCATTATCCCTTCAAATAAGGGCACTCTGATTAATTCGAGACGGTCAGCGCGGCAAGGATTTGAGCGTCGGGCAGACTGGCGGGTCTGCGGGCCTGCAGACCGGCGGGTCAGACAGGCGGGGCTGATTTCAGGAGCGAGAATTTCCCGCTTGCCCACGGAGCGATCAAGCGCCTCCGGTAGATATTGACGCGAACACCCTCACCGAGGATCCCTGAGACCGCGTCGGCCAGCTCCTCTGGAGCGCGGTGATCCGCCACGTATTCGAAATTCCAGCGCTGGTCGGAGATCCGGGTGAGGCAGTAGTGCCAGCAGGTGAAATCTTCCGGGATGACCGCGTCGATCAAGGCTGGGGTGATCAATCGCCCATCCGGCCGAAAGAGTAGATCACGTTCCCGTCCAAGAAGCTGGAAACCGTCGGAACACCGCTCAACGACATCGCTGGTCCGGTAGCGGAGAAGAGGCATGGCTCTGCGTCCTCGCGTGGTTGCGATGACCGAGAAGACCTCGGGCAGTTCGTCCCGGTGAGGTTCCAGTTCGATGAACGCGTTGGAATCGATGGCTCGGGAATTGTTCTGAAAGGCGTCTCCAATGAACAGGTACCCGGCTTCGGTCGACCCGTAGAGATCAATCTGCGGTACCGGAAAGGCGTCCGCTATCCTGCGCCCGTGAACCAGGCTCGCCTTCCCATAGGTCAGGATCACTGCTTTCAGCGACGGGATCTGCACGGACCTGTTCCTCACCGCCCGGGCCAGCAGCGAAAGATAAACAGGTTCGCCCTCGAGCAACTCCGGCTTGACCGCCTGAAGCTCGACTGTGATCCGATCCCACTCCGCTTCCGTGAAACAAAAGGGATCGCTCGAGAGATTCAGGTAGACCGTTCCGTCAAAGTATCGGTTGGGAAACGGAAAATCCTCATAGGGACAGAGATTGCTCGAGCAATTGACCGGTGCCAATACCGCCTTTCGAACGGGTCGCCCCAACAGCTTCTTCAAGAGTGGATGGGCTTCGTAGGCGCGCCGGGTCTGCGCCTCCCACCATCCGGCCTCCATGATAACCGTCATTGGAGCCCTCGTCGTTCCCGAAGTCGTCTCCGATTCGAGGTTATTGTTGAGTACTCCTCGGTCGACCTCGCTGCAATCCTGGAAAAACGCGCAATGGCCGTCCTCCACGATATCCTGCTTGGTCAGGACCGGAATGTCCTGGAAACTGGCCCATTGAAGCGGCCTGGAATGAATCGGGAAGCGCCGCTTATAGTAAGGGCTGCGCTCGTAGATGGTCCGGACCTCCTTTTCGAGGGGATCCGGTATCGTCTCGTGCGCGGGTCCCTTAAAATCGAGCCCGGCATTTGCAAACCGTTTTGTGAGAGATGCAGCCACTTGAACCTACCGAGGAAATGGAGCCCCTCCTCTATGTCAAATCACCACGCGAATCAGCGAGCCCTATCGGCTGATACAGGAAAAGCGCATTCAGGGTGAGTGCGTGGGTGATTCTTCCGGAATGAGCCATGGCGAATACTTCGGCTACACTCGGCAGCTGAACCGCCAGTTCCTCGTTCTCATCCCAATCGACATCGACGAGGCGCTCTGCCTCTTCGATCAACACGATATGGCAATGATTCGACTGAATGGCAGGATTCGGGCGGACGGAGCCCAGCAGCCGCGAACGACGACCAACGAATCCCGTTTCCTCTTTCAACTCCCGTTCGGCAGCCTCGACCGGATCTTCCCCCAGATCCATCAGCCCACCGGGAACCTCCAGTGACAGATCTTCAGACCCAAACCGATACTGCTCAACCAGCACCATCCGGCCGTCCGGCGTCACTGCAACCAGATTGACCCAATCAGACGATTCCAGAACATAAAAGTCATCCTCGCGCCCGCGAACCGGATGGCGACAGCGCTTCCGCACCACTGAAAACACGCGGCAGGAAGCCTCCTCTGTTCGATCGAGTATCTCCCACCGGGCGGGACGCCCGCTTTCATCACCCTTCTGGTTTCCAACCATCACGCCGAGTCGGAAACCACATGCGTTCCCAGGTATTGGAGCGACCGCAGATCAGGAGTCGGTCGGAATGAAAATCTTCTGCCCGATCCGCAGTCGCCTGGGATCCACGCCCGGGTTGGCCTCCTCGATCGCCTGAACCGATACTCCAAACAAACCTGAAAGACGGGCGAATGTGTCGCCGGACTTGATCGTATAGGCGCCGTCGGCGTCGATCTGACTGACCGGGGCCGGCGGCACGGGAGTGGAGGCGGATCCGGACGACGCGGTCGAGGAAGATGGACTGGATCTCGGGGAGGCAACAGGTCGCGGCGAGGTGCTGGCTCTGGACGAAGGCGTTTTGCCACCGATGCCCTTCATTTCGATCGTCACGCGATTGACACTGGTCCGAAGGGTCGCGAGTTCCTTGCCCACATTATCGAACGCGCGCTGGGTGTCCGAACTCATCGTGGCGACCCGACTGACCGCCTTCCCTGCATCACCGCTCGCTTTGCGAGACGATGATTCAATCGAGTCAAGTCTGGCCGCGAAGCTCCCCACGTCGCCCATCTGACTCTTCATGGCAGATATGCTGCGCAGGGCGATGATGCCCAGAATTAAACTGATCACAGCCAGAATACAGGCGGCGATCACGAGGTATGAACCGTTTTTCGATGGAGTGTCCATGGGTCGGAAAAGAGGAGCGTGTATTGCGTTTTCCTCCTGAGTGCAAGCGGAATGGACCCACCTGAAGGCAACTTGCGGGGCTTTCCACCTCCAGGCATACGCCTTGATTCAGGGCGAAGGACAATGCACGGAAGGAATCACCCCGGACGGTGTGATCATGATGCGGGAAGACCGTCTTCACCGATCCGATACGATAACCAGACGGTTGCATATCAGAGGCAAAAAAGACCCACTTCTGCCTTCTAAATTCTGAACTCTGACCTCATCGTACCCGATTTCAGCCATGACTCCTCGCGAACGCTTCCATGCCACAATGAATTTCGAACCAGTCGATCGGTTGCCGCTGGTCGAATGGGCCGGTTGGTGGACGGAGACCCTCGATCGCTGGTACGGCGAAGGGCTGCCGACCGACCTGACTGACCGCTACGATATCGTGGGGCACTTTGGCCTCGAAAAATACAAGCAGACCTGGTTTCGCTCGGTCCATCGGGATGTGCCACCGCCTGAGGTTCACGGGGCCGGGCTCCTCACGGGCGAAGGGACTTTCGAGGACAAATACGAAAAGCTGCATCCGTCGCTCTTTCAGATCCACGACACCTGGCCCATCGACCCCGCCGTCTGGTCCCAATGGGCGGCGGAACAGGAAAAAGGGGATTCGGTCCTCTGGTTTACAGTCGAAGGGCCCTTCTGGTTTCCACGCACCTTGTTCGGCATCGAAGACCACTTCTACGCCTATTACGATGAGCCGGATCTCATGCACCGGATGAATCGTGAGAATACTGAATGGACCCTCCGAATCATTGATCGCCTCTGCGAAATCTGCACCCCGGATTTTATGACCTTCGCCGAGGACATGAGCTACAATAACGGCCCCATGCTTTCGGAAGACCTCTTCAATGAATTCATGCTGCCCTATTATGAGAGGATCGTTCCTGTCCTGAAGGAACGCGGGATCATCCCTGTCGTCGACTCGGATGGCGACATCACCAAGGCCATCCCATGGTTCGAGAGAGCCGGCATCGACGCCATCCTTCCACTTGAACGTCAGGCCGGCGTCGACCTTCAGGCAATCCGGGAAGCGCACCCACGGTTCAGGTGCATCGGGCATTTCGACAAACTGGTCATGCACCGGGGCGAGGAAGCCATTCGCGGTGAATTCGAACGACTTTTGCCCATCGCCCGGCAAGGAGGCTTTATCATCAGCTGCGATCACCAGACCCCGCCCGGTGTCTCGCTCGAGGATTACCGCCTCTATCTCCGGCTCTTCGCCGAGTACGCGGAACAGGTCGGTTCCTGATTGAGTGCCCAATGCGCCTCAAGGGAGTCACCATCACCGCGTACTGCGGGGCGTTTCTCTGCCTGGGTATCGCCTTCTCGGTGCTCGGACCGACCCTGCCTCATCTGGCCGGGCAAGTGGCGGTCTCAATTGGATCCATCAGCATCCTTTTCGTCGGTAACTCGATCGGTTACCTGGTCGGATCCTATCTGGCCGGGCCGGTCTTCGATCACTGGAAAGGGCACCCTGTCCTCGCGGTGAGCCTCGGTCTCCTGGCCGGACTCCTCTTCCTTGTTCCCTTTGCCCCGAGTCTCGGTCTTCTTATCACCGTCTTCATCGTCCTCGGCATAATGAAAGGCGCCATCGACGTGGGCGGTAATGTCCTGCTGCTCTGGTTCTATCCCAAAGGCGCCAACACGGCCATGAACGCCCTCCATGCCATGTTTGCCGTGGGCGCGGTCATCACTCCCATCGTGGTGGGGTTCGCTCTCTCCAGGACCGGAAAAGTCGACCTCGCCTACGGCCTTCTCGGGGCCATGATCCTGCCCTTTGCATTCTCCTTTCTCTTCCTTCCCAGTCCAAAAGCGCCGCCGATCCCCAAAGCCGACACCGAAGGATCCAATGCTCGAGGAGACCTCGTTCTCATCTGCATCATCTTTTTCTTCTATTGCGGCATCGAGGTGGGGTTCGGGGGCTGGATTACGACCTATGCCCTGAAAAGCGGCCTCGAAACCGCTTCCGGAAGCGCCTATCTCGCGTCCACCTATTGGGCTTTTTTCACGATCGGGCGCCTCGGATCCATCCTCGCCGCCCGGGCTCTTTCGCCGATTCTTGTGGTCGGTGCCGCCCTTGCCCTCGCGGGTGTCAGCATCGCGCTGATGGTCGCATTTCAGGACTCCCGTCACATACTCTGGGGGGGATCGGCCCTGCTTGGTCTGGCGGTAAGCCCGATATTTCCTCAACTCCTGCTGGTGGCCGACGCCCGTCTACATCTCCGTGGATCAACCACCCGTTGGTTCTTCGTGGGCGCCAGTATCGGAGCCATCACCATACCCTGGACCCTGGGCCAGGGATTCGAGTTCATCGGTCCCCGGGTCCTCATGCCCGCCATGCTGGCGATCGTTCTGGCCAACGGCGTGTGTTACTTCCTGCTGCTCCGCCGGCTGAAAGCCCCCGTGCTCAAAGCCCGATAAGTTCAACCTGCCGTGCATGGTCAGGCATAGGCGCCCAACCTCTCCTACAATTCGACCGTCTCCAGGTTTGGATAATACGTATTCAAACACTGGGGACAAAGACCGTGTGAGACTCCGAACCGGGAATCATCCGTCTCATCGGGCAGCCAATCCCAACGGCCCTTCAGCCGATGATTCCGGATTCGGTGGCAATGGCAGCACTGCAGGATCAGCCCGTCCGGACTGAGATGAACGAGGGGATCGAAACTGCCCGCCTCGGAGCGAACCATGGTCTCAACCAGCCGGTGCGAAACGAGAAGACCGAGGCCTTCCCTCAAAGGTTCAATCGTCTCACGGTAGCGACGAAATGCCCGGGGAGAAGAACTGACATGGACTTTGGAATAAGGACGGCGTTCATCGAGGCAGCGTCGAAAAACATCCCGGTAGTGCGCCGCGTAAAAGGCAGTGAACCCATCCAGAACCGCAGCCCCCAGTCCATAGTGCCGCATCAGGCTCCGGCCACCGTTTCTTCGGGCGAATCTCTCATATTCAGAATTGAAACCCCGAATGCAAAGGGCCGCGTCAAGCAGGTAGATCGTGTCCCGACTCGCACCGAGACGACGGAGGTCGTACCCGGCCAGACGACTCCTGAAGATCGGGTCTACCGTAAAAGCACGAGATCTCCTGGCCCGAATCGGGCTGATTCTTTTGATAATCCTGGTATCCATCTTGTCGATAGAGAAACCAAACCTCCCCTGGGACGAACAACGGTCCGTTCGAGCAAACGATTGATTGCTGGATACAGTTCGACTGACCTCAGGAGACACATAATATCCGATTCGGTTCCCGTCAAACCAACCGGGCCGATTTCAGCCTGAACCTGGAGGCAGCCTCCCAATCAATCGCAACAGACTCCGGGCTCCGAGCTTCGCAGCCCTTCGGCACTCCGCTTCCGACGCATCAAGCTCCGTCGGCATCCCTCGTCTATCACAGGTGACCCAGACCTCGATCCCCAACTGGGCAAGGAGTTGCAGGTGAACATCAGTCCGGGGTTGAATGACGGTTTCCGGCCTCACGGTGTCCCGGGAGGGTGATGGTTGGCTGGGGTCCGGTTGGTGACAGAAGGTCGGGCGGGGCTCGATTGGTTCAAGGTTCAACCGGCGGATCAAGGTCGAGAAATCGACGTTGAATACCGGATACACCTTGGTGGATGATCTCAATCCGAATGGGTCGAAACGCATTCGATTCGACCAGCCGGCTCTCGATTCGTTCCAACTGATTCATCAGACCCTGATCGGACCAGGAGGACAGGATTACGGGCACGGTCAACACATAGCCGTCGCCATCAAGTCGCAATTCGACCGCATCCGGTCGACCGTTTACAAGCGTTCCTTCTTCAGTCAATGCCGCACCCGCCTCTTCGACCAAAGTCGAGGGTACGTCCCCGGTATGGTAGACCATGTCGCCCTCGTTACCGAAGAGAGTCTGTTCTCCGGTGAAGTCAAATGGCGGCGCCATCGGCATAACCTGGACCAATCCGACAAAAACCACGAATACGGGCAGGGCGGCGATCAGGCTGATCCCAGCGGCCCGCCAAGGCGAATGGCGACGCCCGCCGCGGGCGAAATGGGCCGCTAGCGACGGACCTTGAATACGATCGGCGAGGATCCAGATTATCGCCGTGTAGATTGCAGAAATCGTAAACCCGGGAACGCGAGTGCTCAAATCCGACGGAATCGCCACCATCAACGCAACCAGCGCGGCCATGGCGAGGATCCCGATGATCAATGCCATACGCGCTGCCTTGGGTTCGTTCAGGTGACGGAAATTCACTGAAACCAACCACCCGGCGGCAAGCGGTCCGCCCAGAAACGACGCCAAGGCAATGGTCGGAACTGAGTAAAGCGGAACATCGGGTTTCGGTAGGTATTGAGTGTCTCCAGGTTCCATCGCCATACTGAGAAGCCCCACGGACTATGCGAAAACTCACAGGGCGGCGAGCCTCGAGTTGCTTCGGAGAACTCATCTTCGTTCGCAACTGCCGCAAAAGGGCCATGTCTTGATCCAGATCGCCCCCGAACCCACCGCCGGCACCAGGAGCAATGGTTTCCTGCTGGGGCGTGCCCTCGTATGAGCAACCCCTGTCAGGACTCTGTTCCAGTTGACCCGCATCCTGGATCCGTTTCATTCAAAACAACGCTCCCCGGAATGAAAACGATCACCCATCTCGACGACGACGATCTTGAGGAGATTTTCTCCCGGTCGTCCGGACCGGGCGGGCAGAATGTGAACAAGGTCTCCACGCGAGTGAGCCTTCGACACATCCCGACCGGCATCACCGTCCATGTCCAGGAAGCCCGGACCCAAGCCGCCAATCGACGCATCGCCCGCGAGCGACTCCTCAAAGAAATCCAGGAACGACAGGCGTCAGACGCAGCCCGGAAACGCAGTGAACGGGAAAAGATGCGACGCCGCAACCGACCCAAGCCAGCGAAAGTCAAGCGGGTCCAGGTCGAGTCGAAACGCCGCAGGTCCAAAACCAAGAAACTCCGCGGGCGGGTTGAGGACTGACCGCTCGTCACTGGATATCATCCGCTCATCACTTCAAGGTTTACGTTTCGCCATGGGCGGGTTTCTGGTGTGAACTGCCATGACCGCGACCATCAGACGTACGCTATTGTTCATCACCATTTCCGCCACGCGGGCATTCAGCCTGTTTCTGGCGGTCTCTCAGACTGGCGCCACCTTCGGAATGCTCCCTGGAATCATTCTCGTATCGTGATGTCAAGGTTCAGGCCGAGGCTCGCAAAATAGCCTCGACCGCAACGGCGTCGATACTCTGAGTTTCCCCCATCCGGGCGTTCTGCTTGGAAAACCGGGCCACAATCGGCGCTGTCTGTTCCAGATCAACCTGGTGATCGCTGAGCCGGGTCGGCACGCCCAGCCGATGAAAAAACGCTTCCGTTTTCCGGATACCCTGCTCGATTACGGTGTCATCATCCCCGTCCGAGATCCCCCATACCCGCGCCGCATACTGGAGCAGCTTGTCTTTCTTGTTCGCCTTCTCGTGACGGAGGAGCGAGGGAAGGACCACGGCAAGAGTACGCGCATGATCGATACCGAATAAGGCGGTCAGTTCGTGTCCGATCATATGGGTCGCCCAGTCCTGCGCCACCCCCACTCCGATCAGCCCATTGAGCGCTTGGGTGGCCGACCACATGATGTTGGCGCGGATCGCGTAGTCCTTCGGGTCTTTCAGCACCCTTTCGGTCTGATCAATAAGGGTCAGGAGAATGCCCTCGGCCTGGCGATCCTGCAGTGGCGCATCCTGGTCACAGGTCAGGTATTGCTCGAGGACGTGGATGAAGGCATCGACGATCCCGTTGGCCACCTGCCGGTCCGGCAGCGACAGGGTTGTTTCCGGATCCAGGATGGCGAATATCGGGTAGCACGCCTCGGCTCCAAAGGCCAGTTTCTGTCGGGTCTCTACCCGCGAGATGACAGCAAAAGTGTTCGTTTCGGAGCCCGTGGCCGGCAGGGTCATCACCGTTCCCAAGGGAACGGCCGCCTTCACCTCGGCATTTTTTTCCAAAATATCCCAAGGTTCGCCTTCGAAGCGGGCGGCGGCGGCGATGAATTTGACCCCGTCGAGGACGGAGCCGCCCCCGACGGCCAGGATGAACGTGATCTCCTTCGACCGGACGACTTCCACCGCCCGTATGAGGGTCGCATACTGCGGATTGGCTTCGACCCCGCCAAATTCCTGAAGGACCCGGCCGGCCAACGCTTTCTTTACCTGATCGTAGACCCCGTTCTTCTTGATCGAACCTCCACCGTACACCATGAGCACGCGTTCGTCGGGCGGGATCAGGTCGGCAAGTTTGGCGATCGTCCCGCGTCCGAACTCGATCCGGACCGGATTGTAATAGCTGAAATTGTTCATGACCCGGGATTCTATCAAGGGACCCGGGGACGTAAAGAGAATCGCGGCTGCGTTTACTCTCCTCTCGGTGGGTGATCCGGGCGCCGGTGACCACCAAGACGGTCG
>QNAI01000083.1 GCA_003641745.1 Verrucomicrobiota bacterium | reverse complement strand
GCGATTCTCCAGTGGTCGGAGTCAGCGCGGCGCGCTTCTCTCCGGTTGACCGTTCCTTGGCTGCGTAGCAATGCATACGTATTGTAGGGAGGTTGTGGACAGAAAGAATGAAGTGTGCCGAACCGAGTGAGACCCTCAATCGAAAAACCACCTAACTCGTTCTACCGGTGTCGATCGGCGAGATGGAGTGAGCACCGCCGACTGGTCGGAATCTGTTCTTTGGGGTCTTGAACCCGCAGAGCGGGTGGGCGTGAGTTTTTTCTTTCCAACTCTCGATTGGGGTCGAACCAAATTGTCGGAGCGTTCTCGACATTGATCAGATTTTATAGCTAGTTGCCTCGTGCCTCGAATTCCTGCCATCGCCTGTTTCTTCGCATTCTCCTGGAATGTGGTCCTGGCGGGCATGGGTGGTCTCCTGTTCTGCGCACATGACGCCGGTGGTGCGCATTGGGTCGCCCAGACCGAACACACCGAGGAGTCTCATGGCCTGTGCTGCCATCATGATGGTCAGGTCGGGGTGGACGTCGCGATGGAAGGGTCTAACTGTGCCTCCTGTGAGGACACCTTGCTCTCCGGATCATTTCTGGAATTTTCGGCACCCGGTTTCGAACGGTCCTCTCTGAAGACACCGGTGGCCCTTGCGTCCTCTCCTGGCAATCTGCGTCTCTTCGTTTCCACCATCCTGTCGCTGTCCGCGGAGACCCCAACCGGCGCGCCACCGATCCTGGAAGACGCCCGGTGCGAGTTTTCCGACACCATACGCATTCTCTGTTGATCTCCTGATTCGACCTCGACAACCGGCGACGGGCAAATGCCCCAGGTCGCCGGAAATCCCGCCGGCCCCTTGTTGAGGCACCGGCTTTCCATCGAAACCGAATCAGGAATTTTCATGTACAGAGATCTCAAATTATCAGGATCACCATCGCCGTTTGCGTTGGGTGAAACCAATCGCGGTCATCGAATCTGCGTAACCCGGCCTGGAATCCGACGCTGGAAAAAGTACCGGACAGGGTGGGTTGGGGTCGCTCTCTTCGCCCTTGTCCACCTGACAACCGGGCCATTGCAGGCCGGGATCGATTGGAACCAGCCAATCACTTTTGAGCGAGCCTATCAGATCGCATTGGCCCACACTCCGGTTGTGGCTTTGCTGGCCGCTGAACTCGAAGTCGCCGAAGGGCGGCTCGAGCAGGCAGGCCTCAAGCCGAACCCGAGCGTGGGGGCCGAGGTGGAGAATGTGCTGGGAACGGGCCCATATGACGGGCTTGATCGAGCGGAAGTTACTCTCGGCATCTCCCAGTTGATTGAGCGCGGACAGAAACGCCAGCGACGCGAGGATCTCGCCGCGCGCTCAAAGGAGGTGCTCCAGTGGAACTTCGAGGAGGCGGTGGCCCGCCTGCGTTATGAGGTCCGGCAGGCTTTTTCGCATGGATTGATCGCCCAGCGGAACGTCGCCCTGCAAGTCGAACTTCTGGAGCTTTCCCGCGAGAGCGAGGTCGAAATGGGACGTCTCGCAGATGCCGCCCGAGCCTCTGCCATCGAACTGTCCCAGGCGAGACTGGCCACCCGTCGACAGGCATATCGCGTGCAGTCCGCGAAGCGTGAGTTGAGAGAGGCACGGGCGGCCCTGACCGCATTCTGGAACGGAATCAACCCGGCCGAGTTCGAATTGACGGGTGAACTGGCGCTCGTTTCCGCGCTGCCTTCATTCGAGTCCTTGAAAGGTCACCTGGAAACGACGCCGGCCCTCGCGCGTTACCAGGCCGAGAAGGCGGTTCAGGAAGCGAGGGTCGAACTGGAACGTGCCCGGTCACATAGGGACGTCGAAGTGTTTGCCGGAGCCAGATACCTCAATGAAGACGGTGGCAATGGTGCCCTCACATTCGGCATCGATATTCCCTGGCAATTGCGTGATCGCAACCAGGGGAATATCAGGTCGGCGTTGGCCGGTCTGAGAGTGGTCGAGTCCCGTCAGGCGCTTCGGAGACAGGAGTTGGCAGGCGACCTCCTGATCGCTTACCAGGGAATTACCAGTGCCTTGGAGGAACGAACCAGCCTGGAGAGCGATCTTCTGCCGTCGGCCGAAGCGACGTTGGTGGAAACCCGGGAAGGCTACAGAAGCGGTCTCGTCAGTTACCTGGGTGTCCTGGGTGCGCGGAAAACGCTCTTCGAGATCCGGATCGCCATGTTGGACGCGACCCAACGTTACCTCAAGGCACAGAACGAGATCGAACGTCTCACTCGACCGGCAACTCTGCCCGTCACTGTGTCAGACCCTTCAATTCAAACCCATCGATGAAATCACCTGATCCTTTTTCCGTCCGGTTGGGGCGAGCTTTGCGTATCGCCCTGGCCCTTGCATTCACCCTTGCCCTGCATCCCGCCTGGTCACCCGCCCATGGGGCTGAAGAAGCTCCGGATCACGACGATCATGACGAAGCGGCGCACGATGAGACGATCCCGGATCATGATGATGAAGGGTCGGGCGGGGTTGTTCATCTGACCGGGAAACAGCTGGTGGACTTCGGTGTGGTCGTCGATGTCGCCGGTCCGGTCGAGCTTTCGCTGGGTGCCCTGCTTCCGGGCGAGGTGAAGCTGAACCGGGAGAGAATGGCCCACGTCAGCCCGCGTTACGATGGCATCGTCACCGATATCTCCGCCCGTCTCGGTGATTCGGTTCAGGCGGGTCAGGTGCTGGCGGTTCTCGAGAGCAATACCACGCTGGCGCCATTCGAAGTGTCTTCACCCATCGAAGGGACGATTGTCGATTTTCACATCACGATGGGAGAGTCCGTCGAAGCGGGGCGGTATCTCTTCATCGTCGCCGACCTGACCGAGGTCTGGGTGGACTTGGATATTTTCCAAAAGGACCTGGGCCGGGTGGAGAAAGGGCAGAGCGTGTCTGTCGTTGCGGGTCGTGATGAGCTGATTGCCGGGGGCACAATCGACTATGTCGGACCGGTTGTGCGGGAGGATACCCGCACCGGCCTCGCCCGGGTTACCCTGGCGAATCCGGACGGAAAATGGAAGGCAGGCATGTTCGTAACCTGTAGGGTGACCACGGATACACCCGCTGTGCCGGTTGCGATCAGGAGATCCGCCACCCAGAAGGTCGGAGGACGAACGGTCGCGTTTGTGTGGACGGGCGACGAATTCGAACCCCGCGCCCTGACTCTGGGTCGCATGGACGCTCATTTCGTCGAGGTTCTTTCCGGAATCGACTCGGGAGAGCGATACGTATCCGAGCGTTCCTTTCTACTGAAGGCTCAACTGGAAAAGGCATCCATCGATCCGCATGCGGGTCACAACCATTAGCTGCAAGATGAGACACATTATAGAATGGGTGATCCAGAGCCGGCTGCTTGTCGTGGTCTGCGTCCTGGGGGTCATGGGGGCCGGCTATCAGAGCTACCGACACCTGCCGGTCGATGCCTTTCCCGATGTATCCCCCGCCTTGGTACAGGTGTTTGTGGAAACGGATGGCCTGGCGCCGGAGGAAATCGAGAAATTCGTCACTTACCCGGTGGAATCGGCCATGAACGGTCTGCCCGGCCTCGACCGGATCCGTTCCACCTCCAATTTCGGGCTCAGCGTGGTCAATGTCTATTTCGAGGAAGGGACCGACATCTATTTTGCCCGCCAACTGGTCAACGAGCGCCTTCAGGTTGCAAGGGAGAGCATACCGGAAGGATTCGGTGAGCCGGTCATGGGACCGATCACGACCGGTCTCGGGCAGATACTCTTCTACGCCCTCGAAGACGAGACAGGCAAACGCACGCCCGAGGAGATGCGGGAGATTCAGGATTGGATCGTGAAGTTCAACCTGCAGACGGTGAAAGGTGTGACCGAGGTGCTGTCCATTGGCGGACAGGTGAAGCAGTTCCAGGTGCACATTCGACCGATGGATCTGCTCCGCTACGATCTCTCGCTTGGTGCCGTCAAGGAGACGATCGAGAACAACAACAGCAACACGGGGGCCCAGTTCATAGTCGAGAACGATGAAGAGTACATCGTGCGCTCAGTCGGGCTGGCCACCGAGATCCGGGATCTGGAGAAAATAGTGGTCAAGACGGTGGACGGTGCGCCGGTCTTTCTCGGGGACTTGGCCGACATTGTCATCGGCGGTGAAATCCGCCGGGGCCTGGCCACCATGAACGGGGAGGGCGAAGCGGTTGTCGGCATGGTGCTCAAGTTGATTGGGGCCAATACGAACGAGGTCATCGATGCGGTGAAAAGGGAACTCCGGGCCATCGAGCTGGTGCTGCCGGCCGGAGTCACCATCAATCCCTATTACGACCAGGGCGCATTGGTGGAGGCGGTTGTGGCGACCGTAACCAATGCCTTGATACAGGGGGTCGGTCTGGTCCTCCTGGTGCTTCTCCTCTTCATGGGGGGTATCCGGGGAAGCGTGGTGGTCGCTCTCTCCATTCCGTTTTCGGTGCTCTTTGCGTTCATCCTGATGAAACAGTTCGGAATCTCGGCCAATCTCATGTCGCTCGGCGGACTTGCCATCGCCATCGGTATGATGGTGGACGGTGCGATCGTGATCGTTGAGAATGTCGATCGCCATTTACGTGAGAGGGGATCCGGCGCATCACGCCGGGAGATCGTCGTCGATGCCTGCAGCGAAGTCAGCCGCCCAATCGCGTTCGCGATTTCGATCATCATCATCGTATTCCTACCCTTGTTTACGCTGCAGGGCGTGGAAGGTACCACCTTCCGTCCCCTGGCCTATTCGGTTGCCCTGGCCATGCTCGGGTCCCTCATCTATGCCCTGTTGGTGGCGCCGGTTTTCGCCACCCTGTTCATGCGAGCGCCAAAGAAGGCAGGTCTCGACCATGGTTCCGGCCGTGAGAACCTCGTCGTCCGGGTCCTGCTGATCCCCTATCGCCCGATCGTCGGTTTTTTTGTGCGTGTTCGATCGGCCGCCGTCGCTCTTGCCATCCTGCTTCTTGCCGTCGGGGCCTGGATATCTCCCCGGTTGGGTTCGGAGTTCGTGCCCAGGCTCAATGAAGGGGACCTCCTGATACGAGCCACCATGTCTCCGTCGATCTCGTTGGAGATGGCTCGGGACATGATGCTGGTGTTCGAACGGGAGCTGATCGATCGGTTTCCCGAGGTAACCGAAACCGTGACCCGGGTGGGACGGGGTGAGATCGGAGCGCATGCCGACCCGGTGAACAGCGCCGAGATATTCGTTGGATTGAAACCCAGGTCCGCATGGGAAAGCGCGGATTCGCTCGACGAACTCTATGCGCAGATGGGTCGGGCGTTTGAGGATTTCCCCGGGGCGCAATTCAATTTCACCCAGCCCATCGCGGCGGCCGTCGACGAATTATTGACCGGCACCAAAGCCGAACTGGCGGCGAAGCTGTTCGGAGATGATCTGGATGTTCTCGAAGGGCTGGCGTCCGAGATCGAAACGGTTCTTCGCGGGACACCGGGTGCGACGGACGTTCAGAAAGATCAGAGTTCCGGCACACCCCAATTGCGGATCACGATCGACCGCGATGCAATCGCCAGACACGGCATCAACGTGGCCGATGTTCAGGCCGTCATCAAGACCGCGGTCGGAGGCAGCAAAGCCGGGCAAATCTTTGAAGGGGCTCGACGCTTCGATATTTTTGTGAGGTTTGCGGCGGAAGACCGGGCGACCACGGGCGCGATTCGTGAGATCCTTGTCGATGCGCCTTCGGGTGCCAAAGTCCCCCTCGACGAACTTGTTCGCTTTGAGGAGATCATCGGCGCCCGCCAGATCACCCGGGAATTCAACCAGCGGTTCATCACGATCCAATGTAATGTTCGCGGACGTGATATCGGCTCGTTCGTGGCCGAAGCCGAGGAGAGAATTCGTGGAGAGGTGGCTCTTCCCGCCGGCTACCTGCTTCGATGGGGTGGTCAGTTCGAGCTTCAGCAGGCTGCCAACAAGCGGCTGGCTGTGGTGGTTCCCATCACCCTGGCTCTGGTTTTTCTGTTGCTCTACATCGGACTGAAATCGGCCAAAAACGCGTTTCTCATCATACTCAATATACCGCTGGCGCTGGTCGGCGGCGTCGTGGCCCTCCACCTGTCCGGGGAGAGCCTGTCCGTTCCTGCCTCGGTTGGCTTCATCGCGCTCTTCGGAATTGCCCTGGAGAACGGTCTCGTCCTGGTGACTACCCTCAATCAGCTGGTGCGTGGAGGTGAGGCGATCGATCGCGCCTCGGTCAAGGCGGCCTGCTTGCGTCTGCGACCGGTATTGATGACCGCGGCCACCACGGCGCTGGGACTCCTGCCTCTGCTCGCGGCGACCGGGACGGGGAGCGAGGTTCAGCGACCCCTGGCCCTGGTGGTCACCGGAGGTCTGATCAGTTCGACCATGCTGACCCTGCTTGTTCTGCCGGCCATCTACAAGTGGTTTGCGGTCGAGCCGGAGAGTTGAATCCCAATTGAGGAACCAGGAGGATTTTTCAGGTCGAAGACGTCGCGGCCAGACGCTTCGGGTGGAGCTACCTGTAAAAAAATCGAACGAATGCGATTTTTTGGTCGCTTTTCTGCCGTTGTCGGCTAACCTCAGAACAAGCGGGTCTGCTTTCCGGGCATACCCTAACCTTCAACCCCAGAAATCATGGCGAAGAGTTACACCCCGTTCCGCCGGAGAACCGGCAAACGCATTCCCTCGGTGGCGATTGGCAGTTTCGCAGCCACAGCGATTCTGTTTATGGCTCTGCCGCTGACCCAGTTGGTGGATCGTCCCGGACCGCCGGACGAGGTTTCGACCACTCAGGATTTTGCCCTGGCAGCTCCCATACTGGATCTCACGGAGGAAAAACCACCGATAGAGAAAGTTGATCAGCCGAAGGATCCTGAATACATTGAACCGGTGGAGTTGATATCTCTGATTGGCATCGAGGCAATCATCGACGGCCTGGTCGGAAATGGAGGTGGGCGGTTCACCGACTCGTTGCGGGGCGCCAATCTGGTCGACCTTATTGATACCTTTGATCCGGGTGAACTGGACCGGGTCCCGGTTGCTTTGCATCGAGTTGCCCCCAACTATCCCTACGAGCTGAAAACAGCAGGTATTGAGGGTTCGGTTCTGCTTGTCTTTATTGTGGACGAGATGGGCCGGGTAAGGGAGGTCAGGGTCGAGGGGTCGAGTCATCAGGAGTTCGAACGACCCTCAATTGAGGCTCTTCGGCAATGGAAATTCGAACCGGGGAGCGTTGACGATCGGGCGGTCCGGACCCGCATGAAGATCCCATTGAGGTTCTCGATTCGGTAGGCGCCGCTCAAGCGCTTTCGTCAGGTCACCCGGATCCATGCGCCCGGGTGGGACTTCCCGGATCAGTCAGACGTGTTCCACCACTTTTCGAGTGTCCGGATCATTCACCACGAGGAATCGCCAGGGCTGAACCCCAAAAGAAGAAGGAGCGAGCACCAGAGACTGAACCAGGGCGTCCCAGGTCTCAGCCGGAATCGTCCGGGTGGAATCAAACTGTTTGGTCGCGTAGCGCCAGTTCAGTGCGTCGAGTAGTTCTTTGGAATCCATGGATAGGGGGTGGGGGATAGGTTTTGTGCGAGATGTTTTTCAGTGCTTCTTTTCGTCCCATGCGTCCCGGCAACGCTCGAGCAAGCGTTGGGTGGCACGGATGCCTTCTTCCGGTGGGAGGTCATTCCCTTCGTATTCGATGCCGATGTGGCCCTTGTAGCCCGAGCGCAGGACGATCGGAATCATTCGGAAGTAATCGGTGCCGGTCTCGTTGCCCTCGGCATCGAAATCATGACTCTTCGCGCTCACACCCTTGGCGTAGGGCATCAATCGCTCGGTCGCGCCATAGCGATCGTTATCACCGAAATTCCCGAAATCGGGCAGGGCGCCACAGTTGGGCAGTCCGACCTTTTTGATGACCGCCTCGAGCCACTCACCGTTGGAGGAAAGGCCGCCGTGGTTTTCCACAATGACGTTCAGACCGAAGGGTTCGGCCAGGCTCGATAGGCGCTCGAGTCCATCGGCCGCGAGATTCAGCTGCTCATTGTAGGTGCCCTCCGAGTGGGCGTTGACGCGGATGGAATGGCAGTCGAGGGCGGCCGCGGCCTTGAGCCATTTCCGATGGTTCTTAACCGCCTGGAGTCGGGCGTTCTTGTCCGGATCTCCGAGGTGGCCCTCCCCATCGCACATGATGAGGAGACTCTTAACGCCTTGGTCGTCGCAGCGCTGGCGCAACTCGTTCACGAAAGCGAGGAGTCCGTCACCCCGGGGAAAGAACTGGTTCACGTATTCGACCGCCTCGATACCGAACGTTTTCCGGGTATAGGCCGGGAATTCGATCGCGGGGACCGAACCATCGCGGTGCAGTTGCCGAACCGACCACTGGGCCAGTGAAATCCGGAAGGCGGGAGATTTGTGTCGGGCGGCCTGCAGGATCGGTCCGGCGGCGGTGATGGCGACCACCTGGCCGATCGTCTTCATCAGGAATTGGCGCCGCGAAAGCGACGATGTGGATGGATGTTTGGTGGGTTTCATTCGGAGGGGCGACTTCCATGTCGGACGCAAAAGTAGCACCCGATTGCACGATCGGTCACCGGCGATGGTTCATTGCGAGACCTTTATCTCGGTGGGCATCGATATCTGGAATTCCAGAAGCTGATTTTGCGGGATGGAAACGGCGTCGCCCTTCTTCAATGCTCCGGCGGTGGCGCCGATCGCGGCGCCAGTCTGGGCTCCGTCGGAACCATCGGCGATTCCGCCAATCGCCGCTCCAGCCAAGGCGCCCCTGACCGCCTTGCCGCCAGACCTGGCCGCCTCCGACGACCAGGAATTTGTCTGGATCGGTTGAAGCTCACCATTGATCGACAGTTCGGAAAGCGTGATCTCGAGTATCGACTGTCCCATCACCCGCCTCGCCGCCTGGGCGGCAATGACTGAACCGTAAACAGGTGTATTCCGAGGTGCGACGACCACGCCGTTTACGACCAGGTCCGCATCGAGCTTGCAGCTGAAACGGTCCCCCGTTCTCACGGAACTGGTCGAAATCGGCTGGCTGGTTCGGACCATCAGCATGGTGCCGGCCGGTACGGAAACGGAAGCGGGCTTGGCAGGAGGTGCCGCTGGCTCTGCGTAAACGGTAGAGATCGGACCAGATGCCGACTCACCGGTAAAGGTGATCGCGAGTATGTCGGTGGTGGCGAAAACCTGCAGTCCGGAACTGGTCTCAAATCGGACGGTGCTGGCCGTGCCGCCCACAAAAGAACCGTTCAGCACCGCTCCGCTCTTCAACTCGAGCACATCGGCCTGGCCGGTGAGCAACATGCCAAACGTGGAAAATGCCAATAGAAAGGATCGTGTTTTCATCAATTGATTTCTCCGGGTTACCTGGCGTTATTCAGCTTTCGGTCGTTTCGGGACGAAGGGCAGTTGACTGGATATTTGAAAATCGACCACGGCCTGCAGCTGCCCTTCGAGCTGGAAGAACCGAAGCGCCGTGTTTGCTGAGGTGGCCGCCTTCAATCTGGCGAAATACTCGATCTTGATCGAGTATCGCATCGTTTCCAATTCGATGGCCCGGTTGGCCAGTTCCTCGACGACTTCATCCGTCAGGTTGTCGAAATCTGCCGTATACCGATCGACCAACACCAGCCTCGCCTCCCAATAGACGCTCATCCGGGCATCGTAAGCCCGATACACGTCCCAAAAGGCATCGACCTCGTCCTCGGTCAGTTCCATCACATCGCTGACGATGGCGACTTTTTCCACTTTCAGATCTGTGCGGACCAGTTCGAGCATCGTCGACAGCGGCATCTCCTCTTCTGTCGCAGCGACCGGCACCAGGCAGCCGATGGTCGACACCAGCAGAGATATGATCATTTGATGTGTTTTCATAATTCAGGTTACCGGGGTTATTCCCATGTCTCAGATTCAGACATTTATTCGGATCAGTCGGCCCAACGCAAGAGATACGAAATCAGTATCAGTTTCTTCATAGTCTTATCCTGTCCTGAAAATGCCCCTACTGATCCTGCGTGCTCTCCGGCTTCTCCGCGGACTGTTCCGCTTTGGACGCCGCCGCGGCATGGCGATTCGTCGGGTAGAAGTGTCCCGGATCAATCAGCTCCATCAGGTCGTATTTCTCCAGCCATGAACGGAAAGACTGATCGGCGCGGCTGACGGCGAAGGTGACCTTGCGTTCGGCCAGCAGGTTGATGACCTGCCGGAGGACCTCCGAGCCGGTAGTGTCGACATCGACCATCGCTTCCGCGTCCAGCACGAACCAGCGGACCGGGGTGGATGCTCCGGCGAGGAGCTGCTCGACTTCGTCCGCAAACAGGGCGGCGTTGGCAAAGTAGAGCGGAGCGCCGAAACGATAGACGACCAGACCCGAAGTGCTGACGGTCTCGTCGCCGTCTGCGGGGATAAAATGGCTGCCGTCCGGGGCTATCAGAAGCACCGAGGTCTCCGGATGGGACGCTCGCCGGATCACGTCGATGGTGGACAGGAGGAAGGCGATGAGGACGGCGCGCAGCGGTCCCAGGGCCAGTACGCTGAGAAGACAGACGGCGGCGATCGCGAACTCCGAACGGCGCATCCGCCACAGCTCGCGGAGTTCGTGCACTTCGATCAGAGAAAGCACCGCATTGGCGACGATCCCCGCCAGAGCCGCATTGGGCAGATAGGCGAGCATGTCGGTGAAGAAGAGCATCACCACCGCGATCGTCCCGGCCGCCACCAGACTGGGCAGTTGGCTCTTCGCGCCCGAGGCATCCATCGCCGCCGAGCGTGAGGGGCTGTTGCCGGTGACCAGCGACCCGGTTAAGCCGGCGGCCACATTCGCTGCGCCGTAGGCAAACAACATCTGATCGCCGTTCACCTTGTACCCATATTTGTTGCTGTAACTGCGAACCAGGAGAAGACCTTCACAGAGAAGGATGGCCGCGATCGCCAGGGCGCTGGGCAGCAGCCGCAGGTAGTCGACAAGAGGGATGGCGGGCAGGGCCAGCGTCGGGGGACCCGAGGGTATCGCACCGAGCACACCGACCCCCTTGTCCGCGAGATCGAAGACCGCGACGAGTACCGTCAGCAGCGCAAGCGCCACCAGGGCCCCGGGGATCCTGGGAGCATACCGTTTCATCAGGCGAACGATCAGAAAGGATGAGACGCCGATCGCCACCGACCACAGGTTGGCCCGGGGAATCGAGTCGAACAGGGCCACCAGTTCCACGAAGTAGCCCTCGGTCTCGACGGAACTCGCCATGACATCCTTGATCCGTTCCGCCGCATGCAGCATTCCCGATCCGCCATCTTCCGCATGAGGTGCAGCGAGGATCTTCCGCACCTGATTGGTGAAGACCTCGATTCCAAGGCCGGTGATGAAGCCCGCCATCACGGCGCGCGACAGGAAGTTGGCGAGGAAGGCCAGCCGGAAGATCCAGAAAACGAAGAACAGCAACCCAATGAGCAGAGCCAGAGCGAGGGCATACTGCAGACGCATCGCGTCCCCGGGCGCGGCAAAGGCGATGAGGGCGGCCCCCACCAACCCGGCCATGGAGGCATCAGGGCTGGTCACCAGGTGGCGTGAGCTGGTGAGCAGGGCGAAAACCGCCAGCGGTATGATCGCCGCGTAGAGACCGGCCGTGGGCGGCAGGCCGGCCACCTGCGCGTAACCGATGTTCAGCGGAATCATCAGGGCGGCGAGTGTGACACCGGCCGAGATCTCGCGCGGCCAATCAGCCGGCTTCAATCCTCGCAGACCCGCAAAGGGCACGGGCCACAGGCTTTGCTTCTTCTCGCTTTTCCCTGCATCTGACATGGTTCTCAATCTCGATTGGTAGAATTGCCCAGGGTTTCAAATGGTGCGCTTCATGCCGTACCTGCCGCGGCCGTGCTTTCGGCTCGCCTGGCAAAAATTCTGGCGCCAATCGCCGCCAGGTTCGATATGGTGAAGATCAGTAGCAGTGGGAAAAATGTGGTTTCAAGAAATTGCATCAAGGCGCTCATGGTTGGTTTTCATTCAAGCCCACATTGGACGAAAAGTCATCTCGGGTTTCAGCAGAGGGTACCTGATATTCTCACTCGAGCGGAATGGAATCATCCATATAGGAATAGCAGAGCAGATGGCAGATGAGCATATGGGCGTCTTCCACCCGGCCGAAATGGGTATCGTCGATCCGGATGACGAAGGCCGCTTTTTCGGCCAGGCGTCCTCCCTGACCGCCGACCAGGGCGACCGTGTCGAGCCCGTTTGAGGCGGCCCACTTGACGGCCTTGACCGCGTTGGGCGAATTGCCGCTGACGCTCATGACCATCAGGAGATCACCCTTACGGGCGAAATTTTCCAACTGGCGCACAAAAATATCGTCGTAGGCATAGTCATTGCCGATCGCAGACATCCAGGGCATATTGTCATTCAGGCTCAGGCACCGAAAGCGCCGTCCGATCGCGTCCGACGCGCCTTTGCCCAGGTCGGTGACGAAGTGGGAGGCGTTGGCCGCGCTCCCTCCGTTGCCACAGACGAATATCTGGCGGTCATCCACCAATGCCCGGTCGAGGCGATCACGCAGAGATGCGACCCGGTCAACCGGCAGCGCGGCGTGGGTCTGGCAATGGGCAACGATATAGTTGGATATCCAGTTTTCGAGTTTCATATTATTGAATGTCGGATAGGGCGTATTTCGGAGGGTCGACTTCCACGTCGACCGATTTTTTTGGGTGCGGCTGACGTGGAAGTCAGCCCTCCGATTTGGGAGAAACCTCGCACGCTACAAGAGCCTTTTTGCCTTACCCATCAATTTATGCGTGTCGGAGCACTTGGGAGGAACCTGATGCCGCCGTGTCGGCGGCCAGGAGGATGGCGCCGGTCGGGACAACCTGGTCTCCGAGCGACGCGGTCTTGAGTTCAGGTGCGGGTCGCAACGCATCCATCATGTTTGATTCCAGTTCCTCCCTGAGGGGAGTCAGCAGCAGGTCACCCAAGTGAGACAAACCGCCCCCGATCACAATGATCTCGGGATGGGCAAGGTGAACGACGTGGGACAGGCCGAAGGCGAGTGCCTCGATTATGTCATTGAGGGCGGAACGGGCAAGGCGGTCACCGCCTTCAATCGCCATGGGAAGGACGGACGCTTCCCCGGACTCGACCTCGGCCAGGAGACCGGCGAGCCGGCTCTCCGGATTGTCACGAGCCAGCTTCCGGAGTCGCTGGTCGAGCGCCCACCCCGAGCACATGGATTCGACGATTGGACCACCGGGAGAGAGGCGAAGGTGACCGATCTCAGATTCACCGGGAGTCCGACCATGATAAACATGTCCATCGACCACCAATCCGCCACCCACGCCGCTGCCGAGCGTCACATAGAAGACGGGGTTGTGGGCCTTGCCGGCTCCGAGGCGTGCCTCGGCCAGTGCCGCCGTATTGGCGTCGTTTTCCACCGTGGCGGGAACGTCGAGGGCATCCTGCAGCCACGCCTTCAACGAAAATCCCTCCCAGCCATCGACCTGGTGGGAACGGGCAATTTTGCCGGATTCCACGTCGATCGGTCCGCCGAACCCGACGCCGATTCCGGTTATCGGGTGCTCTGCGATCAGGCTGCGGCAGAGGTCCAGGATGATGCGTCGGATGTCGCGACCCTTCGCCCCTGATGGCACCGCTTCGCGGGTTGAATCGACGATCACTCCGGATGCGGGACCGACAGCCACCTGTAACTTGGTGCCACCGATCTCGATTCCCAGAAATCGCCCTTTGTCCCCAGCATTCATCGCGATGGTCTCGAAGGGTCGGCCGCGAATCGGGCGATCCGGTCACAGAGTGCCTCGAAGGTGATTCCAGCCGCTCCGGCCGCCTTGGGAAGCAGACTAGCCGAGGTCATTCCGGGCAAAGTATTGACCTCAAGGCACCAGAATTTTCCAGCTTCATCGAGGCGGAAATCCACTCGACTGTAGGCTCCGAGCTTGAGGGCCATATGCGCCTTCAGAGCAAGATCCTGAATCTCCGAAACCTGACCGGTGCTCAAATCGGCCGGAAATATCTCCTCGGCTCCGTCGGGTTGATACTTGCTCTCATAATCGAAGATGCCGCCTCGCATGGGAATGATCTCTCCGGGTGGCAGAGCCTCGCCCTCGAGGATACCGACTGTCAACTCGCGTCCGGGAACATATCTTTCGATCATGACTTCCGTGTCATAGAGTTTCGCCTCTTTGATCGCGGCTGAGAGAGCGGAAGATTCATCCACAATCGACAGACCGATGGTGGACCCTTGGCGGTTGGGCTTGATCACGGTCGGGAGCCCGATCTCGTTCATGATTGTCTCATCGCTCGCCGGTGCCATCAACCAGTCGGGTGTGGCGACTCCGGCCACTCGGAAGAGCTGCTTGGAGACATCCTTGTCCATGGCCATGGCGCTGGCGGCATGGCCGCTTCCGGTATAGGGCAAACCGGCGAGGTCCAGCATGGCCTGGATGGTCCCATCCTCACCGGTTCCGCCGTGCAGGGCCAGGAAGACGACATCGGAATTGCGAAGGAGACTGTCCAGGGCGGGAGTCGTTCCCTTCAGAACGGCAAGAGCCTCGGATTCAGGTGGAATCTCGCCGACACCTCCCGCCAGGAGGCGCTCCTCTTCGGCGGATGGGAGGGCCCCACGGGCGGTATCAACTGCTACGACCTCGTGGCCCGCGTTTCGGAGGGCTCTCGCGACCTGCACACCGGACGCGATTGAGACGTCACGTTCCGCACTGGTACCACCTAAGAGGACAACTACTTTCATTCGGTGCTTCGAGAGAACACCGGCGGAGCGAGATCATGCAAGAACGGAACGTCTTGGGACAGATTTCAGTGCAGGAAGCAGGAGGTTTTTCAGGTTGAAGACGGCGCGCCAGGAACGTCGCGCCCTACCAGGTGGTCACGGGGTCATTCCTTGCATTCGTGCATGCCAATGCAGGAATCAAGGTTTGACCCGAATGGCACTAAGATAAGGGGGTGACAGGAGGAATTCCGGTTAGCTTGGCTTCGAGGGGGTCAAAGCACATATCTCGCATTGGCATGCAAGATAATGAGCAATGACCCCGTCGGCTGTTCTTCGTCGAAAATTCCCAGACAGGTGCTTAACTTAG
>QNAI01000082.1 GCA_003641745.1 Verrucomicrobiota bacterium | reverse complement strand
TGTGCGGCTGCCCGGAAGGACAGCCCTCCATTTGAAATGTCCTGATGTGGAGGGTCGTGCTCCTGCGCGACCGCCGGAGGCCTGGGTTATGCGGCTGCCCGGGCATGTCCCGGCGTAGCATTGTGAAGACGGAAGGACAGCCCTCCATTTGAAATGTCCTGATGTGGAGGGTCGTGCTTCTGCGCGACCTTGGACCTATGTAGAAGCCGGACTCTCAGCGAAAGAAAACAACCGGGCCAAATCAATTTGCCCGGCCTTCTCTCCCCAACTTGGTTTCACCAGGAATCCCCCTCATCAATACTGATTCAGATCTCTGCGCCTCTGCGTCTTGAGCATAGCGGGCGCGAGAATTCAGCCCTCCTCCTCTCAATCGGCAAACCGAAACGCTTCAACGCCAGGCACCGGTGATTTCCAGGCAAACAGGTGTCCGGAATCCGGTTGTTCCGTCTTGCCACCCTCACCGCCGCCGGCCGTCGTGATATAGAGCGTCTTCAGGTCATCTCCACCAAAAGCGCAGGACGTCACACATTCCGCCGGGACCTTGACTGAATCGAGCCGCAGACCTGTCCCCGGATCCCAACGGTTGACCGCCCATCCACCCCAATGAGCCACCCAGAGCATTCCCTCTGCGTCGATCGTCATCCCATCCGGGGACCCAAGGTCCGCGGAAACCTCGACAACGGTCCGGCGATTCGCGATGTCACCCGTCTCCAGGTCATAATCGTAGGCCCAGACCTCGCGGGTTCGGGTATCAATGTAATACATCGTCATCCGGTCAAGGCTCCAGACGATCCCGTTCGACGTCGTGACATCGCCCACCATCGTACGCACCCGCCCTGAGGCATCATACACGTAGAGGCTACCCGCCTTCTCTTCACCCGTGAGCGACATGGTGCCGGCCCAGAACCGACCGGCCGGATCACATTTTCCATCGTTGAATCGATTCGTCGGCTTGTCCGCCTCCGGCTGAGCCAGCAGTTCAATACGACCCGACTCGAAGTCCAGCGTGGCAATTCCTTTCTCGATCGCCACAAGAAGCCCGCCGTTCTCGCACATCACGACCGTGCCCACCATCTGGCCCACCTCGCAAGTGCGATTCTCTCCCGTGACCGGATCATACCGATGGACCCGTCCCGCCGTGATATCGACCCACCAAAGGCATTTTTCTCGGGAATCCCAGATGGATCCTTCACCCAGTTTCGCACTGCTCTTAAGGACTATCCGGGCCTCGTTCATGCTCTCAGCATCCACCGGCTCAACCCGCAAAGGCCAGCATAATTGGGAATAAGCCCGATCCGAATGGAACTGAGTTAAGCACTTTCAAACCGTTTCATCATGCATGGCGACCACGGGGTCATTCCTTGCATTCGTGCATGCCAGTGCACGAATCAAGGTTTGACCCCTTCGAATGCCCGACCCCCTGCCTGGCCCTTCAGAACAACCGTCCCTGCTGGAGGGCATCGCGCTTTTCGGGATCAGCCGTGCTTTCCTCCGCCAGACGCTGGAGCGATAACGGGTGGCCGCTCCCATCATAAGCCAGCGCCTTCAGAACAAGCGCAGCCGCAAGAGCGTCATACGGTGCACAATGGAAATGATCCCGGCCTTTCGGACAGTGCTGATCGGCCAATCTGTCGACTTCAGACGACAGTCCGAGTGACTCAACCACATCCTCAAGGCCGGCTGTTGGCAGATCCGGGCGAAATTCGATCACAAGACGACCGGTATCAATCCAAGGGCCCCAATCGGTCGCCGACCCTCTTCCGCCGATAAAATCGCGCGAGGTTCTGGGATACGGCCAGACGGACCGAAGGAGCCGTTTCTCCGTACCCGAAAAATGGGCGGCCAACACACCCGTCGCCCTGAGTCCCGAAAAAAGCGTCCACTCATCCGAGAAAGGTGCACGATCCGCCAGATCCCCCCTCGTAAGCCCGTGAACGCGGGTATCTTCAGTCCAGATCGGTCCCACCGAGCGGCAAAGTCGGTTCACGGAGTTCTCAATTCTCCCATCGACCAGGGTGACCACGCCATATTCGACGATACCCGACCGTGAGCATCCCTCGAAATCGATCATGTGTACGGGAACCGAGGTCCACTCCATGCCCGTTATCCAAAGCGCCGCCCCCCGCCAGGCGCGAGGCAATTCGGAGGCCAGGCTTCCGCGAAGTTTTTTTCTCGCGCAGAGACGCAGAGGCGCAGAGATTCCTGATACAGCTTCCGGTTCCGTTTCTCGTCGGAGCCACGGAGCTCACCGGGGACTGTTTCCAACGGATAGACGGTCGCAGCGGACCTCTTCAGAATCAACCAGTATGCTCTACCTGGAAAAGCCAATACCTCAGTGGGCTCTGCACGGGTGCTTAATCTAAATGGATACCGCCGTTTTTGAATCATTCGCCGTCGAACTTGCAGATGCTGCCGGCGAGATAATCCGTCCGCTCTTTGGCGACCCCAGCCTGAAGGTCGACACCAAGTCAGACGCAACGCCGGTCACAGAAGCTGACCGGAACGCTGAAATCCGGATCCGTGAAATGATTCGGGCCCGTTACCCCGATCACGGAATTCAAGGTGAGGAATTCGGCATGGAAAATGACGATGCGGAATTCGTATGGGTCATCGATCCAATCGACGGCACCAAGTCTTTTATCACCGGCTGCCCTCTCTTTGGCACTTTGATCGCCCTGCTTCACCGGGGAACCCCTCTTGTGGGTCTGATCCATCAACCCATAATCGGACAGACCTGTCTCGGAAATGGAACCACAACCACCTTGAACGGAAAGCCGGTCCGAGTGCGCCACACCAGCACTCTGGCAGCGGCCACACTTCTGCTGACCGACTTCGTCAACCTCGGAAAATACCAGAATCAAACCGGCTTTGACCGACTGGTTTCCGAGGTCGCCCTCACACGAACGTGGGGCGACTGCTACGGTTACCTCCTGGTGGCCTCCGGATTTGCTGATATCATGCTCGATCCCGTTGTGAAGGATTGGGATAAACTCGCCCTGATTCCTGTGGTCCGTGGGGCAGGAGGCACCATCACCGATTGGCAAGGCAACGATCCGGTGACCGGAACCTCCATCGTCGCCGCATCGCCAGGCCTGCATGCCGAGGCGATCAGAATCCTGAATACGTGAAAGGGGTCAGGCCGTTGTTTGTATACGATTTGGATCGTATACAAACAACGGCCTGACCCCTTACTTCGCTTCGTAACTTGCCGTAATGGTCGAAATCAGTCCGCCGCGCGGTTTCCAAATTGATGTCACCGTGAGGGATCGCGGTTCGAGCACGCTCACCAGGTCATCGAGAATCTGGTTCGTAACCGCTTCGTAGAAAATCCCCTCATTCCGATAGGCGTTGAAATACAGCTTGAGTGATTTCAATTCCACGCAGAGCTGACCAGCCACATAGGAAACCGTCATATCGGCAAAGTCCGGTTGCCCGGTTTTCGGACACATCGACGTAAACTCGGGCGAAGTGTGTTCAATCACATAGTCCCGTCCCGGAGCAGGGTTTGGAAAGGTTTCCAGAATTCCTTGGTCGCTCATGACAGACACCGATACGCCGTTGAACCGGAAAGTGAAGTCTTACTTCGCCGTTTCCACGAAGCGTTGTTCGCGGATCACGGTCACCTTGATCGTGCTTGGATACTGAAGTTCGTCCTCGATCCTTTGGCGAAGGTTTCGCGCGAGCTGAGCCGCATCATCATCGCTGACCTCGGTCGGATGGACGACGACTCTGACCTCCCGTCCGGCCTGAATGGCGTAAGCGCCCTGCACGCCCTCGATGGAAAGAGCGAGTTTCTCCAGTCGTTCCAGGCGTTCGATATAGGAAGACATCAACTCCGCACGCGCTCCCGGCCGAACCGCCGATATCGTATCCGCAAGGATGACGATGCCGGCATAGAGCGATTCAGGCTTCACCTCCTCATGGTGGGCGGCCACGGCATTGACGACGACGGTTCCCTCGCCGAAACGTTTGAGAAATTCCGACCCGATCAGCGCATGGCTGCCTTCATGCTCGGCGTCGATAGCCTTCCCAATGTCGTGAAACAGACCGGCTCGCTTGGCGATCGCCGGATCCAAACCGATCTCCGAAGCGATCAGGGAACACAGGCGCGCCACCTCTATCGAATGATCCAAGGCATTCTGGGTGTAGGAAAACCGAAACTTCAGCTTGCCGATGAGTCTGGTGATCTCGACCGGCACCGAGGCCAGCTTCAGGTCGCGGATGGCCTCCTCGCCGGCCTCATTGACGATCCTGTCCACCTCCGCCTCCGCCTCCTGAACCCCCTCCTCGATACTGGCCGGATGAATCCGTCCGTCGCTGATCAGACGCTCCAACGTGATTTTAGCGATCTGACGGCGGACAGGGTCGAACGACGATATCAGAACCATCTGGGGTGACTCATCGATCAGAAGGGTTGTTCCGGAGGCGGCCTCAAAGCATTTGATATTTCGGCCCTCACGGCCGATAATTCGGCCCTTCATGTCGTCATTCGGGAGCTGCACGATGCTGGCGGTGATATCGTTGTTCGATTTGCTGGTCAGTCTCTGCATGGCGGCCACCAGGATCCCGCGGGCCTCGTCTTCCAGCTCTCGTTCTGACTTGTCCAGGACATCCTTGCGAAGGAGCCGAAACTCGTCCTGGCATTCGCTGCGCACCTGCTCGCGGAGGCTCGCCTTGACCTCCTCAACGTCCATCTTGGCCAGATTTTCCATCGTCTGGCGCAGATCACGAGACATCTGGGCCACCGATTCACGATCCTCCTCCACGTCGTCGCTCTCCTGCTCCAATTTTTTTTCGCGAAGGGTCAGCTGGTGATCCAGGGCTCCGATCGATTCTTCATGGGACCGAATCTCCCGGAGCTTGACGTCGATCTCGATTTCCCGCCGCTCGATCTCGTTGTTAACCTCCGCCCGGCGCCGTTCGGTCTCGATATCGACCTGGCTCCTCAGCTTGTCTGCGATCAGTTCGGCCTTCCGACGGGCGGATTCCTCGATTTCCGCCGCGGTTCGTCCGGCTCGCCGTCGCGACTCCCGGCAGGCAATCCAGGCAACTAAACCACCGATCAAGGCCCCGGTCAGTCCCGCACCGACGAACACCAGACCAGCCGTGCCCAATGTGGCCGCTATTTGAGAGAAAACAGATGGTAACAGATCAGAACTCAGAGCCCCGAAGGTAGGCTCCACCCGGGAAAGATCAACTGTTTCCAAGGCGCCCGTTCCGGAGGGATTCATCAGCGAAAACCCGATCCGCCCATAACCCCGGGACCAGATTCGACTTCCCCATTGCCCGGATTTTCCTTATCTCACCGCTTGGCGCCTGTCAGTTGCCTTCTGTTTCCGGCTCTCATAACCAATATCCACCGTCTTGCCCGTCGACCGCAGCCAAACTCCCCTGACCAACATTGTCCGCTTTGCCTCGCAAAGCCGGTTCGATCCCATCATCCCCCTGGCCATGCTGGCTCTCTGCGTGATCGGGGTCTTCTTCATCTACAGCGCCCAGATCTACATGGGCCATTCCCAGTATTTCAAACAATTGATCTGGATCGGCATGGGCACGGTGGCCTATCTGGTGATTGGCCGGATCGACTATAAGATCTTTCTTTCCTATTCCCTTTGGGTCTGGGTGTTGGCAGTCATCCTCCTGTTGATTGTGCTTTCCCCCTTCGGAGTCGCCCGGGGTGGGTCCCAACGCTGGATCAACCTCGGCCTTTTTCACTTTCAGCCCGTTGAGACCGCCAAATTTGGCGTCCTCATCATGGCGGCCAGCATCCTGGCCAGATCCGAGATCGGCTCCATCCGCGAATCGCTCCAGGTACTTGGGAAAATGGCGCTTGCTGTTTCGATTCCGATGTTCTTGATCTTGCGGCAGCCCGATCTTGGATCGGCGCTCGTGCTCCCCCCAATGATTTTTTCCCTCCTGTTCGTCTCCAACCTGGCGAAACGTTTTTTCGTGACGGCAATCGCGCTATTCATGCTCGCGCTCAGCGTGGTGGCCTTCGATGTCTACGGCTACAACCGATTCATGGAGACGAACGAACTGTCCTATACCAGGGACAAGGGAGCCTATGAGACGCATTCACTTTTGCCCCTTCACGATTACCAGCGGAATCGTATTCTGTCCTTCGTGGCACCAGACCAGATCGAGCCCATGGGTATCGGTTGGAACCTGCGCCAGTCGCTCATCTCCGTCGGATCCGGCGGTTTGATCGGCAAAGGTTGGACAGAGGGCACTCAGGCCAAACTGGGCTATCTTCCCCGCGGAGTGGCCCACAATGATTTTATTTTCTCCGTGCTGGCGGAGGAAAAAGGATTTCTAGGAAGCGTCACTGTTTTGGGACTCTTCGGGCTGATTCTCGGCAATGGTATCCGCATTGCCGGTATGGCCCGCGATCGCTTTGGCATGTTACTCGCTCTCGGGGTAACCGTTATCTTCGCCGTACACGTCTTTGTGAACATCGCGATGACGATTGGAATGATTCCCATTACAGGCCTGCCGCTTCCCTTCTTAAGTTATGGAGGCTCATTCCTTCTCAGTTGCTGCATCCTGCAGGGACTTGTGCAGAGCGTGTATCGGTTCAGGAAGGACTTCTGATCGCCATCCGGCGAATCAGAGCCACTGCTCTTTGCCCGACAGCGTTGTCTGCCGGGACAGGCATGTTGCAGCAACCGAAGGTGGCCTCCTATTTGTCTCGGTTAGTACCAGATCAATATGAAAAAAGGATCAGCGACCACTTCCAGGAAACAGAATAAGGGCGAACGCTTCGACCAGGAACTGAAATCTCCACCTCCCGAAAACCGGGGTAAGCGTGTCGATAACGGGAGATTGCGACGGGCCGCCCGGGACCGGGCCAAGAAAAAGCCGCTCATCTCAAAGTTGATGGACTCGTTCCGAAAGGAGAAGAAGCAGTTTCGCGAGCTTATCATCAACTCCGAACCGCTCGAAAAACGGGTCGGACTGCTGATCGATGGGATCCTCGACAAATTCGACATTGAACGTGCCTCGGGCGCCGACCGCGTGGTCGGCGGCATCTACAAAGGTCGTATCAAGAATCTCGACCCCGGGTTGAAGGCGGCGTTTGTCGACATCGGCCTGCCCAAAAACGCCTTTCTCCACTATTGGGACATTCTGCCCTCGGCCGCGGATTCCTCCATCGAGGTCGTCCGGGTGAACAAGTCGGCCAAGAAACGTAAGAATGAGAAAATCACGATCAAGGACATCCCAAATCTCTATCCCGTAGGGACCGAGATTGTTGTCCAAGTGACCAAGGGTCCGATCGGAACCAAGGGTCCACGAACCACGACCAACCTGTCGCTGCCCGGTCGATTCATCGTCCTCATGCCCTATTCCGACCAGTGCGGCATTTCCCGGAAGATTGAAGACAACAAGGAGCGCGCCCGGCTCAAGAAGATCATTCAATCCCTGACCATCCCTGAAGGAATGGGAATCATCGTCCGCACCGCCGGCGAGGGGAAAAAGGCCAGGTACTTCGTCCGCGACCTGCACATTCTGCTCAAGAAATGGGATTCGATCGCCAAGGACATGGAGGTCGAGCGCGCACCGGCCTGCCTCCACCAGGAACCCGATCTGGTCGAGCGGACCGTACGTGATTTCCTGACCGAGGAAGTCGATCGGGTGCTCATCGACAACAAAAAGGACCAGCAACGCATTGTAGAACTGGTCTCCCAGATCTCGTCGCGCTCAAAATCGAAGATTTCCCACTATTCGGACAATATTCCAATCTTCGAGCGCTTCAATATCGAGCGCCAGATCGAACAGACCTTCCTCCGCCACGTCTTCCTGCCCTCCGGCGGCCAGATCGTGGTTGACGAAACCGAGGCGCTGATCGCCATTGACGTCAACACCGGGGCCCACAAGACCAGGTCCGGGGACGAAAAAGACACCATTTTCCAGGTCAACTGCGAGGCGGCCACCGAGATCGCCCGACAGATCCGTCTCCGCAATATCGGGGGCCTGATCATCATCGATTTCATCGACATGAAGCAGCGCCGGCACCGCAACTCCATCCTGGCGCGAATGAAGGCAGCCATGGCCGACGACAAGGCCAAGACGCACATTCTTCCAATCTCGCCGCTCGGCATCATGCAGATGACCCGGCAGCGTCAGCAGGAAAGCGTATCCTCCGGTCTGTATTCGGATTGTCCCTACTGCAGGGGGCGTGGCATCGTCAAATCAGCCACCTCGATCAGTGTCGAACTCCAGCGAAAACTTGCCAGCGAGGTCAGACGCATACGCGCCCGTGATCCTCAAAAGGAGTTGTCCCTGCGCGTGCTGGTCAACCCCGGCGTGATCGAACGACTCCGCAGCGAGGATGCCGACCTTCTGGTCAAGCTGGAGCATATCTATAACGTCCACCTCACCTTCCGGGCCGATCCGAACTACCACGTCGAAAACTACAAGATCCTCGACGCCGAAACCGGGGAAGAGTTGGTTTAGGGAACCAGATACACCTCGACCAACGCGGTGCCGACACCATCGTCCGCACCTTCGACCACGGCCGTGTAGCGACCCGGTGGCAAGACAGTCAGAATGGCGGCATCCTTACTTCCGTCGCTCAGCAGGAATGCTCCGACCACACCGGCCGCGATTTCGATTTCGTCCGCATTGGGCGCGTCCTGCCAATCATCGTTCAGATTGACGATCTCCTGGCCCTGGTAAAGCACGAGGCCTGGATCCTCAAGGGTATCGGGCACATCGAAATCGGCCAGGGTCGGCCCGACTCCACGGATCAGGACCGCTCGAGCCGCATCACCTCTGATCACGAAACCGGGGATCATGACGGCCGATCCCGTTCCGACCGTTCCACGGTTGGAAATATTGATCAAGCGGGCCGGCGTTGTCGCCTCCGCATCCTCATAGACCTCCACCAGGGCGACACCCGCGGACCCGTTTACTCCGGTTACCTTGGCTGTGTACGACCCGGCAACCAGGTTCATAAGCACGGCTGCGTCATCGCTGCCCGGCACCAGCTCAAACGCTCCGACATTCGCGGTCGCGGTGATGATATCGTTCACATTCGGAGCGTCACCCCAATTGTCATTCGTAGCCAGGGTGCCTGAGGATCCGATCACCTCGAGCCGTGGATTCGGGATGAACCCCTGCACGTCAAATTCGTCCAGCGTCGGACCCACCCCTCGAAACAGGGTCGAGAGCGGACTGCTTCCTTCGACCACGAACCCGGGAATCATAATCTGTGACACGCCTTCAACCCGCCCGCGCGTTGAAATGTTCGAAAGCCGACTGTCCGCACCCGGAACAACCTGAACCATCGCCTCGTCACTCCAGACACCGCCAACCGTGTTGTATACATAAGCTTGATACACGCCCGCGTCGGTCGATGCCACTGCTCCGAGATCAAGAATGGAACTCGTTTCGCCCGGTATCTCAGTTCCACCCTTGGACCACTGAAAAACCGAGTCTCCCGGGTCAGTTGGGATGACCTGCAACAGAACCCGATCATCAGGTGCTGCGATCAGCGAGAAGGGTTGCACCGTGATGGTGGGAGCACCGGGCAGGACGGCCCCGGTTCGGGCCGAGTCCAGATGAAACTGTGGCCAGGCGGAATCGGCCAGAATGTGATCCCCGTTGAGAGCGTAGACCCGGTTGTCGAACGATCCGGCATAGATCGTACCGTCGGTTGCGATGGCCGGAGAGGAGTCCACCCAGTCACCGGTCTGGTAGGCCCACACGAGAGCCCCTTCTGAGCTCAGGCAGGAAACGGTATTGTCTCCCGCCCCAAAAACGATCGAACCGTCCGCTCTGACGGCCGGGCTGGACACGATGGCATAGCTGATAAAATAACGCCATTGCAGGGTCCCGTCCGGATTGAGGGCATACATGTAACCATCGAGCGAACCAACGTAGACCGTGCCATCCTCACCGATGGCCGGTGACGACTCCACCGAATCCCCGGTCGCGAATCGCCAGGTCAATCCACCATCCGAACCGATGGCGTAAACAAAGCCGTCATCGGACCCGACATAAACGGTTCCATCCGTACCGATGGAGGGCGAACTGACAATCGGACCATCGGTCGCGTACGACCACTTGAGATCCCCCACCGAGTCGACGGCGTAAAGAGAATTGTCCCAAGAGCCCACATAAACGGTCCCGTCGGGACCGACCGCAGGCGAAGAGTCCACCCAGTCCGACGTTGGATAGACCCAGAGTTCGGTTCCGTCGGGATTGATTGCATGGAGATTTCCGTCACCCGATCCGACGTAGATCGTCCCGTCGTTTCCGATCGCCGGTGAGGAATAGATGAAGTTGCCGGTCTCGTAGGTCCACTTGAGCGAGCCACTTGATCGCAGGGCATACAATCTGCCGTCCCAGCATCCGATATAGATGGTGCCGTCCTCAGCCACAGCGGGACTGCCATCGATCCAGTCCGGCACCCGAAAATTCCACTTCATCGTTCCGTTCAAGGGATCGATGGCAAAGACTCTCGAAAGGGACGGACTCGAGGATTCCGAGCCGATATATACGGTTCCGTCGCTTCCGACGGCAGGCGAAGAGGCAAAAACCGTGCCTGACGTCCACTGGAATTGCCACCGAAGGGAACCATCGGTCTGTCCGGTCAGGATCAGTGCTCCGGATGAGGCGATTATAGCGGACGCGACCGCTTTGAAAATTCGATTCAACATTTTGAAGGATGTGACAGGTGCCGTTCAGGGAATCATCACGGCCGCGGGAATGGCGAGTTTGAACCGGGCGCCCGTGCGACCCACGCTCTCCTCAAGTTCAAGGCGGCCGCCGAGGCTGATCGCCAATTGATAACTGAGGGCCAAACCGATTCCCGAACCGCCCTCTTTCTCCGAACTCACCGGTTGGAAAATGTTTCGCTTCACCGCCTCGGGCAGTCCCGGTCCGTCGTCCTCGACCAGAAACTCGACTTCACGCTCATAGACCAGAGCCTCGAGAGAAACTTCCTGGCCCGCCTCGGAGGCGTCGATCGCATTCTCGATCAGGTTGACCAGAATCAGCCCCACCAGGTTGGCTTCACGATTGGACAGGGATCCGCTTTCGCCGCCGCGATGGATGAAGGAAACACCCCTGGAATCAGCCCGGCTGAGGATACGATCCGACACCATCTCCAGCACTTCCCGGATCGGCAATTCGTACCGGGTTCCGGATTTCTCCTCCCGCAGGATGGTCACAACCTCGTCGACGATGTTCCGCATTCGACGAGCGGCTGAGGCGGCCTCGCGCAGATCTTCGGGTTTGGCGGCGGACGACGATTCCACCCCCGTAGCGCCGACCAGAGACTCCAGTCCGGCCAGAGGATTTTTTAGTCCGTGGATCAAGTGAGAGGTCACCGTGCCGATGGCGCTGGTCTTCGCTGCCAGCGCCAGATCTGCATTGGCCCGGGCCAGTTCCGAGGTGCGTTTCGTGAGCAGGCGATTGGATCGTTCCAGCCGGCGGAAGGCCCAGCCCAGACCCAGTAGCGTGAGCAGAGAACCGGCGCCGAACGCGAAGCCGGCCTGTCGCAACAAGTTCGCGTCCAACCGATCGAACTCGGCCTTTACGGCCTGCCCATCCACCCAAAGCTCTGCAATACCGACATCACTGATTTCGTCCCGATGATTCAGAGGCATCAGAACCTGGAGCAAGGGAACCGCCGCGGCGTTCTCGCCAATCCTCCCGAAAAACAGGTCATCGAGTGGATAACTCTCATGAAAGCGGGCTTCCGGGCCAAGCATAGCCAGTCGATCCAGGACTTCGGAGCTCAGATCGTCGTCGATCACTTCGACCGGCACCGAATCGAAGAACACCCCTCCCGGATCAAACACCCGCATCGCCACAACCCCACGCATCCGGGAGGTCCGCAACACAATGGCGAACAACGCATAGTCTTCCTCCGCCAGTCCCAGGTCTTCATCCGTTTCCTCGAGGAGATCCCGTTGCAGCATGGTCGCCGCATACAGCGCTTCGCTCTCCCGATGTAGAATCTGATTCCGCACTTCCTTCCTCAGGCCGAAGGTGACAACAGCGACCACGAGACCGAAAACGATCAGCGTAAGCGCCAGCATGAGTACCGTCAGGCCGGCTCCACGGGTTCGAGAACGAAGTGTGTATTCAGGATCAGTCACGAGATTACATCAAAACGTCCAGCCTACGCCGGTATACAGGCCCACCGCATTGTAGGTGCCGTAGAAGTCGTTGGTCGCACTCCGTTCGGCTTCACAGTCGAAGTGCCAACCAAGCGATTCACTCAGATCCCGTTCAATACGAAACTGTCCGTAGAAATCATCTTTTGCACGCGGCTCAATCTGCACGGTATCCTCGTTGAAAATGGTCTGGAGCAGGTAATCGTAATGAATCCGACTGCCTGAGATCATGAACCGCCACGGCCCGGGAGTCCAGGTGAGTTCCAGGCCCAGGCGCGAGCGGTCGTAGTCAAAGTAGCCCGAACCGTTGTCACGATACTCGAGGTAACCCACCTTGGCCTTGACCGACCAATCGGATTCCGGATCGAATTTCAGGTTGAATCGCCCTTCGACCTGCCGTTGATCCGCCTTCAGTTTCGTATCCGGCAAGGGCTTGCCGAATTCATTGTATTGGATCCGGGTCGCATAATCCCGGCGGAAGACCATGTATCTCAGATCGAGATCCGCCCACAGTCCCAATTTGTAAACTGCGCGAAGATGCCCGCCGACGTCCTGAAAATCATCCGGTCCTGCTCGGAAATGATCGGTCCGGTAGAGTCCGGCAACCCCAACCTCCAAGCTCTCCCCGGCCGCAACGCTCCATTCAGGATTGATTGAAAAACTGAATACCTGGACCTGGCCGATTGCCGTTTCAGCTTCAGTCGCGGAAAAATCGAGGACCTGGTCCTGGTAGAGGACTTGCGCCGGCAGGGACAGAGTTGACCAAGGGGTCGTGTTCCAATCCCAGGCCGCGTGGAAAAAGGCCGTCTGCTCACCATCCGTCTCCTCGGCCGAGAAGTAGCGGACATCGGTAAACCCGATCATGGCCACGAATTCGGTGTTCCCATCCGGGTAACGCCAGAGCATGCTCTCGAGGTCCGTCCGCCAGAATCCGCTCGATTCACCGTCGACCGGCCGCAACAGGATATTGTCCCTATAACCCAGCGAACCGGCCAGAGTGGTTACAAAATCCCAGGTCGGAAGCTCGAGATTCAAGTCGGTCGTCGGATCGTCTCCGTCCAGATCTTCAAAACCCGGCAGACCTCTGAATTGCTCCAGATCTTCAAAATTCTCGATGTCATCCAGCATCGACGGATCATCTATACCCTCAAGATCCTCAAATCCTTCGACGCCCTTCAGGTCACTCCACTTCGACAGGACTCTGGGTTCGGACGTCTCTTCCCCATGCAGGCTCCCAACGACCCAAGCCAGCGAGATCAGCAGGACGACCCACAAACAACGTGGGCGTCCCTGACTCATATCAGACAAATAACTGGAAACAGACATGGATGCGACAACTGATCGGGGCTACTGGCTCTTCTACATATACGGTGACCGGTAGCAAAATGTTTCACTCCCGCATAGAGAAACCGTGATTTCCCCCGTATTCAGGGCCCTGGAAAAGATTCAGGGTGGAACCTTTCGGATCCACCCTGCCCCTCAATGTTCCAGCGCGATTGCGATCAATCGCCTGGAAAATTCAACCTTCGGGAACAACTGGAGGCTGCTTGTCGCGCAAATTCTCTCGGAACTGACGACGCAGGGCCCTGAATTGCTGGCGGGCCTCGCGGAGATCGCCTCCATATTCGGCGCGAAATTCTTCATGCGCCTTTTTGATAGCAGCCTTGGCATCTGCAATCGCGTCTTCATTGCCAAGTTCATTGGCTTTTTTCAGTTCCATCCAGAGAGGTCCCATCGATTCGCGATGTAACTGACGAAGCTCCCTGAATTGTGCCATAAGTTCCTGTCGGTCAGCACGGAAAGCATCAATCATGGCCTGTAACTCAGGAGTGATTTCGATATTAACGTGATCGCGAAGGCGTTGCATTAACTGATCACCGCGCTGGTTCTGGTCGCCTTCGGCCATCAGAGTCGATGACGAGAGGCCGATCGTGGCCACTGAAAGAAGAGTGAGTAGTGTTTTGCTAAGTTTCATTATTTTATTGTCTCAGTGTGTTGGTTTCTATTTCAGAGATGTCCACCCTATTGCAAGCGGCGTGCCATCTTTTGAGTTAGATTTTAAATTGTTGATATTGTTAAGGTTACAACAGTTTTTGAGATTTTCGACCCGCTACTGAGTTGGGTGTATGGCCCCAGTCTTCGAGTTTCAGACGGGGATTTTCACCCACCCGGGGTTTCAATCTGCCGCCGACGTTCGTGCCGGATCTCACGAATCTGGTCCCTGAGCTCACGGCGCAGCCGACGATGGGTTTCGGCGATAGTCGCCTGGTGCTCCCGGATCTGCTTCCGGATTGCGGCCTGTTCTTCCTCGGTCGCCAGGCGGTAAATCCGGATCAATCGTTCGCGCTCCTGAAGCAGGACCTTGACCTGTTCGCGATACCGCAGTCGCAATTGCCTCAAGTCATCAGCAAGAGGCCCCAACTGGTTCTGTATTTCACTCCGGATCTGTTCCTGATTTTGAGTCTGCTGTGGTTCGGCCGTATCCCCGGTCTTCCCGAATAGCGATCCACCGAGCAGGAAGGTCGCTGCCAATCCGTATATTGTGTAATTAATTTTCATATCCATATCTCCTCTCAAATCACTTGGATACCCGATCCTTCGCATGATCTATGCCGAAACTTCAGATAGACGGTAAGAGATTGCCCCACAATTACTTAAATTCCATTAGCGAGTGTTTCGAACCTCCAAATCTTGGGAAATTCCACCCAATAGCCGCACGACATGGGTCAATTGACCCAGATATCACTCGACCCGATCACTTGTTCGACCTCTGTTCCTGAAACGGCGTTGTAGCCAAAACCGCGGTCGCGCAGGAGCACGACCCTTGTACATCAGGACATTCCAAAATGGAGGGCTGTCCTCCCGGGCAGCCGCGTAACCCAGGCCTCCGGCGGTCGCGCGGAAGCACGACCCTCCATTACTCTACCGGCGTGGAGGGCTGTCCTTCCGGGCAGCCGCGTAACCCAGGCCTCCGGCGGTCGCGCGG
>QNAI01000081.1 GCA_003641745.1 Verrucomicrobiota bacterium | reverse complement strand
GCGTCTTGCGGAAGCGTTACCGGTATCCAAGAGATGCCTACAAAACAGTCAGGCTCGCGAGGGCGCTGAAGTTGACGCCCGACCTTCCCCTCCGGCCGTGTCGGGCGAATGTCATCCGTACAGTCCTGCCCGGCATTATTCTCTTTCACGAACAGATCGAGATCGAGCCGGCCCGGACCTGGAATACGCTATTGAGACGGCACGATTTATGTTTCGTATCCGTGGTGGAGAGACACGGGGCGAGTGGTGTCGTGGCGCACGGCCTGCTCAAGGACTTCAATCTCGGAGACGGGGCGGTCGCCAGCAGTGTCGGGCACGACGCGCACAACCTGATCGTGGCCGGGACCAACGAGGACGACATGCAGGTTGCGGTGGAAGCGATCCGGAAGGCGAAGGGGGGCGTCTGCGTGGTCCGGAGGCGAAAGATCGTGGCCATGGTCGCCCTGCCGGTTGCGGGCCTCCTCTCCGACAAAAGGGCGACAGAAATCGCCCGGGAGACAACCTTGCTCAAGCGGGCGTGGAAGCGGGCCGGGTGCGCACTCCCTTACATGGGCTTCAACCTGATTCCGCTCTCGGTTATTCCCGAAATCAGGATCACAGACAAGGGGCTCGTTCTCGTGCCTCAGATGGAGATACTACCCCTCTTTGAACCGACCGAATAGAGGGAGTCAGGGTCACTGCTCGTGATCTTGCACGCCGGTGCGAGATCTGAGCTTTGACCCCTTTCGGTGGCTCGTCGGTTCCGCATCGACCGACGTTGCTTCCGGAGCGTTTTCGGGAGCCGGACTTTTCGGCCGGCGCTCTGCCCAACACCGCTCGAGGGCATCCCGCAAATCGGGCGCTCGAAGAGGTTTCGAAAGATAATCATTCATTCCGGCCTGGATGCAGCGATCGCGATCACCCTGCATGGCATCGGCCGTGAGGGCGATGATGTAGGCCGGTTTCTCCGATCCGCCCTCGGCTGTCTGCGCTTCCTCTCGATCGCGAATGAGTTGGGTGGCTTCGTACCCGTCGACTTCGGGCATCTGCACGTCCATCAGGATGACGTCGTAGACTTTTTTGGCCGCGGCTTCATTGGCTATCCTGCCGTCCGATGCGATGTCCGGACTGTAGCCCATTCGCGAAAGGACGAGGTTGATCAACTGCTGGTTCACCCGGTTGTCCTCGGCGATGAGGATCTCCAGGGGATGGTCGCGACCGAAATCGCGATCCAGCTTCTTCTTCACCGGGTTCGGTAAGGGGACGTCTGACCCGGCGCTGCTGGTCGGGACCGATTCGAGGGGGATGGTGAACTTGAAGGTGGAACCTTTTTCGGCCGTGCTCTCAACACCGATCTCTCCTTGCATCAGTTCGACCAGTCGCCGACTGATGGCCAGTCCAAGCCCGGTGCCGCCATAGCGACGCGTGGTGGAGGAGTCGGCCTGACTGAACGGCTTGAATAAGCGGGAAAGCTTGTCTTCGGGAATACCGATGCCGGTGTCCGAAACTTCGAAGCGGACGGGGATGGCCGTTCCCCCGGAGTCGGCGACCGGGTCTGTCTTGACCCGAACGGTGATCGAACCCTGCTTGGTGAACTTGACGGCATTTCCGACAAGGTTGAGCAGGATCTGGCGCAGGCGGTGAAAATCACCGAAGAAGAATTCGGGAAGAGACGGATCGATCTCAGTCTTGAGTTTGAGTGATCGGGAAGCCGCTGATTGCTTGTTCAGATAAACGACGTCTTCAACGCATTTGGTCAGACTGACCGGGTTGCATTCGAGTTCGACATGGCCGGCTTCGATCTTCGAGAAATCGAGGATATCGTTGATCAGGGTGAGCAACGAATCGCCGCATTGGCGGATTGTTTCGACATATTCCTTTTGACTGGAATCGAGGCGGGTCTCCTGCAGAAGATTGGTGAACCCGATCACGCCGTTCATTGGCGTGCGGATTTCGTGGCTCATGACGGCCAGAAACTCGCTCTTGGCACGGTCGGCGGCCTCGGCGGCGTCCTTGGCTCGGATGATTTCGTTTGTCGCTTCCTTCGAGTGGGTGATGTCCGAGACGGTAAGGGTGATGCCGTCGTCGAGTTTTGTACCGGTCAGGTGCAGCCATCGCCTGGTGTCGCCGGATGAAATCTGTCTCTCCAGGTTGAGCGGTTCCCCTGACTTGAGGACTCCTGTCAGATCGGTAAGAAGGTTCTCGCTGATGAGTTGGGGAAGGATCTCGGTCAGGCGCGCGCCAGGCTTGGTGAGATCGATCCCGTCGAGCAGGTTGCCGGCTGCGGGATTGGCCAGAACCAGCTCAAAGTCAGTCACTTCCCGGTTCGGATCACGGACGGCCTTGAAGGCGAGGACGCCGTCGACGGATGCGGCCAGAACGCCGTCGAGCAGGTTTCGGCTCTCCTTCAGGCGATTCTCGGCTTCAATGCGAATGAGGACAGTCCCGATTGCATCGGAGGTATTGGAAAGGATGGCCCGCTCTTCCGGGGTCCAGTCCCGCTCGCTCGAGCACTGATCGAAACCGATGAATCCCCAGCAGGTCTGATTGACCATGATGGGAGTCATCAGCACCGTGGTCACCTCCTGATCTTCGAGTAGCTTCCGAGCCGGTTTCGGAAGATCCCTGGTGTGGGCGGCGATGTCGCGCCCGGCATCCAGTTCACTGGCCCAATCGGCCATACCGCAATTCTCCAGGTCAATATTTACTGTGACCGGATTGTTCAGTTCGGATTTCACGCCGTCGCGACACCACTCGAAGAGTTGCGTGGCGGCGGGACGACCGGTTTCGGGATGGGGGTGTCGACGGAAAACGTAGGCTCGATCCACTTCGTAGCTGGTTCCCACCAGTCGAAGAATTTCCGGAATCGTGCCATCGAATTCCTTTGCTTCAAACAGGGTTCGATTGACCTCGGCGACTTCGCGTATCAGGTCCAGGTTCTCCTGAAGTTCGCCAATCAATACGACATTCTTTGACTCGGCCAGATTTCGGCTGGCCTCGGCCTCTTTCGCCCGGTGGCGGATATAGCCCACCACGAACCCCAGGAGCACCGCAATAATGGCCGAGAGAATGCCCGCGCTGGCCGCCGCGATGTTCAGACCGCGGATTCGAGCCTGAAAACCGGAAACTTCAAGGTCGACCCCGACCACGCCGACCAGCTTGTTCTGATTGTCACGGATTGGTGCAAATCCGCTGAGAAAGGTGCCGTATTGATCGGAGAACAGTTTGTCGGTGGTCTCGACCGATCCCTGGGTCAGAGCCCGAAGCATGAAGGGGTCGGCATCTTCGTAGACTTCCATCAGGCCGGATGGCTCCATGGAGCGATCGAATCCCAGAGCTTGCTTTTCGGTTGCCGTGTCCAGGACGAAGTGCAGGGTGCCGCTCCGGATTGTTACGGTATAGACGTAATAAAGTTCGGGAACAGTGCGATGGAAGGCCACCAGGGGTGCCAGAGTCGCTTTGTGTTCCGCTGAACCTGCCTGGTCTGCTGAACGGAGTTTATCCAGTTCGTTGCCGTCCACGGTTGAGGCCGCGACTCGAGCCATGCGTCCCAGATCGTCGCGGATGCCTTTCATCTGTGCGTCATGGGCACGGAAATAGAGCCAGCCGATCGCGATGGTGGCTCCCAGAAACACAAACACGGACACCCAGATCGCATCGCGGACGGGATGGACGGTGGCGTTGGCTGATCGGGCGTTGGACATAGTCAGAATGCGGGGTCAGAGGGGCCGACTCCGGCGAATCCCCTCTGTCCCACTCTTTCCAACGGATCGGACGGGCGGTGGTTTAGCCCTAAGGTGCAACTCTTCCCGCCTCAGAGGATGGATTTTCCCCTCAGCGACAGACTGGCCCCGAACGGGTGCCCGGGAGGATCGCTCTACACACACGCGGTCAAACCGCCGTCAACATAGAGCATATGTCCGTTGACGTAGTTCGAGGCTTCCGATGCGAGAAAAATCGCTGCGCCTTTCAGTTCCTTGGGATCGCCCCAGCGGTTGGCCGGCGTTCGCGCGCAAAGCCAGGCATTGAAGTCCTTGTCCTCAACCAACGGGCGGGTGAGTTCGGTCTCAAAATAACCGGGTCCGATCCCGTTGACCTGGATATTGTTTTTGCCGTACTCCGCGGCCATTCCCTTGGTCAACATCTTGACCCCGCCCTTGGTCACGGTGTAGGGGACGATGGTCGGGCGACCCAATTCGCTCTGGACCGAGCCGATATTGATGATTTTGCCCGCTTTCCGCTCCATCATGCCGGGCAGGACGTACTTGGAAACGTAATACATTGAGCTGAGGTTGATCTTGATGATGCGTTCCCAGTCGGCGTCGTCAAATTCGTGCATTGGCCGCCTGATCTGAATGCCGGCGTTGTTGATGAGCACCCCGACAGGCCCGATTTCGGATTCGATGGCGGTGATATTCCGGGCGCATGCCCCGGAGTCGCTGATGTCGAAGGCACGGCCGTGGGCATCATGTCCATCCCGCTTCATGGCCTCCACCGCCTGTCCGAGCGTGGCCTCGTTGGTGCCATTCAGGACAACCGTGGCTCCGGCCTCGGCCAGTCCCTGGGCGAAAATAAAACCGAGACCGCGGCTGGATCCGGTGACGAGGGCGATCTTGCCCTTGAGAGAGAATAGTTTGTCGATGATCATGAAAGTGGGGACTTGAACGTCAGTATATTATGGATACAATACAGGGCGCCTGGAAAAATTGAAATCTGACCTTTGCAAATTATTCAAGGTACCCTTTGGACGAAAGGATCAGGTTCTTCTACCGATTGCACCCGCCGATCCGAGCGCCTCCTTCACCTGTGCATACACTTTTTCGACGGTGAAGCCGAAGTGATCGGCCAATACTTCGGGCGGCGCCGACGCACCGAAGGTTTCCATGGAAATGCAGAGTCCGTCGCTGCCGACAAACTTCTGCCAGCCGAGCGACACCCCCGCTTCCAGGCTCACCCGCAGGCGGAAACTGCCGCCCAAGACCTTATTGCGGTAACCTTCCTCCTGTTTCTCAAAGAGCTCCCAGCTCGGCATCGATACCACCCGCACCTTGATGCCATCCGTTTCCAGCTTCTTTGCCACGCCCACGGCCGGATGAATTTCCGATCCGGTTGCGACGATGAGGGTTTCCGCATCGGCTCCGGGGTTGCCGTATAGCAGGTAGGCGCCGCGTGCCACGCCTTCTTTGGCGCCTCTCGTCGTGTATTCACTGACGGTGCTTGCCACCGGCTGGCGGGTGAAGCACAACGCCACCGGACCATCGGTCATTCGCAGAGCAGTCGCCCATGCCATTTTGACTTCGCTTTCGTCGCCCGGCCGGATCAGCGTAAGGTTCGGTATCAAGCGCAGGGACATCAGATGCTCAACCGGTTGATGGGTCGGTCCGTCTTCAGCCAGGAAAACGGAGTCGTGCGAAAAGACGAAGATGACCGGCTGCTTCATCAGAGCGGCCAGACGGATCCCGTTGCGCATATAGTCGGAAAAGGTGAGGAAAGTACCGACTGCAGGCCTCACAAATCCGTGCAGAGACATGCCGTAAGCGCTGGCCGCCATTCCGAATTCACGCACGCCGAATTTGACCTGCTGGGTCGCCCAGAGATCTTTGGTCGCGATTTCAGAGTTGAGTATCCATGTGAAATCGCAGCTCGAAACGTCCGCGGATCCGCTGACCATCCAAGGCAATAGAGCACACACCTTGTTTATGGCAAATTCGTTGGCTTTTCGGGTGGGCAGGTCCTTCGGGATCTCGAGATTCCAAAGCTGGTCCTCCCAGTCATCCGGCAGGGTCTTGTCACGAAAAGCCTGCCAGAGTCTCGCCTTTTCCGGATCCGCCTTTAACGACACCTCCAGCCTGGCATTCCAATCCGTTTCCTGTTTCTCCCACTCGGGAAGGCGCCCGGCACAGTAATTACGCACATCATCCGGCACGGTGAAAGGTGGCTCCGTCCATCCGATCGCCTTTTTCACGGCATCGATTTCCTCCGCGCCAAGCGCTCCCCCATGTGCCTTGAAAGTGCCCTGTATCGTCGGGGCGTATCTGCCGATGACCGTGTTGACGATGAGAAAGACGGGCTTTCCCCGCTCCGCCCGTGCTTGAGCGCACGCCGTCTCTATTTGCGCCCAATCGTAGCCGTCGATCTCAAGCACGCGAAACCCGTATGCTTCGTAGCGTTTGGCAGTGTCCTCCAGGTTCACCTCTTCAATCGGTCCGTCGAGACAGACACGGTTGGAATCGAACATCACCACCAGGTTATCCAGGGCGAGTGTGCCCGCGAGACTGCTCGCCTCTGAACTCACACCCTCCATGATGCACCCATCACCCGCCAGAACCCAGACCTTGGAGTCATAGAGATCCGACCCGAAACGGGCGGCCACCATCTTTTGGGCGATGGCCATGCCCACCCCACATGCCACACCCTGTCCCAGCGGCCCGGTGGTTGTTTCGACACCTGGTGCCTCTCCGAATTCGGGATGCCCCGGTGTCTTCGAACCCAGCTGCCGGAACGCCTTGATATCCTCCATCGTCAGGTCGTAACCACAGAGATGCAGCAGGGAGTAAAGAAGCATGGAGCCGTGACCGGCTGACAGAACGAAGCGGTCGCGTCCCGGCCATTCCGGATTCTTCGGATTGTGCCGCAGGACCTTCATAAATAGATAGGCACCGATCTCCGCTGCACCCAAAGGCAGGCCCGGATGTCCCGACTGCGCCTTTTCGATCGCATCCACACTCAGGACCCGGATTGTGTGCGCCACCTGCTCGAGATTTCCTCTTTCAGTCTCTTCCATGATCTTTCTGGGTTTTCACCTCGCCCTTGGATTTCCGGAGCGAATGGAGCCGGGAATCGGATTCGAACCGACGACCCATGCTTTACGAAAGCATTGCTCTACCAACTGAGCTATCCCGGCGTTCAGAGAAGGCAACCTATGGGCAATTTGGGCGTCTGGTGGCAAGCACTATCGATCCGGGATATCCTTCAGGGCGACATAGTGTCCTGTCCTAAAAATGCGCCTGCACAATGTGGAGGAGTCATGGGGTCGATAGCAAGGCGGGAGAAGCCCGGAATCGTCGTCTATTTCACGAACGTTCCGCTCTGGGGGATGTTTTCCGCCGATCGCCAGTCCGGTTGCCAGTTCAGCTGGGACGTACCCTCTTCGTCGCCATCGGTATCGTCAACCTGGACGTTCAGTCGGAAGTTCTTCCACTCGCCTCCGGCCCGCTCATTGATCGCAGACAGGGGAATAGCAACCTCCGCCGCAAAACCGGTGGCCGTCACCGAACAGGCATATTGGGTGCCGGCTGGAAGAGCGTTCTCCCCGTAAATCGGGATGCCGTTGTCCGACCGGTCACCCGGACCCAGGGCGACAAAAACCAGATCGCGTTCCCTGGTGCGGTTGGCCGGCGGCTGACGGGCATCGATGCGGATTTCCACCCCGTCCTGGACCCAGGGCTTCGTGCCGGGAACCGCGACGATCTGGTCGTCGATAACCTCGATCGCGATAAAAAGATATTCCTCGTCACTGGCGACTCCAAACCGGAAATGGCCATCGTCCGGGCCATGCCAGGTCTCGGGTTGGATCTTGATCTGGGTCGGGTTTTCGACCGTGAAGGGAAGTTCGCTCCAGTCGTCGAGACGGCTGTCGACTGTGACGGGCCTGGACTGCGCTCTGATGGGAAGCGACTTGACCGCATGGAGGCTCGAGACCCCGTCCATCGCATAATATTCATCACCGAACCGGACGTCCGCGGCCCATTCCAACTCGGCGACCACTGCGAATCCGTTTTCGATTTCACCCTCGCCCTTGAGGACGAGTGGAACCGTCTCGACCGAATTCGGTGGAACGATCAGGTCGAACCTGGCATCGGACAGGAGCACATTACCGTCTGAAACGCTGACATCGACCGCGTAGTGAATCGGGACATCGAGGTCGTTGGTGATCCTGATCTCGCGTTCGATCAGACCAAGCGCGTCCGAGGAGCAGAGGATGGATGGCATCTGGCTCCGGCCGCCGTCTGTGAGGGTGCGGACAAAAAATCGGAAGTTCTCGTTCCGGACATTTTCGTCCCAGATTCCATCGAGCATCAGGTTGGCCACGATGGGTCCGCTGTCGGTGACGGTAATCCAGGCAACCTGGTCGAATTCACCGAAGGGGCGTCCGCGAAGTTTGCTCCCTCCTCCGGTTGTGGCCAGGGTGAAGTGGCGGCGGTCATTCCGGATCAGCTTGGTGTAACTGTGAACGTGCCCTGCGAAGACAGTGTACTCACGATCTGAGAGCGCGTTTTCGATCGGCGCCCAGTAAGCGAGATTATCAGGATCCGAGCTGTCCCAGAACGGTCTGTGCACGAAGACCAGGGTCCATCGGACATCAACCTGTTTTTCCAGAACCTGCTTCACCCATTCAATCTGCGCACTGCCGATCTGGTGCATGGCGCCATCGTTGCTGTTCAGGCAGAGGAAGAGCACGTCCTTGTAGATGAACGAATAGAAGGCGGCTCCGAATCGCTCCTCCCAGAGGGCGGCCATGGTCGGGTTGGTCATGTCGTGGTTGCCGGGGATGTAGAAGAACGGGACCTCAAGCTTCCCGATGAACCCGGAAAACTCATCCCACTCGCGATTCAATACCTCGAGGTCATCGGTATAGCCCTGGATCATATCCCCGACGGACATGACGAATTCGGGCTGGAGCAGGTTGAGTTTGGCGATTGCGTCCTGAAAAACTCCCCAACGGGCGCCGCCGGTGCGATCGGACACGATGGCAAACTGGAAAGCGTTCGGGTCATTCCTGAATTCGAGGTTCGACCAGGGAACCGGGCTGCTGCGGGTGTCGACGGCAAGCCGGGCGGGAGATTTGCTCGATTCGACTTCGAAAGAAGGCGAAGTCGCTTCGGCAGCGAGTCCTCGAGAGGAAACAGCTGACAATCCGATGAGAACGGTCAGGGAGAAGCTCAGAATAGAGGTGTGGGTGTTCATGTATACTATGCAAGAATACAGATGTGCGGAGGAAATATAAACCCATAATCACACCGGCGGAGTCGAAATCGATCAATTATCGGCAATCTGATCGTCGTCCAGATCGCCCTGAAGTTTGCGGCTCAACCTGAGTAGGATCAGGTCCGCCTTCATCTGCCGAATGATCAGAAGCAGTCGATTCTTGATTTCGACGCTCTCAAGCAGGGTCTGTTTGAAAGCCGGGTCATCACAGAGGGTGTAAGCCGCCAGGTCAGACATGGCGTCGGGATCATCGATATGGTCCAGCATCTGCATGACTTCTTCGGGGACCTGTCCGCCCATCTGTGTTTTCATCTGGGCCAGCCGAATCAACTCATGGCGAAGGGCTGCGAGACGATCAGGCTCGGCGCCGGCAGAGGAAGTGAGCGGGCGTACTCTGATGATTCGATAGGGGGACTCCTGGATGATGGAGTCGATCCGGATTCTCGTGAATCCCTGGAGGAGAAGGTTTGAAGTCCCGTCGGTGTTGGTCTGACACATGCGGATCAGGCCAGCTGTGGCAACCGGGCAGGGCGGGTCGTTGGTGTCGGGCTGCGCGGCGGCCTTGCGGTCCAACGCGGCCACCGCAAAAATCCGGTCTTCTTTCAGGATCTCCTTGAGCATGCGCCGGTAGCGCGGTTCGAAGATGTGGAGGGGAAGCAGGGTATGGGGGAAGAAGACGGTCCCCGGCAGGGTCATGACAGGGATCTCTTTGGGAAGGCCGATATTCATATTGGGGCACTTTGGTTTGAACAGCACCATACCCCATCGGTTCCGCTGTGCAATCGCCCTGTGACGATCGACCAGTAGTGTCACCCCTTCTCATCTATCGCGTCATTCAATGTGCCAGTGTGACATTCGGGCTCAGTTCGCTGGGACAGGCAGTTTGGGTATTGAGGGCTTATGTTTTTTTACCTCTTGGTAACCAATTAGTTACCATATTCCTCAATCGACTGGCACGTGGGTTGCATGGAATCCTGCATGAGCCGTGTAATAGGCATTGATCTAGGAACAACCAACTCGTGCATGTCGATCATGGAAGGCGGAGAGCCTGTCGTGATTCCGAATGCTGAGGGTGCACGCACCACACCTTCGGTAGTTGCATTTACCAAGTCGGGCGAGCGCCTCGTCGGGCAGGCTGCCAAACGTCAGGCGATAACAAATCCACAGAACACCGTTTTTTCATCCAAGCGGCTGATCGGGCGCAAATTCAATGAGATCAGCGAAGAGGCCACCGGATTGCCGTTCAAGGTGGTTGCGGCGTCGAATCAGGATGCCTGGGTGGAAGTCCAGGTCGGCGACAAGACCGAGCAGTTTTCTCCCCAGCAGATTTCCTCATTCATCCTGGCCAAGTTGAAGGCCGATGCCGAGGCCTACCTGGGCGATAAAGTGACACAGGCTGTGATCACCGTTCCGGCCTACTTCAACGATTCCCAGCGCCAGGCGACCAAGGATGCCGGCAAGATCGCCGGACTCGAAGTGCTCCGCATTATCAACGAACCGACCGCCGCGTCACTCGCCTACGGGCTGGACAAGAAGGCGGAGGAAAAGATTGCCGTCTATGACCTTGGCGGAGGTACCTTCGATATCTCGATCCTTGAGATCGGCGACGGTGTCTTCGAGGTGAAGGCGACAAACGGTGACACCCACCTCGGAGGTGACAATTGGGACAACGCGATCATTTCCTGGCTGGTCGATACTTTCAAGAGTGAGAACGGGATCGACCTGCGCCAGGACCCGATGGCTTTGCAGCGCCTCAAGGAGGAGGCGGAGAAGGCCAAGATCGCCCTTTCGGCGGCCCAGACCGTCGACATCAATCTTCCTTTCATCACCGCGGATGCGTCGGGTCCGAAGCACCTGAACATCCAGCTGACCCGGGCCAAGCTCGAGCAGATCTGCGAGAGCCTTTTCGAACGGACGGTGGCCCCGTTCAAGGCCTGCCTTTCAGATGCCGGCCTCGAAAACTCCGAGATTGATGAACTTGTTCTGGTCGGCGGCATGACCCGGATGCCGAAAATCATCGAGTTGGCCAACGAAATGGTCGGCAAAACGCCTCACCAGGGTGTGAATCCCGATGAGGTGGTCGCAATCGGTGCGGGCATCCAGGGCGCGGTCCTCAAGGGCGACGTTCGCGACGTGCTCCTGCTCGACGTGACCCCGCTGACCCTCGGCATCGAGACGGCGGGTAGTGTATCGACAGCGATGATACCGCGCAATACGACCATCCCGACCCGCAAGGCGCAGACCTTTTCCACTTTCGGCGACAATCAGCCTTCGGTTGAGATCAAGGTCCTGCAGGGTGAGCGTTCGATGGCGCACGACAACAAAACCCTCGGTACATTCCACCTGGACGGCATCCCGCCGGCTCCCCGCGGCGTGCCACAGATCGAGGTCGCCTTCGACATCGACGCCAACGGAATCCTGAATGTTTCGGCCAAGGATCTCGGGACGGGCAAGGATCAGAAGATCACCATCACCGGTTCTTCCGGTCTGAGCAAAGACGAGGTTGAGCGGATGACCAAGGAGGCGGAGCTTCACGCCGAGGAAGACAAGAAAAACCGTGAGACGGTTGAAGCGCACAACCAGCTTGATTCCACCATCTACCAGATGGAGAAGATGATGAAGGAATCGGGCGACAAATTGCCCGAGGACAAGAAGGGCGAGCTCGAATCCGCCATCGCCGAGGCAAAGAAGGATCTGGAGAGCAACGACAGCGATCGCATGAAAGCCGCCATGGAGCGTCTGAGCAAGATCGGGGCCGAACTCTACCAGGCTGCGGCCGCGGCCGGCCAGCAGGGCGAAGCCGGGGATCCAGGAGCCGCCGCTGCAGGCGGTGAGCCCGAAGCCGGTGCCGGAGGTGCAGAGAGCGCCAAGCCGGTCGACGCCGACGTGGTTGATGCCGACTTCGAAGTGGTCGACGACGACAAGAAATCATAATTTTTCAATACGGTTAGTAGATTAACTTAACCCACTGAACAAAAGAAATGAGTGCTAAAATAAAACCAATCGGGGACCGCGTCCTCGTGAAGTACATCGAAGAAGAAGAGGAGCAGTCTCGGGGAGGAATCATCATCCCCGATACGGCCAAGGAAAAGCCGCAGGAGGCCGAAGTGATCGCTCTCGGAACCGGCAAGAAGGACGACAAAGGAAAGACGCAGGACTTTGAGGTCAAGGTCGGCGATCGCGTTCTCATCAGCAAATATGGGGGCACCGAAGTGAAGCTCGACGACGAGAAATACATGCTCGTGCGGGAAGATGACATTCTTGGTGTGATCGCCTGACGATCGATTCCAACAGAAACCTAAAACATCGAAAATTCTTATGGCAGCCAAACAACTTAAATTCGACGAAGCCGCACGCCAGAGCCTGTTGCGCGGTATCGAAACCCTGTCCAGAGCGGTCAAGGTCACGCTCGGTCCCAAGGGCCGCAACGTGGTCATTGACAAGAAATTTGGGTCTCCCACCGTCACCAAGGACGGCGTGACCGTAGCCAAGGAGATCGAACTCTCCGATCCCTACGAGAACATGGGGGCTCAGATGGTCCGCGAAGTTGCATCAAAGACTTCCGACCTTACCGGCGATGGCACCACCACCGCGACGGTGCTGGCCGAGTCCATCTACCGCGAGGGTCTCAAGTATGTGACCGCGGGTTCGAATCCGATCTACTTGAAGCGTGGTGTCGACAAGGCGGTTGAAACCGTGATTAAGCAGCTCGAAAGTGTCTCCAAGAAGGTCGAAGACCGGGAGGAGATTCGTCAGGTGGCAACTGTTTCAGCCAACTGGGACGACGCCATTGGCCAGATCATCGCCGATGCGATGGACAAGGTCGGCAAGGATGGCACCATCACAGTGGAAGAGGCCAAGTCGATCGAAACCTCCCTCGAAGTGGTTGAGGGTATGCAGTTCGACAAGGGCTATCTCAGCCCCTACTTCGCCACCAATAACGAGACCCTGGAGACCGTCCTCGAAGATGCCTACGTTCTGATCCACGAGAAGAAGATCAGCAATTTGCAGGATCTTCTCCCGATCCTCCAAGCTGTTGCCAAGTCCGGCAAGCCCTTCCTCATCATTGCGGAAGACGTCGAGGGCGAGGCCCTGGCGGCTCTCGTGGTGAACAAGATCCGCGGTACGCTCAGTGCCTGTGCGGTCAAGGCTCCAGGTTTCGGTGATCGTCGCAAGTCGATGCTCGAAGACCTCGCTGTTCTCACCGGTGGTCGCTGCATCACCGAGGATCTCGGGATCAAGCTCGAGAACGTCCAGATCAGCGACCTCGGTCGGGCCAAGCGCATCTCAATCGACAAGGAGAACACCACCATTGTTGAGGGTGCAGGCTCCGCGTCTGACATTCAGGGTCGGGTCAAGCAGATCCGTCGCCAGATCGAAGAAACGACATCGGATTACGATCGCGAGAAGCTGCAGGAACGCCTGGCCAAGCTGGCCGGCGGTGTGGCCGTGATCAACGTCGGTGCCGCAACCGAGCCCGATATGAAGGAGAAGAAGGCTCGCGTTGAGGATGCCCTGCATGCGACTCGCGCCGCCGTTGAGGAAGGCATCATTCCCGGTGGGGGCATTGCGTTGCTCCGTTGTATCGATGTCATCGACAGCCTCAAGGTCGAGGGCGACGAAAGGATCGGAGCCAACATTGTCCGCCGCGCGATCGAGTTTCCCCTGCGTCACCTCTGCGAAAATGCAGGTGTCGAAGGTTCGGTCATTGTTCAGGAAGTCCTGAAGAATAAAGGCAATATCGGCTACAATGTCGCCACCGACGAGATCGAAGACCTCGTCAAAGCAGGTGTTGTCGATCCGACCAAGGTGACCCGAACCGCATTGCAGAATGCGGCGTCGATTGCCGGTCTCCTCCTGACCACCGAGTGCATGATCACTGAGATCCCTGAAAAGAAGGATCCCATGCCGGCCGGTGACCCGGGTATGGGTGGCATGGGCGGTATGGGTGGTGGCATGGGCTTCTAAGCCAGACCCGCACACCAAACCAGATTCGCAAAAGGGGCGCCCGGAAGGGCGCCCCTTTTTTCTTCCTATTCTGCCCGGTTGCCGGCCAATCAGGTAAAATGCCTTCGACACCGGACTTTGGACCTTCGACTCTTCTCTCCGATGGAGATCACATTCCTAGGAACCGGAACTTCGCAGGGTGTCCCCATGATCGCCTGTTCATGCGAGGTGTGCCGTTCGTCCGATCCGCGGAACAAACGGAGTCGGGCGAGCGTCCATGTGGTCATGGGTGGTCTCCATATTCAGGTCGACGCAGCGCCGGAATTTCGCGAACAGTGTATCCGAAATAATCTGACATCGGTCGACCTTTTCATCCTGACTCATGGACACGCCGACCATGTCCTGGGTATGGACGATCTGCGGCGGTTCTGCGATCGCAGAGACGGCGAGGGAATTCCGGTTTACAGCAATACGGATGGACTGGACCGTGTCCGGTCCATCTATGCCTACGCGATCGGGGCCAGACCCGCCTTTCGCGGTTATCCCGCCTTCATCCTGCATCAGATGCCTCCGGTTCTGGACCTGGGGGTTGGGACGATTACCACGACACTTCTGCCCCACGGACGGGTCCAGGTGCTCGGGCTGGTCTTTGAGGAACGGGCAACCGGTTCGAAGTTCGCCTACTACACGGATTGCAAGAAGGTTGGCCCCGAGGCTCGGAAGCTGGCCGAGGGTGCCGGTGTCGTGGTCCTCGATGGGTTGCGGCAGGAGCCCCATCCGACCCATATGTCGATTAGCGAAGCTGTGAAGGTGGCCGAAGCGATCGGGGCAGAACGCAATTACCTGACCCATCTGACCCACACGGTCGATCACGGTCCAATGGAAAGTGAACTCCCCGCAACGGTTCGGCTCGCCTACGACGGCCTGAGCCTGGTGGTCTGATCGGGGTCAAAGGGGTCACGTCTTGACTTTCAATTATCGGGTCAACGCAAAGGGGTCATGTCTTGACTTTCAACTATCGGGTCAACCCGATAGTTGAAAGTCAAGACGTGACCCCTTAATTTCCGGTAAAACAAGCGTCTGGATCCAGTAGATCCGCCTTTTGAATTGGCGAATCCGCCCTTTTTACCTAACCTCTCAGAATATTCAGGCGATGTCGGATTGCGAAGACCGCATCAAACCTACCCCATAAACTTCTGCCACCCATGAACGTAACTCTACGCCGATTGAGTTTTTCTCTCTCCCTGGTGATCTCATCAGTTGGATATCTTCACGCCCAGCCGACCGCCCCGACGCCGGAACAGGTGGCCGAACTACAGGCCATCACGCTGGAGGAACATCCGATGGCGGCGGATGGC
>QNAI01000080.1 GCA_003641745.1 Verrucomicrobiota bacterium | reverse complement strand
TTGACCCGAATGGCACCCAGTTAAGGGGTGTCCAGGAGGAATTACGGTCAACTTGGCTTCGAGGGGGTCAAAGCACATAGGCTGATGTCGGCAGAGTGGCTGCCTCGGTACTCGCATTGGCATGCAAGATAGTGAGCAATGACCCCGTCGGCTGTTCTTCGTCGAAAATTCCCAGACCGGTGCTTGACTTGGTTCCATTCGGGTTTGACCCCTTCCAGAGTGACAGGCGGCGTGGTTGGATTCATTAGTGCAACTTATATTCATACGCCTATCAGGAAATGCAAAACGAATACTAAAAGTTGGGTGGCGAATCGAGGGTTTATCCGTTAGTGTACATTATAGTAGAGATGCGGTCGGGCAGATGCCATCAGGTATGATGCAGCAATGCCCATCACCCGGGATCCGTTCGCTCGCGAATTTATAGGGAAAGGTCACTCATGAATATGCGCCCTGATTTCAGTCAAGAGCACTCGCGTGTTCGCCCGGGCGAACCGCTGATACCTCCAGTTCCACGGAGCGAGGGTGCAGGCACTGTGAGCAGTCGGGCGTCCTATCACTCTCCAGGAGATAAAGACGACCTTGGGAGCGTTGCCGGAGTCGATCATAAGGTATCGATGGGAGCACGGCCACCGCCTGCGTCGGGGTCTCCGGAGGACGAAGGATCAACTCCGTATCGAAGTACCTATGACAAGGAGGACAATTTCTGGAACCACCTGGCGGGCGCCTGGTCGATGGGCTTCGTGGCCACGATCGTGCTCTTCCTGGCTCTTCCATTCTTCCAGTTGATCTCGACGGTCGGAAATCAGGATTCCGGAATCGTTACGGTGAACATGTCGAAGCCTCCTCCACCTCGCCCTCCGGTCGAGAAACTGCCCCCACCGGAAGAAAAGACCCGGAAGGACGACCCCGAACTGAAGAAGGAGCAGCCCAAACTGACCCTGTCCCAACTCGAATTGGCCCTGAATCCCGGGATGGGTGACGCCTCCGGTGGAGGCGACTTCACCATCGACTTCCAGGTCAATGCGATGGAAGAGCTGGAGATGATCTTTGAGCTCAGCGAGGTCGATCGCATCCCTCAAGTCCTCTATCGCGTGGCACCGGTCTTCCCCTACGAAATGAAACAGGCTGGAATCAGCGGCAAAGTTTCACTTCTTTTTATCTGTGACCGCAAAGGCCGCGTCAGACGGGTCCAGGTCAAGTCGTCTTCTCACAGGGAATTCGAGGAAAATGCGATCCGGGCGCTCCGTGAGTGGAAATTCGAACCCGGGATGAAAGACGGACAACCTGTGAATGTGCGCATGCTCGCCCCGTTCAATTTCAACGTTACCGACTGAAAACACGCGGTCAACACCCTGACCATTACTCATTTCTGCTGGAACTGGCCAATGATGGGGCCGTGAGTTTTCTCCTGAGGGTATCCTTCGGCCGGCTGATCCCGCACCGGCCGACTTTTCTCGGGTGACGGATCGTCGGCCGGGTAATCCCCCTTCGAGTTTTGGATGAGTTCTATTGCCATCGTGGGGGCTTTGGTTCATCGTCTTGAGCATGTGGGGGCAGGTTCACATCTTCAGGGGGACGATCATGCTCCGTGCATTGTGCTGCCTCTTTGGCCTGATCGGCGTCCTGCAGAACCCATCGGCCATGGCCCAGAGTTCCCACGAACTGAGGACCGTCCTCAGTCGACTGGCCGGCAGTTGGGAAGGCGAGGTGTCGATCCAATCGCTCGATGGCCGGGAGATCGGCCGTTTCAGGGCCAAGCGGGTCTATGTCTGGTCGGGCGATGTCATGGAGGTGGAGTCGACCCTGGTTATGGGTGAAGGCGAACACACGACACGAGGCCGTTATTTCGTTCGCCTTGGCCGTCTCTATGCCACGGTCTCCCGCCCGGGCCAGCCCGCCCAGGACTATACCGGGGAATCGGCGCAGGGGCGGGTCTTCTGGGAAAGCGCCTTGAGGGACAATCGAGACTTGATCGAGAGCGTTTTGACTGAAGCGGAGAGCCAACGCCTCGAAATCGACAGCTTCGAAGTGCTTGGACTCGAGGAGATCCCCGGAGTGGTCAGGATTCAAGGGCGCCTGGCCGAGGTTCGAGATCCCGACGAAGTTGATGTTGTCGCCCATGAGGTCGGCACGGGGACCGAATGGCTCGGCCCATCCGATCCACTCGACCTCTTCCAAACCTACGCACCCAAGAAATAAGGGGTCAGGCCGTTGTTTGTATACGAATCATTTCGTATACAAACAACGGCCTGTCCCCTTCGAACCTTCCAGCCGGCGCTCTATGCGGATGGCCGAGATCTTTCCGTCTGTTCCGATCTCCTGGGCGAATTGAGACACGCGGAATTCCTCCATCATCCATCGAACATCATTGAGCGTCCGCCCAAGATCCGCATCTTGGTCGGATCGGGCTTGAATCGCTTCGATGCGTTTTTCGAGCCGCCGGACTTCCCCGGCGCGTGCTTCGTCGCGGGACGGGTCACGGTGTGCCTTGTCAGCCCGCACCATGGTGGCACGAAGGTAGCGGGGTAGATCCCTTAATCGCCCATACGGGGTTCGGATCAGGAAATCAGGCGGCACCAGCCGATCGATATCATCCTGGTGGCCGGCGTAGGGTTGCGGGCGGGTCATCGCCTCCTGCCGGGCGTTGAGAATGACTTCGACCTGGTCGATAAAGCGTGGGACCAATCCGCGGCAGGAATCCTTGGATGAATCGAGAATACACTGGTACCGTTCCCGGGTGAATGGATTGGGCACATCACCGCACAGGTGACATCGGATTGATTCGTAGGCGCCCTTTCGGAGTGCTTCCATCGACATCAGGGTCGCCGCCAGGGGCCCGAGCCGGGTCAGGTCCTTCAGGTCGCGCTGTATCCAGGCCAATTCATATTTCAGGTCGTTCTCCAGCAGTCGGGCACAGCCCGTCGGCGTGAGCGCATCCGCGTCTTCCTTTGTGCGGAAGAGGCGAAGGGAAACGTCGTTGGACTCGACTCTCAAACCGGGCCAGGCATAGACCGGCAAGCCCGCCAACTCCGTGACCTGGATCCGCTCGGGCGGATCGGGGAAATCCCAGGTCTGTATGGATTCTCTCTCCCAGACGGCGGCCAGTCGGGCCCAGGCATCCGGAGTCGGTCCCGATGGTCGTTCAGCGATTTTTTGCTCTTCCCTGTCCAATTGTACCTGGATTGCCTGGAGGTTGCGACCGGTTGCGAGCGGTCGGTCCGGGCGGCCTTCAACTTCGACCCGGACTCGAAGATGATCAGGCACGGCGTCGGAGTTCCAGTCCCCGGGCACTGTACGGACGCCATAGACGGCTTCCAGATGGGCCGCGAGTGATTCGATCAGGGTGTTTTCGGTGGGTTTGAGTTCTGCCGCGATGCGGGACGCTTTGTCGGCAATCGGGAAGAGAGACCGTCTGATTTCCTTGGGCAGGCTTCGCAGGAGGCAGTTCACCTTCTCTTCAAGATGTCCCGGGACCAGCCAATCCAGAAGACTGGGTTGGAGGTTGCGGGCCTGCCGCACGCTGAGTTTCAGTGTGACTCCGTCCGTTTCCTGGCCGGGTCGGTAGGCATAGGCCAGGGGCAGAGCAGAGTTGTCGAGCGTCACGGAGTCGGGAAAGGCAGTTGGATCGATATCCTCCAATGCGTCGCCGAGCAATTGTGTTTCGGTCAACAGGATGAATACGGGACCTCCCTTTTTGCGGACCAGGCGATTCAATTCCACCCAGGACGAGACGCAGTGATTGCCGATTGCCTGGGCGTAGCACCTGTAGGCCGCTTCATCGAGGTCGTGGTGCCGTCGGTTGTGCAGGCGGGTCTGGAGCACTTCCGCCTTTTCGCGAACACCCTGGTTGTGCGTGAGGATTCCGTGCCGGTCGTCATGGGGCCGGGCATCGACCAAGGCCTGCCGTATGAACAGTTCGGTGGCATGCTCGGGATCCATCCGCCCATAAGCGACGGAACGACGCCGGACTTCCAGTCCGTGAATTCGAACACTTTCGCGCACTGCCACTCGACCGCTCGCTTCTTCGTAATCGGGTTCGGTGTATGAAAACCGGCAGACGTGATTTCCAAGTTCGATGATCCACTCCGGATCGATCCGCGCGACGGAACGGGCGAATACACGGGTGGTTTCAACAACCTCTCCCGAGACCACCCAATAGGGGGATCCCACTCTTTTTTTCTTCTTCCCGGGTTCTGCGCGTCCGGCCGCCTTCAGGAAAAGGGTCGAACCGGGAAAGACCAGGACCCGCCGGTCTCCAGCCATCCGAAACTCGTTACCGTTTTCGCGGCGGGCCACGTTTCCGAGCAGTCCGGTAAGAAGCGAACGGTGGATTTTGCGGTAGCTGACGCCGCCCCAGAGAAAATCCTTCTCGTCAACAACCGGCGGCGCCGGATCTTCGGTCCGAAGGGTGTGCTTCCGCCTCGGGTTGGCCAGGGATCGCTTCAGTTGGTTGTGCAGGTCGCGCCATTCCCTCATGCGCGCGTAGGAAATGAAATGAGCCCGGCAGAACTTTCGCAGCCGACCCTGGGAAAGAGTTTCTGCTTCCTCGTGGTAGGTTTCCCAGATCCTGTGCAGGGTCAGGAAGTCGGAATGGGGATGCACATATTTCCGATGGGCCTCGTCGGCGGCCTGACGGGCGTCGGCCGGTCGATCGCGTGGGTCCTGGATGCTCAGGGCCGAGGCCACGATAAGGACCTCGTGCACCACACCCTCCTTCCGGGCCTGGAGGACCATGCGGCCCACCGTTGGATCGACCGGCAGGCGGGCCAGTTCACGGCCAATGGCAGTCAGCTCGCGGTCTCCATCCAGCGCGCCCAATTCCTCGAGGAGATTGTAACCGGCGCGAATGGCCTGGGCCGGAGGTGGGTCGATGAAGGGGAACGCCTCGACCTTTCCCAGCCGATATGCCTTCATCCGAAGGATGACCTCTGCCAGGCTCGATCGCAGGATCTCCGGAGGGGTATAGATCGGGCGTTCTTCGTAATCAGATTCCGAGTACAGTCGGATGCAGACCCCGTCTTCAACCCGTCCACAGCGGCCCATGCGCTGATTGGCGCTGCTCTGCGAGATTGGTTCGATCGGCAGGCGCCGGGTCCGGGTGCGGGAATTGAAGCGGCTGATGCGGGCCTCCCCGGTGTCGATGACGAATCGAATCCCCGGGATGGTCAGGGATGTCTCCGCTATGTTGGTGGCCACGATGATCTTGCGGCGCGGAATCTGACTGAACACCCTTTGCTGATCCCCGGTGCCCAGTCGGCCGAATAGAGGCAGGATTTCCGTGGCTCCGAGACGGCGTCCCTTCAGTATGTCCATGACCTCCCGGATGTCCCGTTCAGTCGGAAGAAAAATCAGGATGTCGCCGCGGTCTCCGCTCGAATGAATGCGATCAACCGCGGCGACGACGGCGTCAAGATGCGTGAATTCTCCGCGGTCTTCCAGAGCCTCGTCAACCGGGGCATAGATGACCTCCACGGGATAGAGCCGTCCGGAAACTTCGATGATCGGGGCTCGATCGAATGCCTGGGAGAACTTCTCGGTGTCGATGGTCGCCGACGTGATGATGATTCTCAGATCCGGCCTTCTATTTCTCAGTTGATTGAGGTGTCCGAGCAGGAAGTCGATGTTCAAGCTGCGTTCGTGAGCTTCATCGATGATAATGGTGTCATACTCCCGGAGCATGGAGTCGCCGCCGAGCTCGGCCAGAAGCATTCCATCAGTCAGGAACTTGATCACGGTCTGCGGCACGGTCCGGTCGGTGAAACGGATCTTGCAGCCGACCTCTCTTCCCCATTCCACCCCGAGTTCTTCCGCCACCCGGCGGGAAACAGACTGAGCCGCCACCCGTCGCGGCTGGGTGCAGGCGATCCGCCCCTTTCTTCCGCCACCTGCCTCCAGGCACATCTTGGGCAATTGGGTCGTCTTCCCGGAACCTGTTTCACCTGCAACGATCACCACCGGGTTGGCCCGGATGGCCTCGATGATCTCGCTTCGCCGACCGCTTACGGGGAGTTCTTCAGGGTATCGGATCTTCCAGTTGAACGGTTGTCGCCGGTGACGATCCTTGGTGTCGGACCTTGATGCCTTCATGGTCGGTCCGAGAGTAAACGCAGAAGCCGTGCCCACTCTACCGGGCACGGCCTCTCGAAATTGGATCCCGCGACAGATGGCCCTGGCGTGAGCCTGATCGGTCGGTTATTCTTGGGAAGCGACAACAGCCGAAGCGTCATCGGTGGTCTTGGCAACGGTCGGTGCGACCTCCGCCTTGCTGCAGTCGCCGCATTCATCGGAAGCCTTGGCTTCGGCCTGGGCGAGGACAATCTTCTGGGCTTTGCTGTCACAACTGGATTCACAATCGCTCTTCTGCGCTACTTGAATCGCTTTTGAAGAGGCGGTGCAAGCTGCGCCATGGACAAGCGCAACATCCCGGGCACTTGCTTTCGAAGCACAGGCTGAACCATCGGCATCAGCAACCTGGATCGCCTTTTTTGACGAACAGGCAGCGCTGTCAGCCAATGCCACCTGGGTGGCCTCTTTGGAAGGGCAACAGGCGTCGTCGACTTTGGCGAGCTGAACCGTCTTGGTTGATGCTGCGCAGGCGGCGCCATCGGTCTGGGCCGTCTGCAGGTTCTTTTCGGCGCTGGAGGAGCAACCCTCGCCGGCAAAAGCGGCTGGAGTGAGAATCAGGCCGGCGGTGGCCATCGAGAGGAAAATCAGCTTGTTCATGAAGTTAGGGATTGTGGTATTAATTATTCTTTTCGGATGAGTTAGGAAATCTTGTAACTATTTTTTGAGAGGTTTCAAGACCGAGGTGTTGATTTTTCAGTCCCTCATTCTTCGATCGACTCGATCTGTAGCACTGCAGATTGTCTGTTCCCATGATTCGCAAAGCTTTTGTCATGTCGGTCAACGCCGGTTCAGAGTCGGAATACCAGAGGCGTCACAGTTCGATCTGGGACGATCTTGCCGCTGTATTGAGGGCTCACGGGGTCCACAATTATTCCATCTTCCGGCACCCGGAAACCCGTCAACTCTTTGGTTACGTGGAGATTGAGGATGAAGAGCGTTGGGCGGCCATCGCCTCCACCGAGGTTTGCCGGCGTTGGTGGAAGCATATGGCCGATCTTATGCCGTCCAACTCCGACCAGAGCCCCGTGAGTCTCGACCTGAACGAAGTTTTCCACTTGGATTAGTGTCCTGTCTCACCAATGAGCTTGCCAATACCAGAGCCATTTTCAACCCCAGCGAGGCGGCCGCGCCGGTGTTGTGCCCTGTGGCACCGCCCGGCACGGGCAACGCGGCTGAGGTTGGAAAGAGCCTGGCCCAAGGGGAGGGGTGTCATGGGGCCGCTAGCGGCGTTAGGACAAATCCGAAAGGCCCACAGGCATTCCGGAATTGTCCCGCCTTGCTAGCGACCCCATGACACCTCATATTGTACAAGCTCATTTGTGAGACAGGACACTAGAAGCTATGAATAGAACACTCACCTTTCTGTCCGTCGCTGTCATCTTTGCTGTCGGTTTGTCTTTCCAGGCGAACGGTGCTCCCGAACCAGGGCCCAGCCAGTCCGTGAAAGTCCATCAGACACGGACTCCGATCTACCCGTCCGACCTGAATCGGACTGGCATCACGAAGGGCTTTGCCGCGATTGCTTTCGGGGTGGACGCGGAGGGTAACCTGATCGACTACCTACCGGTTGCCTACACCCATGAGGACTTCTACACTTCGTCGATCGATGCCCTCACACGATGGCGCTTCGATCCGGCCCTTGAAGCAGGACAGCCGCGTGCGGTTGTCATGCAGATGACCTTTAATTTCGAGAGTAGTGGAAACGTGGTCGAAATGCGGGTGGGTGATGATGTCAATGCCCAGTTCAACCGGATGCGGCCGACGCCTGAGGCATTCAGGATCTGCAAACTCGATGAGCTCGATCAGGTTCCCGTCCCGGTCTCCATTGTCAGCCCGAGCTATCCCGAGGCGTTTCTGGGTAGCCGGCTTGAGGGTGCCGTTACGATCGAATTCTACATCGATGAATCTGGAGATGTGCGGCTGCCCGCCGTGATCGAGCAGAGTGCAGGCGATTTTGCGGGGGCCGCCATGGAAGCGGTTCGCCAGTGGAAATTTGAGCCGCCAATGAAGGAAGGGATACCGGTTTTCGCTGTCGCCAGGCAACGGTTCAGTTTCGAACCCTCAACCGAGGGGAATGTCTCTGCCGTCGAAGGTCCGGAATAGGTCGATCCGGTAGGGGTTGACCACCTGCGATCCGATGATCTGTGGGGACGCGCCCGGAGTGCGTATTTGCAATTTTGGGATGAGTTCCAGAAAGGACTTCATCCGAGAACGCAGGGCGCGCAATCCCGGCCCGCTCCTTGATGGCAGACGACGATCGAGGATTTTCGTAATCCCAATCGGGGGAATCCCCCATGATCTCAACGGTGCCCATCTGAGGTCTTTGCGCTCGCTCGATCAAGGCACCTGATCCATATTGGGTGAAGTCCAGGCGCCCCGTCGGGGAGCTGGTGAAAAACGAAAACGGGAGTCATTCAGATGTATCAGAAAGTTCCAGCCATTCACCCCGGTCAGATTCTTTGGCACGATTACCTCGAATGCTCCGACCAGGCCCTTTCCAACCTGACCGATGAGAGCGGATTACCGGCCGATGAGGTTCGCGATATCGTTCGCGGAGAACGCCCCGTCACCCCATCTTTGGCCCGGCACCTGGAGGATCTCTTCCATACCAGCTCTTCATTCTGGCTCGCGATCCAGGCGGATTTCGATCGGTTGGCTCGTGCGAGTTGACTGGAAGTCCGATACCGTTCGCGAATCACTTGGCTGGGAGGCGACTGCCTGCCGCTCGAAGCCGCCTCGACGGACGGATCGCTGGTTGTTTTTCCTGCGTTGAGTAGGAGAGGCTTAATGCCGCGCCGGGGTCGTTTCTGGCCAAACCCTTCGGGCAGAGTTGCTTTGGGTCGTGGCCGGCGTTGGGCACGAGGACCAAGGCCTTTGGGCCTGGGCGCCTCGCGCCTGCCTTGCCCAACACCCCAGATCAATCTCTGCGACACGCTTCAGCACTTTTCAGACAGCCTCTAAGAGAATCCTGCTCATGGGTGCTCGAATCAAAGGGTTCCGATGGATTCGAGCTTTCGGAGCAAAGAATCGCGTTGGAATGGGCTTGCTCACGGTTTCGGGTAACTGGTTACTGTAGTCCGCCAAACAGATTGGCACTTATGGGCGTGGAGTTTTTTCGGAGTTCAAGGCGCGAGAATGGAGCGAATCCGTAGATTCGTGACTGACGAGCAACGCTGAAGTCGGGGAAAAGACCATGTCTGTTCATTTATACTGTTTCCTACCACTTTTTGACTCCATCATGTGTCATGATAGTCCTTCCCATAAGTTACAATATGCGCGGCGGCCTACATTAGTTACTCACGGTTTCCCAAAACCTGTTTTTCCCGTCCCATCGTGAACGATCTCCGCAGGCATCTTCTCCAAGGTCAGGTCATCCCAGCGCATCCGCTGGCTCTTGATGCGGGCCGGCGTCTGGACGAACGGCGACAACGCGCACTGACCCGCTACTATCTTGATGCCGGTTCGGGTGGTCTCGCCGTCGGCGTTCATTCCACCCAGTTCGAGATCCGCGATCCCGGGATTGACCTGTTCGCTCCGGTTCTGGAACTTGCGGCCGAGACGGTCAGGGCCTCGTTGACCGAACGTCCGCGTCCCTTTGCCCTGGTCGCCGGGATTTGTGGACAGACCAATCAAGCCATGCAGGAGATCGGTCTGGCGGCTTCGCTCGGTTATGATGCCGGTCTCGTCAGTATGACCGCCTTCAGGGACGCCCCCCCGGGCGAGATTGTCGACCATCTGCGCCAGGTCAGTGCAGTGCTGCCCGTCATCGGCTTTTACCTCCAGCCTGCCGTCGGTGGTCGCGTTCTGCCATATGCCTTCTGGCGCCGGTTGATGGAGATCGAGAATCTTGTTTCGGTCAAGATGGCACCCTTCAACCGTTACCAGACCATCGACGTGGTTCGGGCCCTGGCTGACTCCGGTCGCGAGGATATCGCCCTCTACACCGGTAACGACGATTCGATCGTGTCCGATCTGCTGACTCCCTTTAATTTTGGTGGTGACGGCGATCGGGGACGCACCATCCGTATTCTGGGTGGCCTGCTGGGCCAATGGGGTGTCTGGACGAAACGGGCGGTCGAAATGATGGACAGGATTCGAGAGGTTCGGGAGGCACCTCAAATCGATTCAGATTGGCTGATTGCGAGTGCGAGGCTCACCGATGCCAATGCGGCCGTTTTCGATGCGGCCAATGGTTTTGCCGGGGTTATTCCGGGCATACTTGAGGTCTTGCGTCGCCAGGGTCTCCTGGAGGGCATCTGGTGCCTGAATCCCGAAGAACGCCTTTCCCCGGGCCAGGCCGAGGAGTTGGATCGGGTGTCACGCGACTATCCTGAGCTGACGGACGACACCTTTGTCCGGGAGAATCTCGATCGATGGCTTCTGGGGTGACCGACTGAAGGACATTTAGATTGATTCGAGACGATGATAATTTCCGCTTTATCAAAGTGCCCTGAACAATGACTGATCTTGCAAAACTGCTCGCCGACCTGGTGGCGATAGAGAGCGTGAATCCCGTTTTTGGTGGACCGGGCGAGGCGGAATTATCGGCTTGGGTTGAGGCTTGGCTGCGCAGGACCGGCGCCGACGTCACAGTCCAGGAAGTCCACCCCGGCCGAAACAATGTGATCGCGGTGATCGATTCAGGCTCGGGTCCCGCCCTGCTCCTTGATTCCCATCTCGACACCGTCTCGGCCGACACCTGGGCGGTCGGGGATCCCTTCAGGCCGGAGGTCAGGGGAGGACGCCTGTTCGGTCGGGGTTCCTGCGACACCAAGGCGTCGATGGCCGTGTTCCTGTATCTGATCGCCCATTACGCTTCCTCGCCAACCCACCTGTCCCGTCCTCTGGTATTCTCAGCGACCATCGACGAGGAGGATCGTCAGACCGGCGCCTACCGGCTGCTCGACCACGATTTTGGAGTTGAGATCGGAGCCGCCGTGGCCGGCGAACCGACCCTCTGTCGACTCATTCATGCCCACAAGGGGTTGATCCGTTTTCAGCTTGAGGCCCGCGGCCGAGCGGCCCACGCCTCCAATCCTGCGCTGGGTGACAACGCCATTGCCAGGATGGGGCGGGTATTGGGCCGTCTGGCTGCCTTGATTGATGATTTTGGCCGCAGGGCCGGACATCCCCGGCTCGGCCAGCCGACTCTGAGTCCGGGCACGATTCGCGGGGGAACCGCGGTGAATGTCGTGCCCGACCGGTGTCTGCTGGAACTCGATCGCCGCCTGATCCCGGGAGAGACGGCGGACGGCGCTGTGGAGGAGATCCTCGCGCTTCTGGATGGCGAGCCGGATCTGGTCCTGACCCGGCATTACGACCGCCCCGCTCTCGATACGCCGGCCGATTCGCCCTTTGTTCAGGAGTTCGGGAAGGCGATTCAAGCCGGTGGCCGGGACGCGCGGCCCCAGGTGGCGGGATACCTGACCAATGCGGTTGCCTTTGTCGAGCGGGGCATTCCTTCGATCGTATTTGGGCCCGGTGACGCCACGCTCGCCCATACCGATCATGAATACGTCGACCTGGCGGAACTTGGGGCCGCGGGAAGTATCCTGCGGCAGTTTTTGGATAAAAAATGAACCTCGCGGAATAAAAAGATGAAAATTGGTATTATTGGTTTGGATACGTCGCACGTCAGTGCGTTTACGAAATTTCTCAACGGCGCTGAAGGGGAGAAAGTGACCTCCGAAGCCCGGGTGATGGTCGCCTTTCCCGGCGGATCGCCGGACATGGCGGCAAGCCGTGATCGGGTCGAGGGCTTTACCAGCGAGCTTCGGGACACCTATGGCGTGTCGATGGTCGACTCGCCCGAAGCCGTGGCTGAGGCCAGCGACGCCATTCTACTTTGTTCGGTCGATGGCCGCGTTCATCGCGATCAGTTTTTCCGCATCGCCGGTGCCGGGAAACCGATATTCATCGACAAGCCGTTCGCGTCCTCCGTTTCCGATGCTGAAGCCATGGCCGATCTCGCGGCCAGGAGCGGAACCCGGGCTTTCTGTTCGTCCGCTTTGCGGTTCAGCACGGCGCTGACCGACGTGCTGAACCCGGAAGGCCCGGGCACCGCTACGGGCGCCGATTTCTGCGGACCGATGGCGATCGAACCGACCAGTCCCGGTTTCTTCTGGTACGGTGTTCACACCGTCGAGATGCTTTTCGCCTCACTCGGGACGGGCTGCCAGAGTGTGGTGGCTTCGTCTACGGATGACCATGACTGCCTGATCGGAGTCTGGGGCGACGGTCGGCTCGGAACCATTCGGGGTAATCGAACCGGTGACAATGGCTTTCATGGATTGGTTCATTTTGCGGCGCACACCGCTCACATCGACATTGCCACCGCCAGTCGCCCTTTCTTCTCATCGCTGCTTGAGGAGGTCATGAACTTCTTCAACGGGGGCGAATCACCGGTTCCTCTGGAGACCTCGGTGGAGATGGTGCGCTTTATGGAAGCGGGCAATCGGAGCCGGGAGTCGGGGGAAGTGGTCTCCCTCAGGTGATCGGCACACGCCGATCTCCCCGGACCTGATCATGGACCCGACATGGCGCATATCGTAAGAGTGGAGACGGGCCGGTTCGATTGCGGGATGGTCGGCAGCTTCAGGTTTTTCCGGCCCCGGGAGGATGGCGTCGTAAGTCGGCCGTCAGGTCGTGGCGGAAGTGAAAAACCTTATCGTATTTCTCATGATTGAATCCAAGGCATCAACATCCATTCCTGAAATTTCCGCTGTCTCAATACCTGAGAACGCGGTCCCGGTTGAAGTTTCGGCTGCTTCCGAAATCACCGACCTCTTTGGAGCGAGCCTGTCCCGGGACAGCACGCCCGGGACAGGTCTTCGGCTTTCGGTCGAAGACGGGCGATGGCCGAATTTGCGCCCGGCCGACTCCGATCCGTCCGCCAGCTGGCTCTGGATTCGTCTGAGCCGGGATGGTGGCGGTGAGATCAGCAGCAATGTCGGCTCGTTTCTCTTCGCAGGAGCCCGTTGGGCCGGTCGTGGTTTTGAGGGGCTGGATCCGGATGCCCTGAAGGCAGGCGTTCTGATCGAATCTCCGTTTGAGTTGAATCGGCCCCTTTTTGACGCTTCGCTCAACCAGTATTGGCGCCACGGCCGGTCGTTTGACCGGGAGGCTTACGTCCGTCGCTTGGCCGAGTGCGGGTTCACCCACCTCGAGGTCAACGGCCTGGAGGGCCCGATGGCGATGGAGGAGACAACGGCCTCGGAGTTCTACCCGCAGTTCTATACCTATGCCCCCGGTCTGAACCATTTTGTGGATACGGAGCTGACCCGGGGCCTCTGGCCGGCCCACTACCTTGAGGCAAATATCAACCGGGTTCGCAAACTGGCGGCTCTGGGCAGAAAATTCGGTCTGAAACCCGGTATTGTCTGCTTCGAACCCCGCAGCCTGCCTGAGCGGTTCTTTGTCCGCTACCCGACTCTGCGCGGCGCACGGGTCGATCATCCGTTTCGATCCCGGATCCCTCGTTATTGCCTGGCTCAGGATCATCCGGTTACTCAGCGGCATTACCGGGACCTGATTCAGAATATGATGAGGGAAGTACCCGACCTTTCCTATATATCGATCTGGGCCAACGACAGCGGTGCCGGTTTTGAACATACTTCGTCGTTGTACGTCGGCCGCAATGGCGGCCCCTACATGATCCGCGAGTGGCGCAACCACGAGAAGATCGCGGAAGCGGCCGGAGAGAGCGTGGTGCGTTACCTGCGTCTGTTGCGTGACTCAGCCGCTGAGATCAATCCGGAGTTTCGTGTGCTTCTGCGATTCGAGTCCTTCAAGGTCGAACACGACACCATCATGAAGGGACTCGGGAATGGAGTGGACATGGAAGCGGGTACCCTCCTGGTTCGTGGCTACAGTCTCCCCTATTCGCATCCAAAGTATCCGGAACAGACCGGGATAGGCGGCACGCTCTTTCAAACCGAAATGGATCCGAAGGAGGCGGTTGCCCTGGAGTCAATGCGCGGGCAGGGGGTCGAGCCGGTGATCCAATACGCCCCTTGCGGCGCCTGGAATCATGAGCCGCTGCTGGGCATCCCGTTTCCCGCAATGTTGCACGCACGAGTCAAGAGCCTCGCCGATCTCGGCGTGCGGCAAGTCAGCGCATTCGGTGGTCTTCTCAATACGGGGAGGACGCCTTACTGGCCGAATCCCGAAGTGATCCGGGCCATTCAGTTCGAACCGCAACGACCGGTGGCGGATGTGCTGAAGTCGTGTGCGCTTCGATGGGCCGGTCCGATCTTCGGCCCGGTCGTTCAAAGTCTCTGGGAAGGCTTTGAGGAAGCCTTGGTTTTTCAACCCCATGTTTTCCACTACACGGGCTTTGGCTTTATCTGGCAGCGCACCTGGGATCGGCCGTTTGTCCCGGACATCGAAGCCATACCAACGGGGGAACGGGATTACTATGAGCGGTTTGAGTGCGTGCAACCGAACAACCCCGCCATCAATGACTTCGGCCGGGATGTGCTCTTTGACTTGGTGAAAAAAGGTCCGGCCAGGCAGCAGGTCGATGGTTTCGACAAGAACCTGTTTCCGAGGCTCGACGTCGTCATTGAGGAGGCGGAAAAAGCGCTCTCCGAAGCGTGCGAGGCCTCCGATCAGAAGGGAATATCGGTGCTGACCGACCTCGTCGACCGGCTCATTGCCTACCGATGCTGGACGACGACGATCAGAAATGTATGTGCCTGGGTCGAAGGCGTTCACGGCTACCTGGAAACCGATGATGAAGCGGAGAAGACGATCCGTGAGAAAATGGTCCAGGACGCAATCGATCTGGAACTTGCGAACACCCGTCGCCTCCTGGATCTCTGGGAAAACAGTTCGACCGAATTCATGATCGTGAGCGATACCGGAGAAAACGGATTCGTCTATGGCGAGAACTTCGGAAAGCTTCTGCGAAAAAAACTCGAGCTGACCGAGAAGTATCGTCACCACGCTCCCAGGATCGACCGGGATATCATCTGGCGTATCGACCCTCTGGTGACGTAGGAATTCAATTAGGAATTAGGAGTTAAGATTGATGAAGTGGACGCAAAAGAGTCACTGCCGCATCCGCATCCGCATCCGCATCCGCATCCGCATCCGCATCCGCATCCGCATCCGCATCCGCAGACGGACAGCGTGCTATCCGTCACTTCATAATTCTTCACTCTTAATTCACAATCTCCGCCGGCTTCCTCCCCTCAGCCTTCTGCGGTAGGTGGAGGGTGG
>QNAI01000079.1 GCA_003641745.1 Verrucomicrobiota bacterium | reverse complement strand
GACATGGATATCGTGGTTGGCGACGAAGACGGACGCGTCGCTCTGATCGAACACACCGGGAAAACTGACGCAGACGGCGTGCCTCTTTTTCTTCCGCCCCAATTTTTTCAGCAGGAAGCCGGCGACCTGAAATTCGGCGCCCTGATCACACCCGTGAGCGTCGACTGGGACGGGGACGGAGATGAAGATCTGCTCTGTGGCAATACCTCCGGAAACATCGCCTTCATCGAAAACCTCGACGGTGGCGACCCCCCGAAATGGGCTCGACCAATATTGCTCGAAGCCGCCCGTGTGACGATCCACTTCCAGGCGGGTCCCAAGGGATCCATCCAGGGGCCCTGCGAAGCGAAATGGGGGTACACCACTTTCAGCGTTGCCGACTGGAATCATGACGGACTCCTCGATCTCATCGTAAACTCGATCTGGGGTAAGGTTGTCTGGTTCGAAAACACCGGCACGAAGACGAATCCCCGGCTCGCCGCCGCTCGACCGGTCGAGGTGGAGTGGGAGGGCATGCCGCCTAAACCCGCCTGGAACTGGTGGGATCCCGAATCGAAGGAACTCACCACGCAGTGGCGTACCACCCCGGTCGCCGTTGACTGGAACGAGGACGGGCTCACCGACCTCGTCATGCTCGATCACGAAGGATACCTCGCCCTCTTCCAACGGGAACGCCGCGACGGCGGCCGCATCGTACTCCTGCCCGGTCGGCGTGTATTCTCCGGGGGCGTTTACGACCGGGACGGAAAACAGATCGGTGGGTCAACCGATCCCCTCCGCCTGAACAACGGTATTGCCGGAAAAAGCGGCCGCAGAAAACTCTGCATTGTTGACTGGGACGGCGATGGCCGGCGCGACCTTCTCATCAACTCGAGAAACACCGATCTTCACCGTAACGTCGGCGAGTCGGGCGGCGTCACCGCCTTCGAAGAAGCCCGGCCTCTCGCCAGGCGACGCCTCGCCGGCCACACCACCAGCCCGACCACCGTCGACTGGGACCGCGACGGCGTCCGCGACCTCCTCATCGGTGCCGAGGACGGGCGATTTTATTTCATGAAGAACGATTCACCGGTGAGGTCCCATTAGCCGGACCCGAACTGGTCCCCATTGCAACCGGGCAATTGTGGCTTCCGGCATTTTCTCTTGCCGGCAAAGCCATGACGCACTGCCGTCCGGGATTGGTTGTCGACTTCGCGCGTAACCAATGGGAAAAACCAGCATGACGAGTTTTCTGCGACAGCTGTGTCTGATCGGAGTCATTGCGACTCTGTCCGGCTGCGCAAGCGTCGACTTCGATGCTCCCAAGACCGCGACCTACGCGCTCACCGATACGGATGATACTTTTCTCGGGAAGTTGATCGAAGGGCGTGCCGAGGAGCATCCGGGAGAAGCCGGTTTTTTTCCGGTGTCCGATGGGATCGATGCGCTTGCCTTACGCTTGCTGATGGCGGAAAGAGCAGAACGCACGATTGACGCGCAATACTACCTGATCACCAATGACGTCGTCGGTTTTGCTTTCTTCGATTTCCTCCTGCGGGCTGCGGATCGCGGGGTGCGGGTGCGCCTGCTGCTCGATGATATTCAGACCAAGGGTTACGATGCGGGTATGGCCGCTCTTGATTCCCATCCCAATTTCGAAGTCCGTATATTTAACCCGTTCGCACAGCGCTCTGCGCGGTTTCTGGACGGGGTGACCAGTTTCTCCAGGGTCAACCGTCGGATGCACAACAAATCGTTTACGGCAGACAATCAGATCACCTTGATTGGTGGCCGCAATATCGCCGATGAATATTTCGGTGCCAGTGCAGATGTCAGATTCGGTGACCTGGATGTCCTGGGTATCGGACCCATTGTGGGTGAGGTTTCCGACATGTTCGACCTCTATTGGAACTATGTTGCCGCAGTGCCTATTCCCGCCTTTGCGAAAATGCCCGAGGATCCGGCTGCGGCGTTATTGGCTCTGCGGGAGAGAATCGAACAGAACCGTCAGGAGATTTTGGGCACGCCCTATGCCGCGGCGGTTGAAAAGCGGGTGAGAGACTATATCCGTGAGGACGAGAATAGTTTCACCTGGGCTCCTTATGTTCTGGCTTACGATTCGCCCGACAAATCCCAGAAGAAACTGGCTGATACGGCCGCGTCGATTCGAACGCCGCTGATCGAGTCGCTATCCGGCGCGCAGAAGGAGGTCCTGATAGTATCCCCCTATTTTGTACCGCGCAAGACGGGGATCGAGGCATTCGTCGAAGTCCAGAAACGCGGCGTCGACATTACCATCGTGACAAATTCATTGGCGGCAAACAACCATACAACCGTTCACGGTGGTTATGCACACTCGCGCAAGCCACTTCTGAAGGAAGGAATCAGGATCTATGAGGTAAGGGGCGATGCCGCGGTAAGTGGCTCGGAGATCACCTCCGATGGTGATTCCGGTCGAGCGACCTTGCACACCAAGGCGTTTGCTGTCGATCGCCGTCAATTATTCATCGGGTCATTCAACTTCGATCCTCGATCCGCCTACATCAATACCGAGCTTGGCGTGATCATCGATTCACCTGAGTTAACCGCGCCCCTAGTCGCCAGATTAGATGAATTGGGGCCAACCCAGGCTTATGAAGTTGTCCTGAATGAGAAGGGCCAACTCCGGTGGCGGGGGATCGAAAATGGGCAGGAGGTCATTTATGACAAAGAACCTCAGACCAGTTGGTGGACTCGCTTTGTTGCCAGTTTCATGACAATTCTGCCGATCAAGGGGCAGCTCTGAATCGCACCCAATTCTTGTCGAGCTGACATCCTCGAATCAATCAAGGTAACCCACAGTAATATGAACCCACTTCCTTTGACCATCGGTTCCCCGTTATCCTGTCCGTCAGTCCGCATTCCCGGTCTTTCCTGCCATGTCCGCGCCCCGTTCATTGCCTTTCTGGCAACGGCGATTGCGGTGATATCGGCTGAATCCACGGAGTCCTGGGTCGAGGAAACCTTTGAGGATTTTCGTGACGGGACCTTTCTTGACGGGGGGAGCAATCTCTATGTGTCCGCAAAAGGGCGGTTGCAGATCATAAATCGTTGGGACTTCAACAACGACGGGTTTCCGGATATTGTGATGCCCGCCGGCCATGGGCACACGGAAAAGGAGAATACCCGGATTTACCTGAACCGGGGTGAGAATATCGACGGACGATCGCGGATCGATATCCCGGGCAACGGAACGCGCGACGGCGTGGTCGTCGATCTGAATCGCGACGGATTCAACGACCTTGTGGTGGCCAACCATTCCGACAGCCATTTCGCCGAAGTCGATGCGTGGGTATTCTGGGGATCTCCATCCGGCTTCACCGCCGGGAATCGGACCGAGCTTCCGGCCTTCCGGGCAACCTCCGTTACGGCCGGAGACTTTGATGGCGATTCCTGGGTCGATCTCGCTTTTGCCTGCGAATGGAAAGAACGGAAGGGGGACGAAGCGGTCAGCCTGGTTTACTGGAATTCGCCGGAGGGATTTTCTTCCGATAATCGTCTGTCATTGAAATTCGGCGACGGAGAGGTTGTGCGGAAATTCGCTGCCGAAGACCTGGACATGGACGGTACCGACGACCTTGTCGCAACGACGGCGACAGAAACGACCATTTCGCTATCGAGTCGGGATGCCTTGAAGAGACCGGATGCGCGTATCGTTCTCGATCTTGGCGGTGTGGGGGTTTCCGTGGGAAATGTGAACGGGGACGGGTTTCCGGATCTTGTGGTATGCGGAAACGACAGGGTGGTCATCATTCGGGGTTCGGCAGATGGGTTCAAAACGGATGACATCGAGATACTGGAGGTTTCGCAGCCGCGCGATGTGGAATTGGCGGATGTGGATCGGGATGGATTGGACGACATTGTTGTCGCGAACTTTGCGGCGAAGGGCGGGGCCACCTGGACGGATTCCTGCGTGTTCTATGCCCGTTCCAGCGGGTTCTCGCAGGATGCCATGGCCGCCTTGCCGACATTGGGTGCGAGCGCGGTCAGCGTGGGCGATCTGAATGCCGATGGGTTCCCGGAAATCGTTTTCAGCAATTCGAGGTCGACCAATGAGATGGACCTGCTTTCCTACGTCTACTGGAACCGGAAGGGGGCGTTCCAATTTGGAGATCATACCCAGTTGGCCACGCCGGGGACGCTTGGCAACGCCATTGGCGATGTCGATCAGGATGGATTGCCCGATGTCATGTTTTTCAGCGATGAGGGTGGATTCCGCGATGGTCCGACCACCAGCCACGTTTACTGGGGCGATGGCACCCGCAATTTTTCGGCCGAACAGAGGACGGGGTTTGGAACCCATCATATCTTTGGCCACGGCCATGCCGATCTCGATGACGACGGGCAGGTCGATCTCATATTCTGTGAGGACAATTTCAATTCCTATATTGACCACGAACAGAGCGGATTAATCTTCTATTGGGGCAACGGTTCGGGGTTTTCCGGTCCATCGAACCTGACCCTGGACAGTGCCTATGGCGGCGTGCGAATCGCCGACATCAATCGCGATGGTTACCTCGATATTCTCTCCGGCGGTGCCGTGTTTGAGTTGGGCGATCCGGACACGCACGGATTTCCGATCTTCTGGGGCTCGCGGGAGGGTTTTCAACACCAGAATCGGACGGTCATTCCATTGTCGGCTGAACGCATACGGGGACCCTTGCTGATGGATCTGAATCGGGATGGCTGGCTGGATATCGCAGGGCATCTCGACAAGGGCACAGTAACCCTGTGGTGGGGTGGTGAAGTTGGATTCACCGCCGAAAATGTGACCCTCCTGGATCTCGAACGCCCCGACTCCCTCATGTATCTGAAGGCGGCCGATTTCAATAAGGATGGCTGGCTGGATCTCTTCCTGCCGCAGCGGGGTCCTCCGGAGGGAACCGAGGTGTCATCGTTTATCTACTACGGTTCAGAGAACGGTTACGCCAACGATCGTCGCGCGGAAGTCGGTACCTTTGTTCCTTATCAGAACAGCATTGCCGACTTCGATCGGGACGGATGGTTGGACATTTTTGTGACGAGTTACGGAGGTGAAGTCAGTGGCAACCGTCCGTCGCTGATTTATTGGGGAAGTGACGAGGGATTCGGCGTCCGCCCGCGTCTGGAATTGCCGAGCTATGGCTCCTCCGGTTCCGAGACTTTGGATTACGATGGGGACGGGTGGCTCGATATTCTCGTTGCGAACCATCGCCGGTCCGGTTCGACGCTCGATCCTGCCCCACATCGGCACAAAACCGAATCGATGCTTTACTGGGGAGGAAAAGATGGGTTTTCCTCCGGCCAAAGGTGGGAAGTGGAAGCCACCGGTCCGAGCGGATTGAACCTGCGTGACGTCGGGAACAGCTATGATCGCGGTCTGTATGAGGACTATGTTTCTTCGGTCTTCGACATTCCGGAGGGAGTCCGTCCCGACCGTCTGGACTTTTCGGCCGATACCCCTCACGGCACCGGCGTGGAGTTTCAGGTGCGCATGGCCGGGAAGATGCAGGATCTTGCCTCGGTTTCGTGGATTGGCCCCGACGGTCCGGGGTCATGGTACCGTGTCAGTGGAGCCAGGCTTCCGGAAGGGTCCGGGACCTTTCTTCAATACCGCGCCCGGTTGACCACTCCGAATGGAGCCGCCACACCCTACCTCGAGCGCGTCGAGATCTCCTTTTCGAACGAGTAGGCTGTCCTGCCCACGGGGTCATTGCTCATTATCTTGCATGCCAATGCGAGATATGTGCTTTGACCCCCTCGAAGCCAAGTTGACCGGAATTCGTCCTGAAGACCCCTTAACTTAGTGCCATTCAGGCACTCTGATCTACCGGCGGTCTTGCATGGGTGCCGGTTTTGAGGTAGCGGTTTTCCGTGGTCCCCATTTTACTCAGCTGCCATCAGCCGAGATTTGCACGGCTGGCGGTCGTTTTCTGTACATTCATTCCTCTGGTATCGATCGGCATGACAGGTGAAAGCGATAACGTCCACGTGGAGTTGATCGATGATACGGTCCAGGTAACCGTGGACGGCAACTTGTTCACGCAGTACCATCATGATGAGGCTGCCCGCCCCTTCTTCTTTCCCATCCTGCTCGACGGGAGCCTGGCCCTGACCCGGGGGTGGCCGGTCGATCCGGGTCCGAACGACCAGAATGACCATAGGCACCATCGCGGACTCTGGTACACCCATGGGTCAGTCAATGGGCTCGACTTCTGGACCGAGGGAAAGGGCAACCGGATCGTGCAGGAGTCGATTGAACTCGATCGGAGTGTCGGAGGTGTTTTTCGGACCACCAACCGATGGGAGGACTCTGACGGAAATGTGGTTTTCCGGGATCGGCGGACCCATCGCTTTGGGGCTGTGGACGTTGGCGTGATCCTCGATTTTGAGATTGAACTGCTGGCTGGAGATACGGACCTGATCCTGGGGGATACCAAGGAGGGTTCGATGGCCATTCGTCTTGCCCCGACCATGCGGGTCAAGGGATCGGTCGGGCAGGGTCACATCCTCTCCAGCGAAGGCCTCCGTGATGGTGACACCTGGGGCCAGCGTGCGGCATGGGTGGATACAACCGGTCCCGTCGACGGGCAGACGGTGGGGGTCGCGATCTTCGATCATCCCGAAAATCCCCGACACCCGACCTGGTGGCATGTCAGAACCTATGGACTTTTTGCGGCCAACCCGTTCGGGATTCACGATTTTGAAAAGAAACCCGAAGGAACGGGCGATTTTCAGGTCCCGGCCGGAGAATCGGTCCGGTTTCGATATCGTTTTCTATTTCATCACGGTGATCCCATTGCCGCCGATGTCGCCGACCATTTCAGGTCCTATGTGAAAGAAACTTATGAAGAAAAGTGATTCCAATATCTTCCTCGATCGTCGCCAATTTCTGAAGAGGACCGCTTTGGGGGCCGCCGGCCTGGGTGCGATCAACCTGTTCTCAGTTCGCTCATGGTCGCAGGTGATCGGCGCAAATGACACGGTCCGCCTTGCGGTCGTAGGACTCAGAGGCAAGGGCAAGAGCCATGTGAGGAATTTTCGGGAGATTCCCGGTGTCAAGGTGGCGGCGATCTGTGACGTCGATGCCGATATCCTGGCCAAGGCGCGAGCCGGGTTCGAAGAACAAGGCGAATCGGTGAAGACCTTTCTTAACTACCAGACGCTGCTGGAGCAAAAGGACATCGATGCGGTGGTCATCGCCACCCCCAATCACTGGCATACCTTGATGGCGATCTGGGCATTGGAGGCAGGCAAGCATGTCTACGTGGAGAAGCCCATATCGCACAATGTATGGGAGGGTCGGCAACTGGTGCATGCAGCGGCGAATTCGCCTCTGGTCGTGCAGCACGGGAGTCAGAAGCGTTCAGTGCAGGCATTGGCAGATGCGGTCGCCTATATCCGGGCGGGAAATCTTGGCCGGATCAAGGTATCGCGGGGCTTGTGCTATAAGCGTCGCCGGAGCATCGGATGGGTTGACAAACCACAGCCCCTTCCGCCTTCGGTCGACTATAATCTCTGGACGGGGCCGGCCAGACTGGAACCCCTGATGCGTGAACGCCTGCACTACGATTGGCATTGGGTCTGGAATACCGGCAACGGAGACCTGGGCAACCAGGGTATCCATGAGGTTGATATCGCACGGTGGTTCCTCGGCGACCCGGCAATGCCGAAACGGGTTCTCAGTGTCGGCGGTCGTTTTGGCTACGTCGACAACGGGGAGACACCAAACACCCAGGCGATTATGTTCGACTATGAGGAAGCCCCGCTCCTGTTCGAGGTCCGCGGTTTGCCGATCAGTTCTGAGATTGATGGCATGGATAATTACAAGGGCATTCGGGTCGGTGTCGTGGTGGAGTGCGAAGACGGTTACTTCGCCGGCGGAGGCGGGGGAGGCTGGGTCTACACCAACGATGGGGAACGCATTCAGGCCTTCGACGGTGACAAAGGCGCCCTGCATGCCCGGAATTTCATCGATGCCATTCGTGCCGGCGATCCTTCCATGGCCAACGGAAAAGTCGAGAGAGGGCATATTTCGAGCGCCCTCTGCCACCTCGGCAATATCAGCCAACGCCTAGGGTCCGAAAAGGGGATCGACGGGATTGCCGATCGGATCCGCTCAAACGCCGACATGGCGGATGCTTTCGGACGCATGATGGAGCACTGCGCGAACAACCATGTCGACTATGCCGTGACACCCGCCGCTCTCGGCGCTGGGTTGGTACTCGACCGTGCGAATGAGCGGTTCACCGGTGATTTGTCAGACGAGGCCAATAAGCTCATCAGCCGCGAATACCGGCCTGGTTTTGTGGTCCCGGATCTGAGCTAGCCAGAAAATACGGCTGATGTGGAAATCAGCCATCCGAAGGTCAGGGGAACGTGGATTGAGCCGACATCCGGGAGCATGTATCCGATACCCCAATACGCACAAACAAACCGTAGTGCACTACGTATTGTTTGTGCATCGTATCCGAACCAGGTAGGGCGTGGCCGCCGGACGCGCCGTCCCATAGGCTGAGTTTCCCCCGATATGCCTGCCTTCGTCGGCGCGTCCGGCGGCCACGCCCTACCTGGTCCGTCTGCTGTTGCGGGCATCAAAGCTTCGACCAGAGCCCGCGTGATCAACACAGTTGCTACGGTTTGTTTGCTTTTCTCCCGAATCGCAATAGTCTCCACCGTCCGCTACATCCCGGCGTATTGCAAAGTAGCCGGACGTCTCTATTCCACAACCACCTCGATCCGCGGCGGGTGGGCGAAGTCGATCCAGATCCGGTCGATCACCTCCGGGTCGGGTTCTCCATCAAAGACGACAATCCGATAGAAAGCGTGATAGGCCTGATCCACCGCGATCGTGAATGAGCCGAGCTGCGGGGGAGCGTAGCAGAAATAGGGCATGGTCGGGTGGACCCGCAGGGGTTGGGGGGACCGGAAATTCGATGGGTGATCAAGGATGGCCAGGCCGGCTGTTCCCTCGCTGACGGTTCCGCTGATCGCACACCAGCGGCTACGGGTGGCGTTGGCCTTGACCCGATCCCTCACGCCGTCTGCGGTCAGGAACCGGGCATTCTCATCCCCGAGCCAGTCGCGGCGCCCGCGAACGGCGAAACCACCGTATTTGTATTCGGGCAATTCGAGCGAACCGTTGCCCGCGGTCACCTGATTCAGATTCAGGTCGAGAAACCAGACACCGTTGTCCCTCTTATCCGGAGTGTAGGCGCGAACGGTCCAGGTTTCGATCAATACCGGGATGGATTCGCCGGTGGTCAGGTCGGTGAACTGGCTCCGGGCCACGAAACCCGCATCGACCGGGCCTTCCCAGGCATGGTCGAGATACAGCACATCGACTCGTCCCGTCCCACGCTTGAGATTCCAGAAATCCACCTTTCGTCCGTCGAAAACAGTGCGCGTCCAGGCGGAAAAGACCCCGTTCTGGTGAAGGTGGTCGGGTGGAAGCTCGTCGGTGACCGGGTTACCCTTGAGGGTATTCAGGGGATGAATGTAACCGGCTCTTCGATACAGAGGGTCAATTCCGGTGCCCGACAGATTTTGGGGCACGATCCGGTACGCGAACAGATCGGAACCATCGATTGAGAAACGGAGCACATCCTCGTCATAATGCGTGATGAAGTTCAGATCGATACCAGGCGATCCGCCGGTTCGCGGGCCGTAGGTGTAGATGGATGAATCACCCTTCTCCAGGTGTCCGATTCTGAATTCGATTCGGTTGTCGTCGGTCAACTGATGGGGCACGACTGTACCCTGAGGGTCAGTTAGAACCCATTTCGCCGGGCATTCTTTTATCTCTATCGAAATCGGGGTGGCCATGCGATCATGGTCGCCGGCATGCACCCTGATGCTCAAGGGCTCGGGTGGCGCAAGTTCGGCTGCGGACGAAAATCCGCAGAAGGCACCCAGTGAGGCGGTGAGCACTCGGAGAATCCAGCGGGATCGATGGGCTGTTTCTTCCATAACCGGTCGCTATCATTGGGGGGTTGATTTTTTGCGGCGTCCCGCGTGCAGGACGAGGGCCAGAGCGATCAGGATCACCAGGCTGGTGATTCCAACCCAGCGGGTCTTGGCCCAAATGCCGGAAAGGCTCCCGATGGTGGCGAGACCGATGGACAGGGCCATGAGTGAGTTCCAACGCCACCGACGCGGTCCTGTCGGGCGCTCGTTTCCAAGCGCCTTCCGGCTGTTCATCAAAAGGAAGAAGCTGACATAGGCGATCGGCAGGAGGCACATGCCAAAGACGGAGGTGGGCACTGCCAACCAGAAGGCGGCCTTGCTCCAGAGGAAGGGTCCAAGGATTCCGACCAGGGGCATCAGAGTCCCCATCTTGAAAACAATTCCGTTCTTGGGCGCCCCGAACGCTTCGCTGATGGCAAATCCGTTCATCAGCATCAGGATCACGATGGTCGACAGGGTCATGGCGAGGACACCGAATCCAAAGACGAACTGGCTGAACACCGTGCCGGTCAATGGCGTCAGTGCGTTGGCCAGATCAAAGGCATCGCGTTTGGCCAGCATGGCGGCTGCCTGCCGTTCGGGAAGGGGCAGGGTCTCTGCGGACATCTCGGCCGGAGCCGTGTCGACCCTGGCCTGGATCAGGCGGTTATACGATCCTTGTATGTGGGCGGGTGCGACCATGGCCTGACCGTACTCGTCCATTTCTCCCAGCAAACCCGGAGCCGGCCGGGCGTGAAACTGCGAAGATGCGGCGATGACCACACAGCTCGTCGCAATAGTGAAAGGGATGAGGAGGCCCGTTGAGAGGTCGAAGGATGCCAAGCCCCGGAATCCCCGGGTCCAGCCTTTGGCCAGGAGTATATAGGGCATCAGAAACGTCATGTTGATGCCGACCGCGGTCCCCACGGTTGCGATCATGACGTCCCGCTGTTGATCGAGGATCATTTCGGTCCAGAAGGATCGGGCGGACGGATCCATTTGGCTCAGGATGGTCTCGTAGCCGGGCGCAGGGGTCGTGAAGAGATTCGCGTTTGGCAGGTAGCCCTTGAAGACCTGGGCCCAGGAAATCACGTCACCGGCCATGGTCAGGCGAACGACCACACCTACAAAACAGAGCACGATCACGGCGACGATGCCTTTCAGGATTGTTTCAAACAGCCGGACACCCTTGCTTCCCTCGCCATATTTCCAGACCACCGATACGGCGATGACGGCCATGGCGAGACCGACGATGAGTTTTCCCCAGAAAGCCGGCATGGCTTCGGCTCCGAAAACGGATGGCATCAGATTCTGCCGAACGGCAGCGCCCCCGAGGCTGAACTGGGGCATCGACCAGACCAGGTTGGCAATCACGGTTGCAGCCAGCCAGGCCCAGGCGAGGATCGGGCTGATATGCTTGCGAACGGTCTGGAAGGGAGGTTCACCCGTGGAAAGGGTGACGTAGCTGATCGCGCTGAGCATGATGATGCCGAAGATCATGGCCAGGGGCTGGAGCCAGAGCATGCTGGTGCCGGCGAGGATACCAAGGTAGAGGCTGCCGGCGAGGGAACCACCGCCGAGAGTGACGGCACTCTGCAACCAGCCGGGACCGGTGAGGCCGAGGTAAACTCTGACCGTCGCGAACTTGCCCCGGGCTTTCGCTTCGTTAATCGATTGCAGGTCTTTCTGAACTTCAGGATTCATGAGCTCTGGGAAAATAGTTACTCGCGCAGAGACGCTGAGGCGCAGAGATGATCAGGGCTCCGGATGGCTGATTTTCACTCTCTGCGCGAGCAAAAGAATTCCCATCTCCCATCAGCCCTGTTGTTGGCCGGAATCATATTTCGCCATGATCGGTGACCAGGCGTCCACGGCCCTGGCGGCTTCGGATTCCGTCCAGACCGCGTGCTGCACGGACGCCGGGATGGCCATGACTTCGCCGGGACCGACGCGATGAATGACCTGCCCGACCTGGAAAAACAGGACCCCGGAAATCACCATGGTGATCTGCTCGCTTTCGTGACTATGGGTTTCAAAACGGCTGTTCGGTTCCACCTCAAAACAGGTGAGCATGGTATGCTTGAGGCTGACCGCCCACAGCCTGGCGCCCGGAACGGTCGGTTGCATCTGCAACAGGTCATTGGTCGCGTGAATGGGTTCTTTCCTGATGTCGCGCATCATGCAGACCGCATTGTGCGGACAGAGTTTCTCAAACTCTTCGGTATCGCGGATCGCCTCCGGAATCCGGTTTTTTTCGACCACCCTGTATCCGGTCGGAGCGAAAAAGGCTTCGGCCGAAGTGGTGAGGAGGTAGAGTCGCTCGATTCCGAGGAGTCTGGCGGCATTCACAATCTTTGAGCTGAGGGCCGTCCCCAGTTTGTGCCCCTGGTGGTCTCCGGCGACAACCAGCGATCGCATCAAGCCGTTGCGACCCTTTGGTTCGAGGGCGATCGCACCAATGATCTGACCTTGTGTTTCGGCGACGAGGCAATGGGCGAGGGCCTCTTTGATTCCCTCCGTGGGCAGATCGTTATTACGGAGAAGATCCTCAATCGCAGAAAGGTCGCCCGAATTGGCATGTCTGAATTGGATTTCTCTGGAACTCATTTCATTCGACATGGGGGATGCTGCGCGTGGCCGGGTATGATTCTTCGATCGAAGCAGGGCAGGGGAAGTCTGCCGTTTCTGTCCGGAAAGTCGATCTCTTCAATCGTAAGGGGCTTCGAGGACCCTCGACCCCCTCATCCATGCCCCCTTTTCAGTGGGATGGACAGGCGTCGTTCGTCCGGATTGCCCTGGATATAGGTGAGAGCGGTCGGGTGTCGGCGGTCGGTAAAATCCCGACCGTGGCGGGCGGCACCGTGCAGGCTGGTATCGGGCTGCCAGAGGTCGGAGGGCAATTGAATCACCTCGACGTCGATACGGTCGTCGAATACCGCGAAATGGATGATGTCGTGCGGAAAGGAGGCCGGACCTGAGGCAACCAGATGATGGATGCCTTTTTGCACGGTGCACCCGGTGATATGAATGTGCCCGCTGAGCACGGCCAGAACGGAGTCGGCCTCGGATTCAATCGCCTCGAGAATCTCGGGCTCGAGGCACTTGTAGGAATAGTGGTCCATACTGGCGGCCAGCACGGACTCATCTCGGACACAGGCCAGGGGCAGGTGACAGGCGATTATCTTGGGTTGGTTGCGGTGCCGGTCGAGCAGGCGTTGCAGATTTGCGGATCGCTTCTTACGGACGGAGGGCAGGAGATTATCACCAGTCCCCGCGTTGTTGAACACGATGAAGGCGATGCCCTCGCGTTCGAAACTGTAGTGATCGGGGACTCCGTAGGCCTCCCTGAAGGATCGTTCCCCTTCCGGGTCGCCTTCGGCTTGCTTGATCTCATGGTTCCCAATTGCCGGGAACACTTCCATCGGCAGTTCCTTGAGAGCGGCGGCCATGGTCGGGCACTCCCTCCCGAGGGCTTCGAGCGAACCGCCATGCACCATGTCACCGACCGCCAGGACGAAATCAACCGGGGGCAGGCGGCCGGGCTTCCGGAGGGCTTCCAACAACCAGCCGGCCCGACCATTGGCGCCATTGAAGGAATGGCCCTCACGTTCATGCCGGAAATCCCGGAAATGGAGATCGTTGATCTGGAGGAATCGCAGCCGCGGTTGTTCGCTCATCGGAGACCACATTGAACGGGTTTTCTCTTCCGGCACAACGGCAGATTGGGCCTTTCGGAATGCCTCCTCAGGATTCTGTCAGTTCAGTTCACGCACCTTGATGCTTCGAAACGAAACCTGGTCGCCGTGATCCTGAAGCAGAATGGAGGTTTCGCAGCCGGAGGCGAAACCCTCGATGTCGGCGTATTTGCTGCGGGCGACCAGGGCCTGGAATAGCGGTGATCCGCGCTCGAATTCGACCACCTTGAATCCATTGAGCCAATGTTCCACCTGTTGACTCGAATGGACCACGATACGGGCGTGGTGCCAGACCTCGGCTTCCCTCGGCACCTCGCGAGTTGCCACGACCCCCCTGGAGGGAATCAGGTCGTAGAGGGAAGCGAGCGTGCGGTTGCCGGCGGCGCCTTTTTCGGCGTCGGGATGTCCTTCATCGTCCAGCAGCTGATATTCCAGCCCGGTTCCCTGGTGATCGTCGCCGGATGACTCGACCAGGAAGTATTTGATTCCGCTGTTCCCTCCTTTTTCGACCCTGAACTCGGTTTGGAACTCAAAGGCGGAAAATCGTTCATCGGTCACCAGATCGATCCTCTCGGCTTGGTTGGCGCCGCCGACGGTCAATGCTCCGTTGACAATGGTCCATCCTGAAGTCGGGTAGGCATCGCTGTTGGCCCCGCGCCATCCATCGCTCGTCCTGCCATCCCAGAGCAAACGCCATCCCTGCGCAATCTCCGCCGCCGACAGCGAATTTACCATTGTGTTCCGGATGAAGAATCCCGGGTTTGGAGTCGGTTCCATGACGTCGGTGCGGACGCGCAGGTTTCGCCAGTGAATGCGTCGGCCGGTTGCGTCGGCTGCCTTGATTGAATGTACCTGCAGGGCGATGAACCCCTCGGCGGTTTCTGAGTCGATCAGATGAGCGGCGGGGATGCCGTTGACCCAGGTGCGAATCGAGGAACCCACACATTCGATTCGAAGGTGGGTCCACCGGCCGGGCAGGTAGGCCGATTTTGACGGTGGGTTCAGTTCGAGCGGGTAGAGCCAGCCGCGGCGGGCTTCGTCGTAGATGCCCCCGGTCCAGGAACGGGCCGTTTTATCGTCGATTTCACATTGGTAGCCATGAACGCGACCATCGCGATAATCCGGTGTGGAGAGACTGCGGAACTGGACGCCCGAGTTGATCGAACCTTCCACCTTGACTTCGCACTCGAAGACGAAGTCACCATAGACTGCATCGGTGGCCAGAAAACTATTGGGCGTGTCGGCGATCGCCGTGCCGACGATGGCGTCGTCGACGACCGTGTAAGGAGCCCTGCCGTTCAGTTGGTGCCAGCCGGTCAGATCGATGCCATTGAAGAGAGGTGTCCAGTCAGCTTGTGTGGTCGGCGCGGAAGCAAGCCCGAAGCAGGCGAAAAGAAGAGGTGTCGCTTTCATGATGTCATGGATGCTGGATGTTGACGGTTGAAATCAACGGTTGCCCGGAAGCGGGATGGTGAAGCGCCGTTCATCGGGATTGCCGCAGATGTAGGCGAGCGGGGTCTGGTGTTGGCTGTCGGTGAAGTCCCGTCCGTGTCGGAAGGCTCCGTGAATATTGGTTTCGGGCACCCAGAGATTGGAGGGCAGTTGAATCACCTCGACGTCGATCCGATCTTCGAAAACAGAGAAGTGAACAATGTCGTGCGGAAAGGAGGCCGGACCCGAAGCAATGAGGTGGTGGATGCCTTTCCGGACAACGCAACCGGTTATGTG
>QNAI01000078.1 GCA_003641745.1 Verrucomicrobiota bacterium | reverse complement strand
ATCGTGGAGTCGATGGACAATGTGGTGACCGGATTGAACCAGGCGGAGAAATGCTGCTCCAACCCGGTTGTTTCCTCGAGTGATCCGAACGACCAGCCGACGCTCTACGGCTCTGTCATCCATGATCGTAGCGAGGGATTTCGGATGTGGCATTCCACCTGGAATGACCATCGGGATCACGTGAGCATTCACCACCTCGTCAGCGACGATGGCATCCATTGGGTAAAGCCTCTTTACGATGACCTTCGACCTGACGGGCGCCCCTCAAACGCTGTTTTCGGTTCCGATATTGCCCCGAATATTGCGGAGCTCTTTTCCGTTCTCTTCGATCCGTTCGACCAGAATCCTGACCGCCGATTCAAGCTGGCCTACAAATACAAGGAAAAGGGCATTCCGTCTCCTTTCCGCGAAGAGATCATGCGCGGTCACCGCCCCTTGTTGGACGATCTGAAGGCGCGGGGGAAATGCGACCTGGTGGATGCCTACGAACGAGTCATCTCCGACGGCTTGTATCTGCCCACTCAGAGGCGAGCCGCCGGCGTCGCCTTTTCTGCTGATGGGATCCACTGGAATTCGATTGATCCCCTGGCCATCCCGGCGATTGGTGACGTCTCCCATCTCACTTGGGATCCCTACCGAAAACGCTACCTGATCTATGCCCGGGATTTCTTTCTCCCGGAGGATGTTCATGAGAGAGACAGAGGGGAGGCCTGGTACCAGGACGTATTCTGGGGTCGCGCGGTACGCGTGTATGAAAGCGTCGATTTTGCGAATTGGACCGCAGGCGAGATCGTGATGCATGCCGATATTGACGATCTGCCGGGAGACGAGATCTACAGCATGGCCGTCTTTCCCTACGAGGGGTTGTACATTGGCCTGGTGCAGGTATACCATGCCTGTCCCGGGACAAACACACTCGAGATTCAGCTGGCGGTCAGTCGCGACGGGGTGAACTGGAAGCGGGTGGGCAACCGCCGGCCCTTTATTCCCCTCGGTGATATCGGTGAGTGGGACCGCTTCAACCAGTCCGTGGGGTCGGCTCCGGTTCTCGTTGATGATGAACTTCGATTCTACTACACGGGCCGCACCTATCGCCACAAACCGTATGACGGCGCCGATAACGGCCCGCAACGCTCGGCTATCGGCTTCGCCGGTATTCCTCGGGATCGTTTTATCTACGCCGGCGCAAGCTTTGACCGTGGCACGGTGACGACGGTCCCGATGCAGGTAAATGGCGCCCGGTTGCACCTCAATGCTGATTGTGCGCACGGCACCATCCTGGTGCGTATTCTCTCACCCGACGGGGTGCCGGAAGTGATTCTGGAATCGGATCCTGTCAGCATCGATTCACTCGACGTCACGGTTGACTGGTCCGGCAACGGGCTGGCGAAGCTGGATCGGGACCGTCCGGTACGGATTCAATTTGAACTGAGAAACGCGAAGCTCTATTCCTTCTGGGCTGATTGAGTTTGCGCCGAGAGACAGTCTCCTCGACTGGCTTCACGCATGCCTTACCCTACCAATAATGAAGGCAGAATCCGAAAAACGACATTCAGCAGACCAGAACAAGCTGTCTGAGGAGAGCATCCGGGTTGAAGAGAAGCCGCTCGCGATGATCAGCGAGCCGAAAAAACAGGTTCCCGTTTACCATGAGGTGGATGTCATCGTGGCCGGTGGGGGCATCGCCGGTGTTTTTGCCGCCCTGGCCGCTTCCAGGAACGGAGCCAGAACGCTGCTCATCGACCGATTCGGCGCACCGGGCGGAAACATGGGACCGGGCATGATCATTGGCGGCAACTTCGACGGCTATTCCTACAGCAAGTCGGACCCCGACGCGACGGTTCAACCCGATGAGGTGCCCCACGCCGAGACTCTGATCATCAAGGACCCCGGGATTTACGGAGGGTATACGGGAATACCAAAGGAGTTCATGGAAAGGTATGGTGCCTATGGAGGAGGGCGGTTGCCTTATCGGGAGATGCAGTACCTGAGAGACTCGGGCATTGCGTCACAGGTGGCCCTGGAGATGTTGACCGAGGGCGGAGTCGAGCTACTTCTCTCTGTTTTCGTCTGTGATCCGATTATGGAGGGCAACCGAATTGTCGGCGTCTATTATGAGGGAAAGGGAGGCCGCCACGCCGCCCGGGCCAAGGTGGTGGTGGATGCCACCGGAGAAGCGGACGTTGCCCGGCGAGCGGGCGCACCGGCGCTGTATCCCAAAGAATCGTACTTCAAGTGGGACAAACATGCTCCAAGCGGCATGGGGATTTTCGCGGTGATCGGCGGAATCGAGGTGGATGAATTCAAGCGATACATCCGTGAAACGGATAAACTTTTCGAGATCGAGCCACGGGAAATTCCGGGTCTGGGCCGTGCCATCGTCGTCGGCTCGAAAAGGAACCCCTACGGGAAGGTCCTCTATGAGCGCGAAGGGCTTTCGGGCTTCCGTGTGCAATTGCTCCGGCCGCATCAGAATATCGATGCCGGCAACGCCATACACATTTCAAGGATGGAGGCGGCCATCCGGATGTACATTTTCGATGTTGCGCAGACCCTGAAGGAGAACGTTCCGGGCTTTGAAGAATCCTATCTGATGGTGACCTCTCCCTACCTGACGGTCCGAGGGGGGCCGTGTATCGAAGGACTCACTACGTTGACCATGGAGGATTGCCTGGCCGGGAAGAAGTCCGATGATGTCGTTTATATATACGGGGAACCGAGGGCGTTGCACCGGACGCGTCAGAAGCACGGGAAATCACGTTGGACCGACATGCCCTATCGGGCTCTGATCCCCAAGCGGGTTGACGGTCTGATCGCAGTGGGCAGGTGTGCTTCGGGGATTCCGGATACTTTGGTCCGAAACCGGATGGCGGTCCTGCACATGGGGCAGGTAGGCGGTACAGCGGCGGCGCTCGCCGCGAAGGCGGGCGTCTCACCGGCCGAATTGGATGTGAAGCAACTGCAGGGGACCCTGCTTGACGCCGGTTTTTATCTGGGCAACCGGGAAAGGCTTCGGGAGCTGGAACTGTGATTACCGCGAGGGGAGATTGATCTGATGAAGAAGAAACGCAACGATGGTGGGTCCGGCAGCGGGGCGGCCTGGGTCACCCGGGGATTTGAAGCGTTTCGCGAGGGTGAATTTGGCAATGCAGGTCAGAATCTATATGTGTCGCACGCCGGTGTTCTCCAAAGAATCTTTCAATTTGATCTGACCGGAAATGGTTATCTGGACCTGGTGTTCTGCAACAGCCAGGCGCATTGGGAAAAGCCGGATTCACTGGTCTACCATGACCCCCTGGGTTCGTGCTTCTGTCAGGGCGTTCGCTCGCACGGCGCCCGGACCGGAGCGGTCGCGGATCTGAACGGGGATGGTTATGACGATCTCATTCTTGGATTCGTCAAAGACGGAATCGCCCTGGATCTTAATGCCATGGTCTACTACGGATCGCCGGAGGGGCTGACCGAGAAGTATCAGATCGCCTTACCCGCCCCTCGATGCACCTCGGTCGCCGTGGGCGACTTCAATGGCGACGGGAAGCCGGATATCGCGTTCCTGACGGACGGGCGGGTGCGGATCTTCACGCAGACCGATCTGGGCTTCGAATTCCAGCATTTCGTCGATTTTGATATCAAAGGCCAGCAACTTGCGGCCGATGACTTGGATCAGGACGGATATTCCGATCTTCTGGTGCGTACCGAGGACGGTGGGATTACTGTCTATTGGGGTTCGACGGACGGCATCGGGGAAGACAAGAAAAGCGCGCTTCCACTCGCTTCCGATGCAACGGCGCCCAGGGGCAAGGACAACGACGCAGAGTGGGTGAAGTCAGAAGAATACGTGGGCGATGCCGATCGTCTGGTGAAGACGGTTCGACTGGAAAACAGAGCCTATATCTTCGCCGCTCTACCTGGTGAGAGTTGGCTGGTGTCGGTGGAAAGGGATCGATCATTTGGGAAACCTCGTCGCTTTGCCGTTCCCCAGGCCTTTTCAGTTGGGGCCGGAGATGTGGACGGCGATGGCCACCTCGATCTTGTTTTTGCGGCTCGTGATTCGAGTGGGGATCGGGAGTGCTCCTGGATCTATTGGGGGGGCGGAACTGGTTTTGACGAGGACCGGCGAACGGCCCTTCCATCCCGGAATGCCTGTGATGTTGACCTCGGTGATTTATCCGGCGACGGCCGTTCTGATATTCTCATTGTCCAAAACCGGACCAAGGAGTCATTCACGACCGAGTCGTTGATCTACCGTGGCCGAGGTTCCAGGAATCTCGGAGACGCCGACCGGCTTGTCTCACACGACGCTCGTCGGGGGTATATCACCCAAACGGGCGATGACCGGTTGCCTCAGGTGGTTCTCACCAGCAATTTCGCACGGAGCGCGTCCGACCGATTGGACAGCTTTATCTATTTCGGATCGGACAAAGGTTACTCCGCGGATGACCGGCAATCCATCGCCGGGTGGGGGGCTTACACCTCGCTCTATGCCGACCTGAATGACAGTGGGAATGTGGATCTCGTGGTGGCCAACAAGAGCGAATACGTGCCCGACAGCGATCCGGGCTCGTATCTATGGCGTGGCGGTCCGGACGGCATTGCCCACGACCCCGATGAGAAACTGCCCACGCGGGGTGCGTCTGGAATCTGCTGTGCCGACCTCAACGGAGATGGCTATCTGGACCTTGTTTTTGGGAACGTGGCACAGCCCGAGATCTGTATCTTTCCGGGCGGTCCGCAGGGATACGATCCGGAGAGAATGAAGACTGTCTCGATCGTTCGGAATCCGGACTTTCGACCGCTCCTTTTCGCGATCTGCCTGGTCGATCTGAACGGAGACGGGTGGCTTGATCTCGTGGTCGGTGTACTACAGCAGGACCATGCCCATATCCTCTGGGGTGGCCCCGATGGATTCAGTATGGACAACAGCCAACCCCTCGCGACTCAGAAACCGCGAAACATCACGGTTGCGGACTTGAACGGGAACGGATTTCCGGACCTGATCGTCGCGGCGCATCGACCGAATGTCACGGGTCCTCATGACGCTTTTCTTTATGTTTATTGGAATGGACCGGATGGGTTGTGTGAGAGCAGAAAAACCACGCTCCCCGTGAAATCGGCCAACGGTCTCACCGTCGCGGATTTCAATAACGACGGCTTTCTCGACATCTTTGCCGGCTCCTACGGCGACGGGAGAGAACGCGACCTGGAGAGCTATATCTACTGGAATCGACCCGGACACGGATTTTCCCTCTTTGATCGCGAGTGTCTTCAGACCCATGCCGTCGGGGGGTGCATGGCCGCCGATCTGAACGAGAACGGATGGGTCGATCTCGTCGTCACCAACCACAAAGTACTTGGAGACCACAAAGGATTTTCAGAGATCTGGTGGAACGGTCCCAATGGTTTCAATACGGAAAGGACGACTCAGTTGCCCACCATCGGAGGCCGGGGACCGACTTTGGTCAATCCGGGCAGTATACTCGATCGAGGTCCGGAGGAATTCTACACCTCGAAACCGGTTCAACGGGAGGGTGATGTCCATGTCTCGGGTTTGACCTGGGAGGCGGATATCCCGGCCAAGACCTGGGTCAAGGGACAGGTCCGCGTCGGATCCACCAGAGAGGCTGTTGAAAACGAGCCCTGGGTGGGACCCAAGGGCGTCGATACCTGGTGGGACGGTGATGGCAGCGATCACAGCGTGTTGCTCGAAGGGCGTTGGGTGCAATACCGCCTGGCGCTCGGCGCCATCAATTCAGTCGCCACACCAAGGGTTCGAGCAGTATCTGTTCACTTTTCGGCCGATTGAGATATGAAGGATCGTTTGAATTCCCCCAATATCGTCCTGTTTGTCAGTGATCAGCAGCGGGCCGACACCATGCCGGGCATGCGATCGGGAGCGGCCTACACGCCGCACCTCGATTGGCTGGCGGAGCGAGGCACGCTGTTCCGGCGGGCATATTGCACCCTGCCGATGTGCTCTCCAGCGAGAGCTTCGCTTCTCTCCGGCCAGTATCCGCACACCCACGGCATGATCGCCAATCACCAGGAGCGACCCGGCTCTCGAGACATGCATCTTTCGCCCCGGGTCAAGATCCTGGCCGACTACCTGAGTCCGCTGGGCTACGACTGCGCTTACACCGGGAAATGGCATCTGGGAACCGGCGGTGACCGGCGGGGTTTCAAAGCGTTCGCAACCCGTTCCGGCGATCACGAAGTTGATCATCCCTCGGAAAATGAGATCCTCCAATTCACCCGGAAAGCGGGTCTCACCATCGGTGGGAAACTACGTGGTCTCGACAGTGATCCGGACCGTTACGAGCCCCGAACCCAAGTGGGCTCATCCTCTCTGCCCCTGGCCTTCCATACCTCGGCCCGTGATGTCCGGGCCGCATCTCGTTTTGTGCACTCCAGAAGGAGCACCGATGCTCCATTTTGCCTGGTCACTTCCTGCCATGAGCCGCACCCCCCTTTTGTTTCACCCCGACCATTTGATACCCTGATTTCGCCATCGGAAGTGACGTTGCCCCACCATGCCGATGATGCGGCCGCGGCCGGGGTTATGGCGAAGCGGGCGGCTGACTGGCAGATGAAGTCAACCGCTGACACCAGTGAGGCGGACCACCGCCGCATCCGGGCGGGTTATCTGGGGGCGGTCGCGTATGTGGACCATCTTGTCGGGATCATTCTGGATGCGCTCATCGATACCGACCAATTCGACAACACACTCTTCATTTTCACCTCCGACCACGGTGAGATGTTGGGTGACCACGGGATGATCCATAAGGGAGCTGCCTTTTACGAGGAACTGATGAGGATTCCGCTGCTCATTTCTTCACCAGGCAACAGGAAAGGCGGTTTCATCTCCGATGCTTTGGTGTCCCATGTGGACCTGCTTCCAACCATCCTGCGCTGGTGTGGTCACAAGGTGCCTCCTTCGCTCCAGGGCATGGATCTTCGTCCGGCGATGGATGGCGGCGGCGGATCGGGCCATACCGGGATTGCGCTGGAATACCACGCCGCCAATTGGGGAGAGCGCCCGGTGCCGCTCCGCGGCTGGTTGACCGATCGCTGGAAATACGTCGCCGACCTCGACGGACCGGTGGAACTTTACGATCTCAAGCATGACCCGATGGAATCGGTCAACCGGGTTTCCGATCCCGACTGTTGCAATATCCTGGCCGCGATGCAGACCGATCTCAGGTTGTGGCAGCAGGCCACGGGAGATCCGTGGCCGGATTACCCGAAACTGGAGACCTATGTCGACATGCCGCCGGGCGGCCCGTGGAAGGTTCCGGGTTCTTGAAATCACCCTCTTTGGCAGATCGCTGAACTGAAATGCCGAAGCTTCCACTGCGGAGCCGTGCGCCCGGAGTTGAAATCGGGGCATTCAGTTGGATTTCCAGTCGTGTGACCGAATTCCAGGAGAAAGAGGTTGACTGGATATAGCGTTATAGCTTCAGTTGCCCCATTGCGCTCACCCCAAAAGGAATCCTTTGTCGCCCGTCGCCATTGATTGGTTTCCAGGTGGCCTTTGGTCGATGAGTGGAGTTCAGGAAAAAGTTCATGTCACATGGTGTTTCAGGAGTTCGGTGTTCTTATGCGTTGATTCTGATTGGCCTTTCAGGGTTCGCCGGATGCGTTCCCTCTCGAAAGGAGGTGCCGAGTGAAGAGATTACCGCGGCCGGGCCCGACCGGGCCGAGACACCCGCAGCCCCTCAATATATCGCTCCGGAAATACTGGAAAACCGCAGTTTCGTCGAAGCGCCTATTCTGGCCGATCGAGTCGCAGTCGGGGCATTGCCTCCCGTCTCCGCGCGTTTACCGGACAACCCTCGCGTCATCACCCCGGTAGATAACACCGGAAAATACGGTGGAACCCTGCGCCGAACATTGCCGAGCGATATCAACGGAGAGTCAACCATTCAGAAGACACTGAACGACAATTTAATGGAGTACCCGAGAGACGGTCCGGGAAATCCTCGCGTCAATTTTGCCGAAAGCTATGAATTCGCGGACGAAGGACGGAGTGTCATCTTCAAACTCCGGAAGGGAACGCGATGGTCCGATGGGGTACCTTTCACCGTGGATGACATTCTTTTCTGGTATGAAGATATGACCTTGGACGACGAAGCGAGAAATGATCCGCTTTTCCCATCGCGATGGACGAGTGGGGGGGGGGCCGTCGGAATGGAAAAGGTCGATGAATTTACCCTGAGGATCTTTTCCGACAAGAAGTTGGGAATGATCTTGAGAACGCTGTGCTTTGATCACTTTGCCGCTCCCAGGCATGTCCTTGCGCCGTTCCATCCGAGATATAATCCAGCGGCCGATTATCGGGAATTCCGATCCAGGTCGACGGCCGCTCAGATGGCGTTCAGTCCCGATATTCCGCGATTGTCCGCCTTCGCCCCAGTGGAGTGGACGAAGAGTCGGAAGGTGGTCTTCGAACGCAATCCCTACTACTGGAAAATTGATACTGAAGGTAATCAGCTGCCGTATCTGGATCGCATAGAGTTTTCGATCGTGAGAAACCCGGATCTGGCCCTGCTCAAGTTCTCCAATGGAGAGACCGATATTTTCGATCAAAGCCTGAGTGATGTCAGTATATATAATATGCTGACGGAGGTGGAGAAGGATGACGTCGGAATCACCGTCCGTAGAACCGAAGATTCACTCACGCCCGTCCTCTACCTGAACTGGGACGCCCCCGAGCCGAACGTGCGTGCCGCCTTCAGGGAGAGGAATGTACGGATGGCATTGTCCCATGCAATCAATCGAATGGAGATCGGGGAGCTTCTGAATTTCGGGATGCTGGAGCCGGTGGCCTTCTCCTTCAGTCCGTCGAGCGTATGGTATTCAAGTGAGACGGCGGCCCTCCACTCCGAATACGATCCGACTCGCGCCCGATTGCTGCTTGATCAGGCTGATTACCTCGATCGTGATGGCGACGGGTTTCGTGAGTTTCACGACGGATCGACCTTCGAGGTGGTCATCGATGTGTTTGAGGGCCGGTCGATGGCTGATCTATGTCAGCTGGTCAAGGACTATTGGGAGGCGGTCGGGGTCAAAACAATCCTGAATTTTGGCCTCCAGGAAATGCTGATCCCCCGCCGGATCAACGGAACTTTTCAAGTGCAGGTAACGGATCCGCCCATCGATCCCTTGATTCAGGGCAACCACATGGGAGCGGTCGGTCCGAACCTGCCTTTCTGGTACCGGAATGCGTCATCGGGGAATACGGCGTGGATGCATGAAGTGACCGGATTGATTCGGAAGGCGGAAAACAGCCTCGATGATGAGGTCATTGACGCGTGCATGAACAAGGTGCGCGAAATATTCACCCGCGAGCTGCCCTTTATTGGAATCGGCCGGGCGCCTCGAATTTGGGCGACCAGCGATCGGATCGGCAACATACCGACCGGTATTTTTGTGGAGATGCAGTTTCGAGGGCTGGAGCGCGGTATTTTTCATGAGCAGTTATATATCAAGGATCGAATCCGATGACATGGCGGGTCCGGGTGGGTTCATCCAGGTTCGCATTGACCGTCTGGAATCAGTCAAAGTGCGGTTATGATTATCCTAACGTTTCAAAAGATTGGAAGACACGCCCACTAATTTACACGAATCCGCACTAATAAATCCGGCAGCAGTCTTGAATGGGCTCTTGTGGTCATGCATGCCGGGGCGTAACGATCTGGTGAAGCCTGGTCGTCTTCGACTCGGTAAGTGGTGATTCGTGAAGATTAGTGGGCCGAGAAAAAGTATTTCTCCTATTCTCATTTCCAGTGGCCTTATGATTCCCACTACATAATAAAATACCCGTTGGGATCCGAGTATTTTTAAAATTTCCGTCCAATTTTATGAGACTATGAGGATTATTCGTGTTGTGTCCGGTCTATTGGCGTTTGGGTTTGCCCATTTCACGGTGGTGGCATCGTTTCAAACTGTTGATCAACCTCTCAGAGAGACCAAGTTCGACAAGGACCTTATCGCGGGGAGTGTCGGAGTCGGAGCGTCGATTTCATTGTCCAATGGTCGCCAGATTGTTCGCAATAAGGCGGGATCGTGGTTTGTGGGCTTCGACAGCGAAACGGGGCCGCACCTGGCCGTGGCCAGGGAGACCCGGTCAGAGGGTCGCCATTTCGAAACGACACTGGACCTGAACCAGTTGTTGGGAATCGCATCCGCGGAATCTGAAGGTCTCAGCATGGCCATCGATTCTCACGACAACCTCCATCTTGTGTGGGGGACGGAAGAGGGGCTTTTTCACAGCTGGTGCTTCGTTGGAGAAGAGAACGGTTATACCAGAGTTTCCGAACGCGCAGGCTGGAAGACGACTCTCGGAAGTGGGGCTCTTGAAAAAGTAGCCGAGGCCGGGGCGCGGCTGGGAGACTTGGCAGTCGCTCCGGACGGCGGTCTCTGGCTGGCTTTCAGCCGGAGGGGCAGCATCGTGGTGGCGCGGTACGAGGGGGGATGGAAGTTCGCCGAAGCGGCGGGCCCGTTGTCTCGCTGGGCGGTGGTGTCGGAACCGCCCGACCATGAAGACTACGAGATTCGCCAGATCGAGGAAGGGTGCCGGGACCCGGTGTTGGAGATCGACGGCGATGGGACCCTCCACCTGGCCTTCGCCCATCGCTGGGAGGTCTATTATTCGCAGTCCAGGGACGGGAAACGCTGGACGGCGCGGCCGCCGAAACAACCTCGCCCTGAAATCGGTGGTTGGGACAGCCCCTTTGCCACCGCGGAGCGGGTTGCCTATGCCCATGCCTTCAGTCCGAGCATGGTCCTGGTGCAAGGGCGCCCTCTTGTCGCCTATCAGTTTGAAGGGATGGTTGACCTGGACCCGCACAACCCGGAGTTCATGAGGGAGCGCTGGAACGGGGTGGCGAGCGTTGGGTATGCCTATAGGGAGGAGGCCGGCTGGCGGCGTGATTACCTCTACAAATCCAGGGAAATCATGGTCAAGCGGTTGCCGCCCGGGGAAGGCCACTGGAAAGAGGGTGATTCCAATTACCGGAAACCCCGCATGGACCAGTGGAGCGAGGTCTTCCTGGCCGATGAGGAGCAGTGGCGGCCGGTCCTGGGAACCGATCGTTTCGGGATTCCCTGGGCGGTGTGGAACGATACGACTCGTCGCTATAATTACTTCTCCCGCTGGCTCGGGGAAGGGTTCGATGAGCGACGGGAGTGGCGGGGCGCCTTCTACGGGCTGAGCAAGCACTCGACCATGGAAAAGCACGCGCCGCCGGGCAGTTCCGAACTGGGGACATTGGTGCTGGCGGCGGACCGCATCTATTTCTGCCGGATGCCGGTTGCTTCGATTGATCCGGCGCAGGACAGATACACCCAGGTGCTGGATCTGCTGGAATTTTCCGCGGCCCACAATATTCGCACCGGGCTCACCCAATTTCGACGGCATCCGAGCAGTCCAATTTTCGGTTCCAACCCGGATCGGTCGGCCTGGGATGGCTCAAGGGTCGTCGGGGGCGTGCGTTACGAACCTGAGACCGGGGTCTACCGGATGTTCTATGGTGGATCGGGACCAAAAAACTGGGAGGCTGAAGATGGCGATGTCACCAATGGCTTCAATGGTTATGCCGAGAGTCTGGATGGCATCCATTTTGAGCGAAAGAATCTCGGCCTGGTGGAGTTTCGCGGCAACAAGGAAAATAACATCTATTACGGGATCCAGTATTTTGAGGATCCCGACGAGACCGACCCGGCCCGGCGGTTCAAAGGATTTATCACCAACAGCAACAAGGCCTACCTGAAAGAACTCGGAAAGGAAGGTCGTATCCTCTATGCCTACTCGGGTGATTCATTGCATTGGACGGTGGCGGAAGACATCACCGACCAGGCGCCCACATCCGACCACGGGGCGGGCCCCAGCTATAAGGACCCCTATGATTTTCCGGAGAGGCGCTATAAATCAACTCACCGGGCCTATAACCTGACCGGACGGGCCCTGGGCATGTCCTACTCGGCGGAACTCCTCGGCCCATGGAAGGGCTTCGAGGATGTTCTGGATTATTACGACCCCTACGAAAATCCACCCCATATCGTCAAAGTCCGGAGCGGATGGCTGATTTTCGAAGCCGGTGGCGGCATCGGTGAGGACCAGGTCTACGGCGGCGGTGTCCGGCTGGAGGACTCCGTCTATTTACTCCAATATGCGCCGGTCTATTTTGACGGCCGATACTCGACTGCCTTTGCCATCAGCCGCGACGGATTGAATTTCTACCGGATCAAGAACGGAGAAAACAGTCTCCCGCCTTCCGGAGCCGGCAACTGGGACAGTGGAATCATTCAAGGAGGAGCGTTCGTTGACCAGGGCGATGAGAAGTGGTTCTACTACTCCGGATCCCCGTGGCATCACAATACGATGGTCCGGCCGGGAGGTAAAAGAGCCCTGACCGGGGGCATCTTTGGTCGCCCCGAGGCGTTTGTGGGAATCGCCACCGTCCGCAACCATGCCTGGACCTTCGCCGCTCTGTCCGACCCCTTGGTCGAGGGCACGCTCGACACGCTCCCGATTCAGATTGGGAGAGGGAGCGAACGACGATTGCTCCTGAATATTGACGGGATCGGGGACCAGGGACAGATCGAGGTCGAACTTCTCGACTCCAAAACTGGGGTGCCCATTCCAGGTTTTGAACGATCTGACTGCCGGCCGATCGCCGCAGGTCTGGATGTCCCGGTCGCCTGGCGGGGAGGAGAGCGGCTCTCCGATGTCCATTGCGGCCAGGTGATCATCCGCTTTTACTTCTCCGGAATCCAATCCAAGCTCCATGCTTTCCGTTTTTCCGATTAGTGGATGTCCCGGGAAGTTTTTTCGGGTCGAAGACGGCGCGGCAGGGACGTCGCGCCCTACCATGTGGCCACGGGGTCATTCCTTGCATTCGTGCATGCCAATGCAGGAATCAAGGTTTGACCCCTTCGAATGGCATTAGGTCGAAGACGGCGCGCCCTATCATGTGGCTCGCTGGCGGGCAGGCAGGCCAGCCGCTTCGGACGGTAACATAAGGTGGCGAACGGAAAGAACCTATTTTGGGCTCCACTAGTGCGGGTAGCCGGTAATAGGGTAAGACAAGGTGATCCTCTGGCGCTCCAGTGCCCATTATTTCAAAACCAAAGCCAGGACTGAATCATGCAGCGAGCAAGCGACGAAATCATAGAAGGTCTGAAAGAATTCGATACACCAACCGTTTTCAACGCGATGGTCAGAAAGCTGGGTCTGCCCAATGAGGAATACACCAGCCATGAGATCCGATGCCTGACGCCCTGCGCACGTCCGGTGGTCGGGTATGCGGTCACCGCCGAGGTGACGTCGATGGATCTGGATTCCCCGGGGATCAGTTGGGCCGAATATTATGGGTTCATGGAGGAAACCCCCGGGCCTCATTTCTGTGTCATGAAGGACGTCGATTCGCGTCCGGGCCGCGGAGCCAGCTTTGGCGACGGCATGGCGACCATGCACAAGCGGTTCGGCGCGGTTGCCATGGTGATCGAAGGAACGGTAAGGGACCTGCCCGGAGTCAATGTGGTTGGCCTGCCCACCTGGGCCTGGGGATCCACCCCCGGCCATGGGGCGACTTTCATCACTCACGTCAACACACCGGTTACAGTGGGGAAACTCCGGGTTCATTCGGGCGACCTGATGATGGGCGATGAGGGGGGGTGTGTGCGCATTCCCATTGAGCATGCAGGAGACATCCTCCGCCTCTGTTCCGAGGTCCGGGATTTTGAGCAGGATGCCATGGCGTTCATGCGTTCGCCCCAGTGTACGGTCGAAGAATTGACCAGACGTTTCAAATGGGATGAGAAGGCCAACCCCAAACCTTGACCATCGGTTTGCTGCAGACGGTCTTCATTCGGGATACATGGAATGACAACGGGCTCTGAAAAACTGGCAATTGACGGCGGGGCACCGGTCATCACCGATCCCTTGCCCTCCATAAAAAACGCCTCCGGCCGACTCGTTGGTGAGGAAGAAATGGCTTTGGTGAAGGAAGTGATGGAGAGCGGATGCCTCGCCTATATATACGGTGACAAGGTCACGGCATTTGAGCAATCCTTTGCCGGTCTGTACGATGTCGACCATGCGGTTGCGGTCAGCAGCGGAACGGCCGCACTGCACACGGCGATGATCTACCTGAATCCGGATCCGGGCGACGAAATACTCGTCTCACCGGTCACCGATATGGGAAGCGTCATCCCCATCCTTTTTCAGCAGGCCATCCCGGTGTTCGTGGATATTGATCCTGCGACCCAGAACATCGATCCGAAAGCGATCGAGGAACATCTTTCACCCCGTACCCGGGCCATCATGGTGACCCATATCTACGGCAGTCCGGTGGATATGGATCCGATCATGGAGATTGCCCGGAGACACGACCTTTTCGTCATCGAGGACTGTGCCCAGGCCCACATGACCCGGTACCATGGTCGACTGGTGGGCACGATCGGGAATATGGGTTGTTTCAGTTTCCAGCAGAGCAAGCACATAACGACCGGAGACGGGGGAATGGTCATCGCGAATGAAGACCAGCGTTATGGACGTCGGATCCGCGAGTGTTTTGACAAAGGCTGGCCGCGGCACAAACCGGGTCGCGACCACTTTTTCCTCGCCCCGAACTATCATATGACTGAACTCCAGGCGGCGGTTGGCCTGGCACAGATTCAAAAGTACCCCATCAGTATCAAGGCCCGGCAGGATGCCGCTGTTCAGCTCGATAAACTGCTGGAATGTGAAATTGGGGTGACTCCGGTATCCACCTTGCCGGATTGTGAGCAGACCTACTTTTACTACTGCTTTCGCCTTCATCCCGAATCGTTCCGGGTCGATACCGACGCCGTGGTTCGAGCGCTCAATGCTGAGGGGCTGGCTGCCGAACACGGCTATCCGGGTCCGATTCCCCTTTACCTCTACGAGATGATCCGGGAACGAAAGACCTTTGGGCGGTCGGGCTGGCCTTTTGATGCGCCGACCGCCCGCCGCCGATGGGTTTATCAGGAAGGTCTTTGCCCGCGAGCCGAGGAAGCCTGCCGGCAAACGGTTATCCTCCCCTGGAATGAAGGGCTGCGCAGCCACCATGTCGATCTGATCGGATCCACCATTCACAAAGTAATTAACGCCTACCGAACCTGAAGCCAAGTTATGGAATTGATTGATCTTGAGTGAAGCTTGATTCTGATGGACGCGACCACGGGGTCATTCCTTGCAATCATGCATGTCAATGCGTGAATCAAGGTTTGACCCCTTCGAACTGAAGCAAACCGCACATTCTCCTATTCCAGCCTTAACTTAGGGACCGTAACAAAATAACTCACAAAATCTGCTGGTCTTTTCGGCGGGCAACGGTGTTGGATTCCGGCTCAGATAGCCCGCTATAATCGCCCGAACCCGCCTTGTTGCTCCCCGATAATTCT